>JBQDFB010000080.1:0-3321 GCA_052085045.1 Microbacteriaceae bacterium | reverse complement strand
ATGAAGCGCGCACAGCCGCCTGAGCCTACGGCACCAGCGTGATCTTGCCGCGGGCTGCGTGCGCCTCGATGAGCTCGTGCGCCTGGGCGGCTTCGGCGAGAGGCAGTTCAGGCCCGAGCTCGACCTGGAAGTCGCCGGCGGCGATGAGATCGGCCGCGACGCCGACGGCTTCGCGTCGCCAGGCGAGTTCCTGCTCAGTCAGGGGAGTGGGCGAGCCGCCGCTGAAGGCGCGGATGCCGAGCTTCTCGGCATCCGGTCCGCGGACGATCGTCGCGATGCGGGCGTGGTCGGAGACCAGCTCCTTCGACGCTTCGATCGCCTCGTCAGTGCCGATGCAATCCAGCGCCACGGTCACGCCATCGGGCGCGGCAGCGCGTACCCGATCAGCGAGACCGTCGCCGTACGCAACGGGGACCGCGCCGAGCTCGCGCAACTGTTCGTGGCGGGCGGGGCTTCCCGTGGCGATCACCTTCGCCCCGGCGTTCACGGCGAACTGGATGGCAGCCTGCCCGACCGCACCGGAACCGGCGTGGACGAGAAGAGTATCGCCCGCGCCGACGTTCAACGAGCGCACGCACTGATAAGCCGTTCCCACCGGGATGCTGAGCGCGGCGCCCTCGGCGGCGGTGACGGCATCCGGAAGGCGCGTGAGATTCGCCACGGGCACGACCAGGTGCGTCGCGTACGTGCCGGTGGTGTCGCCGGTCGCGACCCGGTCGCCGACCGCGAACGCGCTCACACCCTCACCGACGGAATCGACGACGCCGGCGCCGTCGAGGCCGACACGGCGCGGCTCGGTGATCGGAGGCATCGGCCGCATGCCGCCGCGACGTTTCGCATCGAGCGGGTTGACGCCCGCCGCTTCGATGCGCACGACCACCTCGCCGGGACCTGCGACAGGGTCGGGGATGTCCATGAGCTGGAGGACATCAGGGGAACCGAGTTCTGTGTAGACGATTGCACGGGCCATGCCGCCAGGCTACCCGGCTGCGCTCAACGGGAGGACAACACCTTTTGGATGCGCTGCGGAGACACTGGGCTGACTGTACCCAGGCGCTGGGCGAAGACGCTGATGCGGTACTCCTCCAGCAGCCAGCGCACCTCGACCAGGGCCGGCGCAGCATCTGCAGCGAGGGGGATCGTGCCGCCGGCATCCTCGAACGCCTGCGCGACGCGCTCGTACTCCGTCATGCGCGTGCGATCCTTGCCCGGTTCGTTCTCGAGCGTCTTCAGCCGGTCGAGCATGCCGTCGAGGTACCGGGGGAAGTGCGCGAGCCGCTCGGTGCCCGCCGCCGAGATGAAGCCCGGGTGCAGCAGGCCGCTGAGCTGGGAGCGGATGTCGTTCAGCGGACCGAGCAGCGCGAGCGAGTTCTGCGACTTGATCCCGCGCTCGACCTCGCGCGCCTTCGTGAGGATGCGGGCGACGAGCGACACGGTCTGGAACAGGTCGTCGACGAGCTTCGCATTGACAGCATCCCGAGCCTGTACGAACGCGGCCTCCGTGCGGATCGCGGTCTCGGGCAGCAGGGAACGAGCGACGGCCGTCCGCGCGTCTTCGATGAGTGCCGCGACCGACGGATACGGCGCGGCCGCCAGTGCGAGCTTCTCGGGAGAGGTGAGATGATCCTGCACGTACGACGCGGGGGAGGGCACGTTCAGCAGCACCAGCCGCAGCACGCCGTCGCGGGTCGCCTGCTCTGCGGCATCCGCTGTCGCCTCGACGCGCACCGAGACGGTCTTGCCCCGGTCGACGATCGCGGGATACCCCCGCACGACACCGCCGGCGACCTTCGTGTCGAGCACTTCGGGAAGATCGCCGAACGTCCAGTTCGTGAGGTCGTCCTGCTCGATCGAGGTACGGGCGGATGCTGCGGCCACGGCCGTGACATCGGGCTTCGCCGGCCGCGCGATGGAACGCGCGACACTCGCCCGGGCGCGATCGGTCAGGGACCGCTGCAGCTCGCCGAGATCCCGTGCGGAACCCGCGGCGCGGCCGCGCTCGTCGACCGCGCGGAAGTTCATCAGCAGGTGCCCCGGCACGCGTTCGTCGTCGAAGTCGTCGGCCGACACCGGCTGGTTCGCGAGCGGCTGGATGAGCCGGGCGAGCGCCTCCTTGAGGGAGCGCTCGGGGAGCCCGGCGCGACCCTCAGGGCCCTGCTCGGCGAGCTCTGCCCCGAACCTGTCCGCCCAGTCCGCGGCGGGGACGACATGCCGCCGGATCGTCTTGGGCAGCGCGCGCAGCAGAGCGGTGACGAGCTCGGCGCGCAGGCCGGGCACCTGCCAGTCGAATCCGCGGTCCTCGATCTGAGCGAGGAGTGCGAGCGGCGCGACGACGCTCACACCGTCATCGGCCGCCCCCGGCTCGAACCGGTAGGCGAGGCCGAGCACCTGGTCGCCCTGCGTCCAGCGAGTCGGGAACTCGTCTTTCTCCGACCTCGCATCGTCTTCGATCAGGTCGCTCTCGCGCATCACGAGCAGCTTCGGCGTCTGCTGCAGCGCCTCACGCCACCAGCTCTCGAAGGAGCGCACATCGAACACGTCGGCGGGGATCCGGTCGTCATAGAACCCGAAGACCGTCTCGTCGCCAGCGAGGATGTCGCGTCGCCGCTCGCGCTCTTCGAGCTTCTCCAGCCGCCGGCGCAGCTCGTGATTGCTGCGCCAGAACGCGCTGACCCTCTTGTCGATCCGCCCCGGATCCCACTCGCCCTCGACGAGTGCGTGCCGGACGAACAGTTCACGAGACGCCGCCCGATCGATGCGCGCGAACTGGATGCGCCGCCGGGGGATGATCTCCACCCCGTAGAGCGTCACCTTCTCGTAGGCGACGGCGGCGCCGGCATCCTTCGACCAGTGCGGCTCTGACACCTGGCGCTTGGCGAGGTCACCGGCAAGCGACTCCGCCCAGGCCGGATCGATCGCTGCGACCGTGCGGGCGAAGGTGCGCGAGGTCTCCACGACCTCGGCGGCCATCACCGCGCGCGGGCTCTGCTTGCGCAGGCCCGAGCCGGGGAAGATCGAGAAACGGATGCCGCGTGCGCCCCGGTATTCGGCAATGCGGCGCTTCGCGTCCTTCTGACGCTGGGACTGTCCCTTCGGCGGGGTCTTGGAGTTCCGCTCATCGAGGATGCCGATCTGGGAGAGGAGTCCGGCGAGGAGGGAGCGGTGGATGGCGTCGGCGTGATGTCCGGGGAAGGACGTTTCGTCTCGCTGCGCTCGCTCAACGCGTTTCGTCTCGCTTCGCTCGCTCAACGACCCGCGGGGGGTGTTGTGCTCGTCGATGGGTCCGCGAGGGGTGCTGCGCTCGTCGATGGGTCCGCGGGG
>JBQDFB010000079.1:0-7616 GCA_052085045.1 Microbacteriaceae bacterium | reverse complement strand
GTCGTGGCGGGGGCCTCTGGCAGGTCGAGTGCGGCCTCAGCATCCCGAAGCTGGAACGGCACGTCCAGCTCACCGGCGATGGCTTGCAGGTTGGTGTCGTCGAGCACCGACATCGCCGGCTCGCCCTGATATTCGATGTATCCGCCCCCGTCGCCGTCGAAGCTGCCCGAAGTGATCTTCATCGGCCCACCCGCGCTCGTGCCGTAGCCGAGCACGCCGCCGCCGTCGACGAACTCGGCGCTGCCCGAGAACGACTCCCGTTCTGTCGTGACGGTCTGCTCGCCGTCGCCGAGGTAGAACACCATGCGTGAACGGTCGGGTGCCGACTCGGCGGCACCGGCGAGGGTCTCCTGCAGCATCGTGTTCGCGATGCCGATCGAGCTGCCGCGCGACTGCGACGTGACCTCGGGGCGCAGGATTTCGAGCGACGACATCAGCGCGGTGGTGTCGGTCGTGAGCGGCAGACGCTGCTCCGCCGCTGCGGCGAAGGTGATCAGCGCGAAGCGCGCTCCCGGGTACTCGTCGACGATCGATTGCACGTCGGCGCGGACGCCGTCGAGGCGCGGATGCTCGCCGTCCCAGTCCTCGGCCACCATGCTCGCCGTCGTGTCGAGCACGATGACGATATCGGTGTCGGTCGCGAGGGTCTGGGTAGCGCCGCCCGGGATGCCGGGGCGCAGCAGCATCACGAAGACCGCCAGCAGCATCACCAGGCGCATCGACCACAGCGCACGCTGCCCGCGCACCAGCATCCACACCGCCAGCGCGGCGACGGGCGCGAACAGCAGGATCAGTAGGACGACGTTGAGCACGGGGTGGAAGATCACAGGCGCACCCTCCACAACAGCACGACGAAGCCGAGGCCGAGCACGAACAGCACCGCGATCCACACGTTCGGGTCGTCTGTCCACACCACCTGCGCCTGGCCGCGCAGCTCCGTGGCATCCTGCTCCTGCACATCGGTGATGATGTCGGCGACGGTGGTCGTGTCGCGCAGCCCGTACGCCTCACCGCCGGTCGCCTGCGCGGCGGCGACGAGCTCGTCGCTCATCTCGGTGTTCACGCCCTGCACGGGGTTGAGGGCGAAGACGCGCACGCCGGCGGATGCCGCGTAGCTGGCCGCCTCTTCGAGGGAGACGATGGATGCCCCGGCGAGCTCGTTGTCGGTGGCGAGGATGATCGACCGGCTGCGGTCATCGTCCAGATTGTCGAAGCGCATCGCGCACGAGGCCAGACCGTCGCCGATGAGCGAGGCGCCGGGACCGTTGAGGGTGCCGATCCAGTGCTCGGGGACCTCTTCCATGTAGTCGAAGCTCGACCGGATGCTCTCCAAGTGCGTGCGGACGAACTCGTAGTCATCGGTCAGGGGGAACACCTGCACCGGCGAGCTGTTGAAGATCGTCAGCCCGATGCGCTCGCCCTCGAAGCCGTCCAGCAGCTCTTCGAACACCGTGAGCACCTCGACGTCGACGTCGCTCATGGACCCCGAGACGTCGAGGCACAGCATGATGTCGCGGCTGGTGTTGACCGGCTGTATCGTCTCCGACGACATGGGGCGGGCGGCGACCACCCCGCCGATGACCGCCGCGATCATGCCGAGCGCGATCACCCCGGCCAGCGCTGTGGTGCGGCGCCGCACGGCACGACGGAACGACGGCAGCGCGCGCAGCCGCTCGGCGCGGGCGATCGGCGCGCTCTGCTGCTGCCGGTGCCGGGCGCTCCTGCGCAGACCGATCAGCAGTCCGGTCGCGATCGCGACGATGACGACCGCGACGGCGACGAGGATGACCCACCAGTTCTCTAATGCCATGACTTCACCACGGCACGGGCGGCGTCGGCGCCGGCGTGCGGGTCGAGGGCGGGGCCGCGGCGGAAGACGCTCGGGTAGTAGTGCCGGCTGATCGCATCGATCAGCTCGGGCTGCACGCCGAGGCGCACGAGGTCGTCGAGAGCGAGCACCGGCGCCTCGAGGCCGCTGTACTCGTTGACGAACGTGCGCACCACGCGGCTGAGTTCGAGGTTCGCGGCGCGTGCGGTCAGAGTGCCCGCCCGGTACGCGGCTTCGATCCGCCCGATCTCATCACTGTATTCCGTTCGCAGCATAGAGAGCACATCGCCCGTCGGCGGTGTGACCTGCGCCGCTCCGTGCAGGGCGACGCTGCGCTTCGGACGGGTGAGGAAGAACACCAGCCACAGCGCGAGGATCAGCAGCGCGATGACGCCGAGCGCCAGCACGATCCATCCCCAGCCGTACTGCGCCGGAGGGTACAGCTCGTCAGTTGCCGACATGCGCCCTCCGATTCAGCATGCGCAGCAGGTCTCCGACCGCGTCATCCTGAGTGTCGAGGGCGGTGCGGCTGATCTCGAGCTGATCGAGCAGGTCGTCGCGTCGTGCGGCATCGGCCTGCGACTGCGCGACGATCTCGCCGAGCACCTCCGCGTCGCCGTGTACGAAATCGGGAATGGACCAGCGGGTGCTCACGTCCGCACGAGGCGCCTGCGTCGCGTGCGCGAGCACCGGGTCGGCGTCGCGGATGGTGATCCACAGCACATCATGCTGCACGCGCAGGCGGCGCAGCATCCGCTCCGTCTCGTCGGTGACGGGAGCCTCGTCGGTGACGATGACGACGATGCAACGGCGGGCGATCGTGCGCGCGACGAATGAGAGCAGCGCGTCGCGGTCGCTCGGCGCGCTCGCCGTCGTGATCGCATGGTCGATCGTGCGCAGGGCGTGCTCGAGGGCGCCTTCGCTGCGGCCGGGAGCGCGGCGGCGGATGCGGTCGGCATCGCCGTGCACGACGCTGAAGTCGTCGCCGTGCCGCAGCGCGAGCACCCCGAGGGCGCCGGTGGCGAGCAGGGCGAGGTCCTTCTTCGGCTTCTCGTCGTGGGAGAGCGCGGTCATCGAGAGCCCGGTGTCGACGACGAACAGTACCGTGTGCATCCGGTTGGCGCGGTGCCGTTTGACCAGGGGTTCGCCCATCCGCGCCGTGGCGCGCCAGTCGATGTCGCGCACCTGATCGCCGTACTCGTAGTGGCGCAGGTCTTCGAAGTCGAGGCTGCGCCCGTGCAGCAGAGACGCGTAAGCGCCGTCGAGCGCATGCATCGACTTCTGCGACGAGTGGATGAAGAGCTTGCTCTTCACCTGCGTGATCAGGCTGGCCATCGGTGCGCGATCAGGGGGTCGGCACCGAGGTGAAGATCTGGTCGATGATCTCTTCGCTTCGGATGCCTTCGGCATCCGCCTCGAACGTCAGCAGCACACGGTGGCGGAGCACGACGTGGCGGAGAGTGCGGATGTCTTCGGGGATCACGTGCGCGCGGCCGTTGAGCAGTGCGAGCGCACGGGCCGCCTGCAGGAACGCGATGCTCGCACGCGGGCTCGCACCGTACTTGATGAAGCGGGCGCGATCCTCGCCGATGTACGGCCCCGGGTTCCGCGTGACGTAGGCGATCGAGACGATGTAGTTGCGGATCGCGGCGTCGACGTAGACGCGGGATGCGATGTCCTGCAACTGCTGGACATCGTCGAGCGTGACGGCGCTGTGGACGTGCCGGTCGGGGTCGAGCACGCCCGAGTCGATGCGGCTGAGGATCTCGAACTCGTCCGCCGGGCTCGGGTACTCGACGATCTCCTTGAGGAGGAAGCGGTCCATCTGCGCCTCGGGCAGCTCGTACGTGCCCTCCTGCTCGATGGGGTTCTGCGTGGCGATCACGAGGAACGGCTTCGGCAGGTGATGCACCTCGCCGCCGATCGTGGTCTGGTGCTCCTGCATCGCCTCGAGCATCGCCGACTGCGTCTTGGCGCTCGAGCGGTTGATCTCATCGAGCAGCACGAAGTTCGCGTGCACGGGCCCGAGCACGGTGCGGAACGAGCCGGTCTGGGCGTCGTAGATCTGATTGCCGGTGATGTCGCTGGGCAGCAGGTCAGGGGTGCACTGGATGCGCTTGAAGCTCGCCTTGACGGTGTCGGCGAGGGTGGATGCCGCGGTCGTCTTGGCGAGGCCGGGGACGGACTCGAGCAGGATGTGGCCGCCGGCGATGAGCGAGACGAGCAGGCTGGTGCGCAGCCGCTCCTGGCCGACCATCTTCGCCGAGTACGAATCGGAGATGACCTTCAGGATGCTGGCGGCGCGAGTCATCTCGGCGTCGGACAGGCCGTCGCCTGCGGGCGCGGATGCCGGAGCTGGTGTTGGTGCAGGTGCTGGTGCGGGTGCTGCCGACGGTGCGGACGCTGGTGCCTGCGCTGGCGCCGCTGACGGTGCGGGTGCCGGCGCGGCCGTCCGCGGTGCTGGCGGACGGGGCGGGGGAGGCGGGGCGGAAGGGGCGTTCCGGCTGGCGGCGTTCGACTCGTCCATCACTGTCTCCTCGCATGCGCGGGGATCGCACGTCACGCTCCCCCTGTGACAGCGTAATCGCCGCACCCGAGTCACGCGCGCCGAGAGGACGGGCAGAAATCCCCATCCTCGTGCGTGTCAGTCGCTCGCATATCGTTCGCTGCTGCCGCTGCGCGCACCCTTTATCTATTGGGGAGTGTGCCGGGCCGACCCCCGGTATAGGTTGAGTGCATCGGCAGACGGCCGATACTCCGAGGAGAGGAATGTTCATGGGTGCTCTGGATGATCTGAGCAAGAAGGCGCAGGACTTCATCGGCGACAACAAGGACAAGATCGACGAGGTGCTGCACAGCGAGCAGGCAGAAGACATCTCGGACAAGATTCTCGACGGTGTCGAAGGCGCTGCGAACAAGGCGACCGGCGGCGCGCACGAAGACAAGATCAGCGACGTGCGCGACAACATCGACAAGGCCGTCGGCAACGAGTGAACTGCCATGAAGCCCGCCTCCGCAGACGTCGGAGGCGGGCTTTTTGCGGTCAACCTCGTCTCGTCGAGACGCTCACGGGTGCGGGCGTCGATCCACCCCGCGGGATGCCGCGGGCAGCCGCATACGTGCCAGGCGCTTCGCGTCGGTGATCGAGGTCGCCGAGACGATCCGGCCGCCTTCGACCGTGCAGGCCATGAGCGAGATCGGGCGTCCGGTCGGACCCCAGGCCAGGATGCCGGGCTGACCGTTCACGTTGACGCGCCGTGCTTCGACGCGTTCGGGGTCTCCGTTGCGCACGACCGCGAGCACCTCGTTCGCGCCGACCTTCACGGTCGTGCCGTGCGCGGTGTGGTGGTGCCACGTCACATCCGGATCGAGCGTGCGCATCAGCGCATCGAAGTCTCCCTCGCGCGCTGCGGTGAGGAACGCGTCGACCACCTCGCGGCTCTGACGATGCTCTTCGTGGGGAGCCGGATGCTGCACTTTGCGCCGCGCGCGACTCGCGAGCATCTTCGCGGCATCCGCTGAGCGGCCGACGATCGGCCCGACTTCGGCGAACGGCACGCCGAAGACATCGTGCAGGACGAAGGCGAGGCGCTCGGTGGGCTGGAGAGAGTCGAGGACGACGAGCATGGCGAGCCCCACGGCATCCGCCTCGACCGCAGCATCCTCGGGGCCGTCGGCGTCTTCGGTGACGATCGGGTCGCCGTCGTCGTCGGCCAGCACCGACTCGCCGCGCGCCGTCCGGCCGCGCAGCGTGTCCACGCAGATCCGCCCGATGACGCGGGTGAGCCAGCCGCCGAGATTCTCGATCTCATCGTCGGCATGCCGTGCCAGCCGCAGCCAGGTCTCCTGCACGGCGTCTTCGGCGTCTGCCCGCGAGCCGAGCGCACGCGTCGCGACCGCGAGTAACTGGGCCCGGTGCTGTTCGAACGCCGCGGCGAGTTCGATTTTCTGCATCTTCGTTACCTTTCCACGATTTGATCCGTCATTCACTGTGACGGGCCCGAACGGGCAAAGGTAACGAGGAGGACTCCATGAATATCGCACTGTGGATCGTCACCGGACTGCTGGCTGTGGCCTACGGTGCCGGGGGGATCAGTCAGATCGTCCTGACGAAGGAGCGCTACCGGTCGCTGGCGAACAGCCAGCACTGGGTCGACGACTTCGACGCCGGGCACATCAAGGCGATCGGAACGATCAAGCTCGTCGGCGTGGTCGGGATGGTCCTGCCGCCGCTGGTGGGCATCGCCCCGATCCTCTCGCCGATCGCGGCGTGCGGGCTCGCGCTCGTGATGGCAGGCGCCGCCACGACGAGGTTCCGCCGCGGCGAGTGGGCACTGATGGCGGGAGACACGGCCTACATGCTCCTGTTCGTCTTCGTGGCGTGGGGCCGGTTCGCGCTCGCCCCGTACGGAGCGTGAACGCGACAGTCCCCAGGGGGTTCGGCACCTGATCGGCGCCGAACCCCCTTGGCTAAGATGGAGTTCGCCCGAACGGGCCAGCTCATCGGCCGGTGCAAACCCGGCGAAAGCAAGGGGGACACCCATGCCAGGAATCGTGATCGTCGGCGTCCAATGGGGCGACGAGGGCAAGGGAAAGGCCACCGACCTGCTCGGTGACCGCACCGACTGGGTCGTGAAGTTCAACGGCGGCAACAACGCCGGTCACACGGTCGTGGTCGGCAACGAGAAGTACGCGCTGCATCTGCTGCCCAGCGGCATCCTGTCCCCCGGCGTTACGCCGGTGATCGGCAACGGCGTCGTGATCGACCTCGAGGTGCTCTTCGACGAGCTCGAGGCGCTCGGCGCCCGCGGCGTCGATGTCTCGAAGCTGAAGATCAGCGCCAACGCGCACATCATCACGCAGTACCACCGCACGCTCGACAAGGTCACCGAGCGCTTCCTCGGCAAGCGCAACATCGGCACCACCGGGCGCGGCATCGGGCCGGCGTATGCCGACAAGATCAATCGCGTCGGCATCCGGATTCAAGACCTGTTCGACGAGAACATCCTGCGTCAGAAGGTCGAGGGAGCGCTCGACCAGAAGAACCACCTGCTGGTCAAGGTCTTCAACCGCCGCGCCGTCACTGTCGACGAGATCGTCGACGACCTGCTCTCGTACGCTGAGCGCGTGCGTCCGATGGTCACCGACACCGGGCATCTGCTCGATGAGGCCCTTCAGCGCGATGAGGTCGTCGTGTTCGAGGCCGGGCAGGCGACCATGCTCGACATCGACCACGGCACCTACCCGTTCGTCACCTCGTCGTCGGCGACCGCGGGTGGGGCATCGACGGGAACGGGCGTCGGCCCGAACCGACTCGACCGCATCGTCGGCATCGTCAAGGCGTACACGACCCGCGTCGGCTCGGGTCCGTTCCCGACCGAGCTGCTCGACGAGCAGGGCGAGTGGCTGCGCAAGACCGGGTTCGAGTACGGCACCACCACCGGGCGCACGCGGCGCACCGGCTGGTACGACGCCCCGATCACCCGCTACGCCACTCGGATCAACGGCATCACCGACCTCGTGCTCACCAAGCTCGACGTGCTGACCGGTCTCGAGCAGATCCCGGTCTGCGTGGCCTACGACGTCGATGGCGAGCGCTTCGACGACGTGCCGGTGAACCAGACCGACTTCCACCACGCGAAGCCGATCTACGAGTACTTCCCGGGGTGGAGCGAAGACATCTCCACGGCCCGCACCTTCGACGATCTTCCGCAGACCGCGCAGGAGTACGTGCTCGCGCTCGAGAAGATGAGCAACACGCGCATCTCGGTCATCGGCGTCGGGCCGG
>JBQDFB010000078.1:0-7756 GCA_052085045.1 Microbacteriaceae bacterium | reverse complement strand
AGCAGGTCAAGCTGGGCGGCCTCCTCGGCCAGGTGCAGCGGGTTCTCGTAGCGCATGTCTGAGTTATGGCGTTGGACGGAACACCTATTGCTTGCGGGCACGCGCAGCCCGCAGTCCGTTGGCGATGACGACGACTTCGGCGACCTCGTGCACGAGGACGACCGCTGCCAGGCCGAGCACGCCGGTGATCGCCAGCGGCAGCAGCACAGTGATGATCGCCAAGGACAGCACGATGTTCTGGTTGATGATCCTGCCGCCGCGGCGGGCGTGGCGCAGAGCCTGCGGGATGAGGCCGAGGTCGTGGCCGGTGAAGGCGACGTCGGCGGACTCGATCGCGGCGTCGGAGCCGGTCGCGCCCATCGCGATGCCCACGGTCGCCCCGGCCAGGGCGGGCGCGTCGTTGATGCCGTCGCCGATCATCGCGGTCGGCGACGTCTCCGAGAACCCGGCGACGATGCGAGCCTTGTCCTCGGGACGCAGCTCGGCGTGCACGTCGCCGATCCCGGCCAGCTTCGCCAGCGCAGCAGCGGTGCGGGAGTTGTCGCCGGTGAGCATGCTCACCTCGACGCCCTGGTCGCGCAGGGTCCGCACGACCTCGGGGACCTCGGGGCGCAGCTCGTCGCGGACGCCGATCGCCCCGGCCAGGAAGCCGTCGACGGTGACGAGCACGCAGGTCTGCCCCTCGGCCTCCAGGTCCTCGACCCGGGCCTTGAGCGGACCGGCGTCGATCCAGCGCGGACTGCCCACCGCCACCCTGCGGCCGTCGACCAGGCCACCGATGCCGTGCCCGGCCTCCTCGGCCACGTCCTGCGCGGCGGGGGTTCCCCGGCCCGCGGCGGCGATGGCGGCGGCGAGTGGGTGCGTCGAGTGCTGCTCCACGGCGGCAGCCCAAGCAAGCACCTGCGCATCGTCGAACCCATGGGCGGCGACGATGGCGGTTACCTCGGGCCGGTTGCGGGTCAGAGTGCCGGTCTTGTCCACGGCCAGGTGCCGGATGCCGCCGAGGCGCTCGAAGGCGGCCCCGCTCTTGATGACGACGCCGAACTTGGTCGCCGCGCCGATCGCGGAGACCACGGTGACGGGCACCGCGATCGCCAGCGCGCAGGGGCTGGCCGCGACGAGGACGACCAGGGCGCGGGTGATCCAGGTCTCCGGGTCGCCGAGCAGGGACCCGAGCACGCCGACGAGGACGGCGAGGACCATCACGCCGGGCACCAGCGGGCGGGCGATCCGGTCAGCGATCCGGGCTCGGTCGCCCTTCTCGGCCTGGGCCTGCTCTACCAGCTCCACGATCGTGGTCAGCGAGTTGTCGGTGCCCGCGGCGGTCGCCTCGACCTCCAGCACGCCGGCGCTGTTGATCGCGCCCGCCGACACCGCTTCTCCGGGCGCGACCTCGACCGGGATCGATTCACCGGTGATCGCCGAAGTGTCCAGGCTCGACCGGCCCGAGCGGACCAGCCCATCGGTCGCGACCCGCTCGCCAGGGCGGACCAGCAGCACGTCGCCGACGGCGATCTCCCTGGCCGGGACCGAGGCGGAGGTCCCGTCGCGCAGCACGGTCGCGGTCTCCGGCACGAGCTTCAGCAGCGCGCGCAGCCCGCCGCGGGCGCGGTCCATCGCCTTGTCCTCCAGGGCCTCGGCGATCGAGTAGAGGAACGCCAGCGCGGCCGCCTCCTCGACGTAGCCGAGGATCACCGCGCCCACGGCGCTGATCGTCATCAGCAGCGCGATCCCGAGCTTGCGCTTCACAACGAGATTCCGGATCGCACCGGGCACGAACGTGTACGCGCCCAGCAGCAGGCCCGCCCAGAACGCGACCAGCGCCGCGATGTGCAGCCCCGACCACTCCAGCGCCAGGCCGGTGCCGAACGCGACGCCGGAGAGGATCGGCACGACCAGGCCGGGATCACGCCACCACGGGCGCTCTGCCTCCTCTGCCTCGTCCGCGGGGCTGGTCGTCGGCTCGTCGCAGCCGCAGGCGGCGCTCACGAGGCGTCCCCCGAACTGCTCGCGGCGCAGCAGCCCGGCACCGAGCAGGCCGGGTCGATGCACGGCGCGCTCTCGTCCACGGCGAGGGTCACATCGACCAGTGCCGTCAGCGCCGCGGCCAGGTGCGGGTCGGCGATCTCGTAGCGAGTCTGGCGGCCCTCGGGCTCGGCGACCACGATCCCGCAGTCGCGCAGGCAGGTCAGGTGGTTGGACACGTTCGAGCGGGTCAGCCCCAGCTCGCGCGAGAGCACCGCGGGGTGGCTCGGGCTGTCGAGCAGGGACATCAGGATGCGGGAGCGCGTCGGGTCGGCCATGGCCCGGCCGAGCCGGTTCATGACGTCAAGACGCGAAGCAATGGTCAGCATGCACTGAACTATACAGCAGCCGCTGACCTAATGTCCAGTTGTCGCGGCTGCCGCACGCGCTGCGCGCGCTTGCCCTCGTGAGGCGTGATCACCTCTTGCGCCAGCGGGGCCACTTCGGTATCCCGCGGCCCTTCCAGGTCTCCACGAGACCCGCAACCCAGCGGACGGACGCGAAGAGCCCGTAGCCGGCCCCGGCGAGGCCAGCGCCGACCACGAGCCACCGGCCGATGCCGAGCCACACGCTCCCGTCCACGTCCAGCGCCCACTGAACACCCGTGATGAGCCCGGCGATGCCCATCCAGAGACCGGCGACGACCACGGCCACCGGCAGGAGAACGAGGCACATCGCGGCGGCGGCGGACCAGAGCTGTCGCGCCTCCAGCTTCGCCGTCGCGGCGATGATCCGCTCCGCCCGCGCGTTCGAGGCGTCGAGGCTCGCGGTCATCGTGGCCGAAGCCTCCCCGGCGACCTGCTCGACAGCCTTCTCGACCCGTTCCTCGGTGCGCTTCTCGATCCGCTGGACCGCGCCGCCGACCTGGCTCACGAGCTTCTGGTTCGCTGTGACCTGCGCCTTCAGACCCTCAATCGCCGAGGCCGTAGCCGCGCGATTCTTCTGCGCCTCCGCGACCAAGCTCCGCGACGCGGCGTTCAAGCTCTCGCCGTTGAGACTCTGCGCGAACTCGCCGAGCGTGCTCGCGATCTCGTTCTGCCTGCTCTCGATACTCGCGATCCTCGCGGACACGTCGCTGGAGGGCGAGGAGGTCGACGCCGGGGCCGTGATCCGCTCCAGCCGCCTCGTCGTCTCCTCGTCCATGACCTTCACGAACCCCGCGAGCTTCTTCTGCTGTTCGGTCAGCGTGGCGATCCTCGTGTTCTGCGCCTCGACGGCGGCGAGGATCGAGGTCAACAGCTCCATCGTCTCCGGACTGCCGAGCTGCTGCTGCGACTGCTCGGGCTCGTTCTGCTGCTTCAGCCTGTCGAGCGCTGCGCTCATGTTCCTTCTCCTTCTGCTGCTGGTGGTAGTCGAAGAACGCCTGCGCGCCCTCCGGGGTGAAGTCCGCCGAGAGGGCGCTCGCGCGCTTGCGGCGCTCGGCGCGGCCGGACTCGCCGCGGCGATCCTCGATGTAGAGCGTCCAGGTCTCTTGCCCGGCGCGCTTGCCCTTCTTGCTGACGGGGCTGTGCAACCGCATCCGCGGCACCCGCTCCCCGTCATCGCCGAGCCGCTGGTTCTGCTCCTCGATCACCGAGACCAGACCGGCCTTGTCCACCGCCCGGGGATCGGCCAGCGCCGCGCTCATCCGGTCGCCCATCTCGCGGTCGAGCGATCCCTCGGCGAAGTCCTCGCGGCGCAGCTCCCAGTCCTTCGGTGCGTGCTCCAGCCGCTTCACGACCGAGAGCCCGTGTTCTCGCATCAGCTGGTCGTTCGCCGACTGGACGCCCCGCTGATTCCCGGCCTTGCGGTCGTGGAACGTGCGATAGTCCGAGAGCGCCTTCCCCGTCCGGTTGTTGTGGTTGATGACCAAGATGTGGTTGTGCGGCTTCTTGCCCCGCCCATCCACATGACTGACTACGAGGCAGTCGGAATCCGGGTGCATCTTCTTCGCGAGCTGATAACCGAGATCGTTCACCCGCTGCACGTCCTCCGGACTCTTCGGGTCGAACTCCTCGTCGCTGAACGACTGGCGGTAATGCACCGCCTCGACCTCGCGCGTCGTGTTCTGCGTGAGCGACCGAGCGCGCGCCGAGAACGCGCCGGGGCCTCCCGGCACATCGCACGTGATCGCGATGCCCCGCTCGTCCTCCTTGCCACGGATATAGCGCTCCGTGTCGGCGGCGCTGGCGCTCGGGCTGTAGTGCGTGGTGCTCATGAGGCCGCCCGATCCCCGAGCAGGGCGCGGACCTCGCGCAGCAACTCGATCAGCTCGGGCACCTCCGCCGACAGCGCCACTGACTCACCAGCCCGCGCCCGGCGGTCGAGGTCGTTGACGTTGATCGCCAGCGGGCGAATCTGCGCGGCCAGCTCGCGAGCATCCGCCGACGCCTGCACCCGCGCCTCGACCCCGAGCAGGTGCGCGGCCACGGCGGCGTCCAACTCCTCGCTCCGAGAGGCGTGGAGGGCATCCCGGACGACGGTCCGCACCCACGTGCTCGGAGCCAGCCCGAGCCGCTTCGCACGAGTGCGAAGCGCCGCGAGCGTCTCCTCTCCGAAGTCGGTATCGAGCTTCGCGCGGCCCCCACGACGACGCTTCGCGCCGCCGTGACTCTGACGCACAGCCTCCGCATCAGCCCGACCGGTGTTCACCTGGGAGTCGATCTGCTGCTCCACCTGTACGCCAGAGTGGCAAGCAGTAGCCGTGTCGGACATTTCGCTGGCGCTCATGTCCTCCCCGGCTGCTTGCGAGGGGCCTCCGGCCCCCTCGACCCCCTGGAAGAGCGCATCGCGTTCGGTGCTCATGCGGCACCTCCGATCAGCGCCAGCGGCACGTCAGGGCTCCGCACCGCGAGCCCGCCCAGCAGCTCAGCAACCGCGCCCTCAGCGTCATGTTCCGCCGAGGTCTCCGGACCGTAGGTCAGTTCCCGCGACCCGACGTTCTGGTGATACGCGTTGCCGTACATGCCGGGCGTGTGTGCGGCGGTCGGGATGCTGCACTGGTGCCACTCGTAGGGCTCGATCTTCCCAATGTGCTGCACGAGGTAACGATTGATGTCGTCGGCACGATAGACCTTCACGACCGAGGCCAAGCGGCGGATGAACTGGTCCAACGCCTCGTCCACGTTGCCCTTCTGGCGGGCGTAGTAGAAGAACTCGACAGGCTCGATCGTCGCCGTGATGACGATAAGGCGCGGGGCCACCTCGCCCTTGTTCTTGTACCGAGCCTTCGCAGGCGAGGCGTTGTACGGATCAAGCAGCAGCAGCCAGTCGTTCGCATCCATCGCCGAGGCCCGCAGATCGTCCAGCAGCAGCACCTCCTCGCCTCGCCAGTCATCAAGCGGGTTCCCCGTCGCGGCCCGGTAGACCTGCCACCGCTCGCCGTGCGCGTTCGCCGCGTTGATCGCCTCGGTGATGAAGTCCGTGGCGAACCGGGTCTTGCCGATCCCGGCATCCCCATGGACGAACACCACGTGCGTCGAGAACTCACCGGCGCGGAGCTTCGCCGCCGCCCGGTATGCGCGGCGCTGGCCGTAGGCCGACAGCGCGTCGTCGATCTCCCGCTGATGCCGCGAGTAGATGTCGAACAGCTCGTCCGTGAGCATGATCTGATCCCGCGTGAACTCGCCCTGGAGCACGCGCTCGCGCATGTCCTCGAAGTTCTCGGCGACGACCTTCTTCTTCACGTGCGCGCGCCCCTTGAGCCAGGTCTCCCGACGCTGGGCGTCGATCCCGAGGTAGTCAGGCCCACGCACCGTAGCGACCTCCGAAGGCGCGTATTGGTGCTTGTCCGCGTACTTCACGTGCGTCAGATACGACAGCATGTTGTCGTAGGCGTACCGCCCGCGGCCCGGCTTCTCGACGTACTGGGGCTCGACGCCGATGCCGAACGCGAGCCGATCCAGCGGTGCGCTCTTCGCACGGCTGGCGAACTTGATGACCGCGTGCAGGTGATCGGGCTTCGGCTCGATCACCAGAGCCTTCTCCGTGTCGCTCCAGACCTCGCGCTCGTCCTTGTCATGCACGATGCCGTAGGCCTCGACGACCTCGCAGCCGGTGGCCTCGAGCCGCTGCACCACGTAGGCGAGGATCGCCTCGGCTCCCTGCTGGAGCAGCGCGGCCCCGTTCGGGTCCTCGGCAGCCCAGGTCCAGTACGACGGATCGAGGTACTGCGTGAGCCCGATGCTCGTCGGGTTGTTCTCCTGCTTAGCCACGGCGACCACCCCCGCCGCGGACAGCGCGGAGGGCCTCAGAGAGAGTGCGGCGCCTAAATGACCCCCTATTGACCCCCAAATGAGACCCAAAATGATCCCACGAGGCCACGCGACGGAGCGCGGGCGGAACCGACCGCTGACCAGGCACGTTGTTGCAGGGCGCGGCAATCGACAAGCCCTTGCCGCGCCCGTAGGAACGAATGAGGCTCCCGAAACTCTTAGAGTGCGAAGCACGGCTGCGGACCGTCATCACGACGACGGGCAGCCCGCCTTCGGCGGGTGCCAGGCCAGGCCCTCCGGGCGGGGTCAGGTCGGCGGGAGCGGTGCTGAGGTTGCGTGCGTCGGCGCGCATCAGCGACCACCGCCCCGGCCGTAGCGCTTGATGACAGCCTGGTGCGTGACGCCGAGGGCGTCGCCGATCTTCGCCCAGGTCACCCCATCGGCGCGGGCGTCGGCGACGGCGATCTCGACGGACTCCTCCAGCACGGAGCGGAGCACGCCGAGGTCGTAGAGACGTGCCTCGGACTCGGCGAGGGAGGGGTCGCCCTGTCGCCAGCGGAAGCCGTTCACGTGGTCGAAGGCGGCGGAGTTGGCGCTCATCAGTGACCACCGCCCATCACGGCGGCGACCGCGGCGCGCTGTCGCGGGGTCAGGGGCGTGCGAGCCAGGCGTTCACCGGCCAGACGACCAGCAGCACGAGCGGCGGCGATGACGGGATCGAGGCCGTCTGCCTGCGGAGAAGGAGTGGAGCC
The DNA here is from genome assembly GCA_052085045.1 of Microbacteriaceae bacterium. Classification (GTDB taxonomy): domain Bacteria; phylum Actinomycetota; class Actinomycetes; order Actinomycetales; family Microbacteriaceae; genus Microbacterium. The sequence goes on along the minus strand of JBQDFB010000078.1, from coordinate 786 downwards.
CTGATCGAGGCCAGGGCGGTCGAGCGCGGATGCGCGGGGAACGTCGATAACGACAGACATCGGAAGTCCTCAGACATGAGTATCTTCCGGTTCCCCGCCACGGTAATTGGGCTGTTTGACCGGCTACTCATCCGGGAGCAGAACCCCGCGCTTCTAAGTCGCGGCCCCGGTGGGATCTTCTTGTCTGCAACCATTCTCCCACGAGTCGACTCACCATTGCAATGACGAGTCGACTCATGAGTCAGTCGCGACGCGGCTCTATCCGAATCAGGTCGGGGTCGAATTTCACGTGACCGGGCGTGATGGGCTCGATGGTCACCGTCACCAGCTCGTCCACGAGCATCCGGCGGCGGTCCACGTCCAACACCTTCCACTTCGCCTCGACCACCTCGCGGCGCTCCGCGGTGCCGACCGGCTCCTCGACGTCCGCGAGCAGCTTCGCCGCCGCCGACACCGAACGGTCGAGCAGCTCCGCGTCGATCTCGTCGATGCGGGCCTTCACGTCGTTGATCGCTGCCGTTATCTCCAGGACCGGCTGATGGATGTCGCGCAGCAGCGGGCTCAGCTCCTTCACCCGATCGACCAGGGCGTTCCGCTCCGTCAGCAGCTCCTCGCGATCCGGCCCATCGTCCTCCTGTGGCATCACGAGGTCGTGCACGTCCACCGAGGACAGACGCGTGAGCACCGCCTCGGTGACCATCGCATCGACGGGCTCGCGCTGGCGGGTGAGATGGAACTGCTCGCCGCAGCGGTACGTCGGCTGCTTGCGGCTGTTCGTCCCCGAGA
>JBQDFB010000077.1:3765-8145 GCA_052085045.1 Microbacteriaceae bacterium | reverse complement strand
GCACTGTCCCGGCTTCATCTATCGCAGGAGATTTCATGCCCGTCGCCACTCCGGAACAGTACGCAGAGATGCTCGACCGCGCGAAGGCCGGTGGTTTCGCATATCCCGCGTTCAACGTCTCCAGCTCACAGACCATCAACGCCGTCCTCCAGGGCCTGACCGAGGCCGGTTCCGACGGCATCATCCAGGTGACGACCGGCGGCGCCGACTACTTCGCCGGCCACACAGTGAAGGGCCGCTCCACCGGCGCACTCGCCTTCGCCCGCTATGTGACCGAGGTCGCCAAGAACTATCCGATCACCGTGGCGCTGCACACCGACCACTGCCCGAAGGATGCGCTGGCCGGCTTCGTCGAGCCGCTGATCGCCGCCTCTGAAGAAGAGGTCAAGGCCGGCCGCAACCCGATCTTCCAGTCGCACATGTGGGACGGATCGGCCGTGCCGCTGGCGGAGAACATCGAGATCGCGAAGGACCTGCTTCCGCGCATGAAGGCGATCAACGCCATCCTCGAGGTCGAGATCGGCGTCGTCGGCGGCGAGGAGGACGGCGTGGCGCACGAGGGCTCGAACGAGGCGCTCTACACGACGTTCGCGGATGTCGACCAGGCCATCGAGGCGCTCGGCCTCGGCGAGCAGGGCCGCTACATCGCCGCCCTCACCTTCGGCAACGTGCACGGTGTCTACAAGCCCGGCGGCGTCAAGCTGCGCCCCGAGCTGCTCGGCGAGATCCAGGAGCAGGTCGCCGCGAAGTACAGCACCTCCGCGAAGCCGCTCGATCTCGTCTTCCACGGCGGCTCGGGCTCGACCGATGAAGAGATCGCGACCGCGGTCGCCAACGGCGTCATCAAGATGAACATCGACACCGACACGCAGTACGCGTACACGCGGGCGATCGCCGACTACATGTTCAAGAACTACGACGGCGTCCTGAAGGTCGACGGCGAGGTCGGCAACAAGAAGCAGTACGACCCGCGCGCCTGGGGCAAGATCGCCGAGACGGCGATGGCCGCCCGCGTCGTCGAGTCGACGCGCCAGCTGGGTTCGTACGGCCAGTCGCAGAGCTGACCGTCACACTCCGCGGTAGATCTCCTGGCACGGTCGGAGCATTCTCCGGCCGTGCCAGGAGAGACACGGCATCCCCTGCCTGTACGCGGCCTTTCTGCACGACGCGAAGGTAGACACCCAGTCGACGCGCGTTCGAGAAGCGCTTGACCCAGCCGCGCTCGTCGTCTCCGCCGACCCATCGGGCGAAGGTCTGACACGGCGTGCGCGGCATCGTCACCTCGACGACGGCGGTGCCGATCGACCACTGCTCGCCCACGAGTGCGACACCGAGATCGAGCCCCGATACGCGCAGATTCTCGCCGAACCACCCCGCCGGAAGCGCGCGGCCGAGCTCGCGTTCCCAGTACGCCGCATCCTCCTGCGCGTACGCGTACACGGCTTTGTCCAGGCCACCGTGGTTCTTGCGGTCAGCTTGCACATCGGCATAGACCCCGTACGCGCCGACGCGCACCGGCCCCGTAACCGAACGCTTGTCTATCGCGGTCGTGCCGACCGTGCCGGCATCCGGGCGCAACTCGTGCACCGCGCACACGGCGAGCACGCTGGCGGAGCTCAACGCCCCGACATCCCCTCGACGTACGCCAGGAACGCCGGATCGCCCATCATCGGCACCGTGATGCAGAACGCCGCCACCAGCATGGTCACTGCGGCGCCGACCAGCGGCAGCCACCACGTGATCTTTCCGCTTCGCAGTCGCCGCATCGACAGCCAGGCCGTCAGCACCCACCCGATGACGAGGACGATCGCGGCGACCGTGCCCCAGACCCTGGCCTGCTCGAAGTTCGTGAACTCGCCCTCGATGCCGAGGATCTTCATGCTCTCGTTCATGAGGTCGGGCAGGTTCAGATACGACATGCCGGTCATGAAGACGTTGACCACGCCATAGGCGAGCAGAGCGATGGTGAGGATGCGGTCCCACGGGCGACCCGCCGGTTTCTTCGGCGCAGCCGGCGCTTCGACCACAGCGGGCGTTGCGATCACGGGGGTCTCGGGCGCAGCATCCATCGGCGGCAGCCCCGCAAGCCGGCGCTGCTCTTCGGGAGTCGCGTACTCGCCGTACTGCGGCCGATCCGTCATGCCGATGCGGGCTTCGAGCGTCCGCCGAGCGCGCGGGTGTCGCGCTGCCCCGACGGGTCCTGGCGCAGCTCCTTCGGGAGCGAGAACATCAGATCCTCTTCGGCGGTGCGGATCTCTTCGACATCGGCGTACCCGGCGCTGCTGAGCGCTTCGAGAACCTCGCGGACGAGCACTTCGGGCACCGATGCGCCGCTGGTGACCCCGACCGTCTCGACACCGTCGAGCCACTCCTGCTTGACCTCTTCGGCGTAGTCGACGCGGTAGGCGGCCTTCGCCCCGTATTCGAGGGCGACCTCGACCAGGCGCACGGAGTTCGACGAGTTCGACGAGCCGACGACGATCACGAGATCCGCATCCTTCGCGACCTTCTTGATCGCGACCTGGCGGTTCTGCGTGGCGTAGCAGATGTCGTCGGACGGCGGATTCTGCAGGTCGGGGAAGCGCGCACGCAGCCGGTTCACAGTCTCCATGGTCTCGTCGACCGAAAGCGTGGTCTGCGAGAGCCAGACGACCTTCGACGGGTCCTTGACCGTGACCGTGTCGGCTTCGTCGGGCGAGTTCACGATGGTCACGCGCTCGGGTGCGTGGCCGGCGGTGCCCTCGACCTCTTCGTGGCCTTCGTGACCGATCAGCAGGATCTCGTAGTCGTCACGCGCGAACCGCACCGCCTCGCGGTGCACCTTGGTGACCAGTGGGCAGGTGGCGTCGATGGCGTGCAGGCCGCGATCCGATGCCGAGTTCACCACGGCGGGTGACACGCCGTGCGCGCTGAACACGACGTTGGCGCCCTCTGGCACCTCGTCGACCTCTTCGACGAAGATCGCCCCCATCTCTTCGAGCTCGGTGACGACGTGGATGTTGTGCACGATCTGCTTGCGCACGTACACCGGGGCGCCGTAGCGCTCGAGAGCCTTCTCGACGGCGACGACCGCCCGGTCGACACCGGCGCAGTATCCGCGGGGTGCCGCGAGCAGAACGCGCTTATGTCCGTCGATCGGGTTATTCTGAAGCCGCGTCGCCCGCGACCGAGGGATGCGGGGAACGGGAAGATGTACGGTGGCCTGGCTCACCCTTCCAGTCTACCGACGGGCACCGGAGAAGGGCCTGGACGAACATCGCAGGCGCGAAGCAGAGGAAAGGACCCGATGACGGTCTTCGAGGCATCGTCCGCTCAGGGCGCGACTCCACCGGCGGATGCTGTCGCTCCGCGCGACTCGACAGCAGATGCCCCCACCTCCATCGCCCGCCTGAACGGCACGATCCGCGACTTCGTCGCCCGGTGGAACACCGTCTGGGTCGAGGGCGAGATCACGTCGTGGAACGTCCGCGGCGGCAACGTGTTCGGGCGTCTGAAGGACACCCAGTCGGACGCGCAGATCTCGATCCGCGTCTGGTCGAGCGTACGCGGGCGCATCCCCGCCGACCTCGCCATCGGCGACCACGTCGTCGCCGCGGTCAAGGCCGACTACTTCGTGAAGGCCGGCGACTTCAGCTTCACCGTCTCGATGATGAAGCACGTCGGGCTCGGCGACCAGCTCGAGCGCCTCGAGAAGCTGCGCGCTCAGCTGCGCCAGGAGGGCCTGTTCGACCCGGCGCGCAAGAAGCAGCTGCCGTTCCTGCCGCACTGCATCGGGCTCATCACCGGTGAACGCTCGGATGCTGAGAAGGACGTCCATCGCAACGCCGAGCTGCGGTGGCCGCAGGTGCAGTTCCGCACCGCCTACGCGGCTGTGCAGGGCGATCGCTGCGTGCCCGAGACACTGGCGGCGCTCGCCCGGTTGGATGCCGACCCTGAGGTCGACGTCATCATCATCGCCCGGGGCGGCGGCGATCCGCAGACACTGCTGGGATTCAGCGACGAGCGGCTCCTGCGGGCTGTGGCCGCGGCATCCACTCCGATCGTCTCCGCGATCGGACATGAGAACGACCACCCGCTGCTCGACGACGTCGCAGACCTGCGCGCCTCGACTCCGACGGATGCTGCCAAGCAGGTCGTCCCGGATGTCGGAGAGCAGCGCGCCCTGATCGGGCAGCTGCGTGCGCGCGCCACCTCTCGACTGACGCAGCGCGTCACGCACGACATCGCACAGCTCGAACAGCTGCGCTCCCGCCCTGTGCTGCGCTCCCCCGACCCGATCATCGAAGACCGTGCGCAGGAGCTCTGGCTGCTGCTGTCCCGCGGACGGGACACGGTCGGCCGGCAGCTCGATGCGGCGGGCCGGCAGACCTCGGAACTGCG
>JBQDFB010000077.1:1989-3665 GCA_052085045.1 Microbacteriaceae bacterium | reverse complement strand
CTCGCGCTCTGGGAGCGCGGCGAAGCCCTCGCCGCCCGCTGCGAGGAGTGGCTGCTCGGCGCCAAGCGCCGCCTCGAAGCGACGCGTCCCGCGGAATCCGACGGAGACGACTCGTGAGCAAACCTCCTCCCATCGTCGCCGAGCTCGGCCGGGCCGAGACGCCGGAGGAGACCGCGACCCGCAAGGCCGAGTTCAGCAAGAACTATCGGGCCAGCCAGTCGTTCCGCAACCTCATCGCGGCGCTGATCATCACCCTCGCCGTGGTCGCCGTGGTCATCTTCGGCGTGCCGCGCGGCGAACCGGCATCCGAGCGCGAGGTCGACATGGTCGGCATCGCCGCCGATGTCGAATCGACGATGCAGAGCCCGGTCATCGTCCCCGACCTCGGCGACTTCTGGCGCGTCAATTCTGCCGAACTGCAGGGCGGCGCGGTCAACGTCTGGAAGATCGCGCTCGCCCCTGCCGCTGAAGACGAGCGCGGCTTCATCACCGTCGCGCAGGGCTTCGACACCGATGCCTCGTGGGCTCCGCAGATGCTCGGCGGCACAGCATCCACCGACACGACGCGCATCGGCGGGCTGGACTGGGACGTCTACGCCGTCGCCGGCAAGACCGACAACAACGTCAGTTACGCGATCGGCACCCAGGCCGGCGACGACTACATCCTGCTCTACGGAGCGCGATCGGCCGACTCGACAGCACACCTCGCTGAATCGCTCAGCCCGCAGATCCGCAGCATCTCGGAGGCACGATGACAACGCTCACCCCGACCGCGGCGTGGCGACAGATGCTCGACGGCAATCATCGCTTCGTAGCGGGTGAGCCGCGGCATCCGAATCAGAATGTCGAGCGCCGTCATGACCTCGCCGACCATCAGAACCCGGTCGCTACCCTCTTCGGATGCTCGGACTCGCGCCTCGCCGCCGAGATCATCTTCGATCTCGGCCTCGGCGATCTCTTCGTGGTGCGCAACGCCGGACAGGTCATCGGCGAATCGATCGTCGGCAGTCTGGAGTACGCCGTCGAGATTCTGAAGGTTCCGCTGATCGTCGTCCTCGCGCACGACGAGTGCGGCGCCGTGCGCGCGGCGATCGACGGCACCGCGATCGACGCGGACCCGCTGCCGCCGCATATCTGGAAGCTCATCGCCCCGATCATCCCCGCCGCCCGCAAGGTGCTGGCGGCGAACGGCGGATCCTCGCCGGCGGACATCGATGCCGAACAGGTCGGCCGCGAGCATCTGCGCAACACCGTCGCGAACCTGCTGCAGTCGTCCGAGCTGATCAGCGAAGCTGTCGCCGAGGGTCGGCTGGGAATCGTGGGCGCGAACTATCGTCTCGCCGAGGGCACGGCCGTGCCCGCCATCACTGTTGGAATCGACACGGGGCCAGAGATCCCCGCAACCCAGGAGGGATCGAAGTGACTGACACCGACTACCGGATCGAACACGACACCATGGGCGAGGTCCGTGTGCCCGTGAACGCGCTGTACGGCGCGCAGACGCAGCGTGCCGTGGAGAACTTCCCGATCTCGGGCACGGGTCTGGAGCCCGCGCAGATCGCCTCGCTCGCACGCATCAAGAAGGCCGCGGCTCTGGCGAACAAAGAGCTCGGCACCCTCGACGGCGCCATCGCCGACGCGATCGCGGCCGCCGCCGACCAGGTCGCCTCCGGCGC
>JBQDFB010000077.1:0-1889 GCA_052085045.1 Microbacteriaceae bacterium | reverse complement strand
GAGCTGCCGATCACCGAGGCGAAGGACCACTTCGAGGCTCAGGCCAACCGCGACGGCCTCGTCGAGACATCCGGCGCGCTGCGCACCATCGCGGTGTCGCTGACGAAGATCAACAACGACCTGCGCTGGATGGGGTCGGGGCCCAACACGGGTCTCGGCGAGCTGCACATCCCCGATCTGCAGCCCGGCTCGTCGATCATGCCCGGCAAGGTGAACCCAGTGGTTCCCGAGGCCGTGCTGATGGTCAGCGCCCGCGTGATCGGCAACGATGCGACCGTGGCCTGGGCCGGAGCATCCGGTGCTTTCGAGCTGAACGTCGCGATCCCGGTCATGGGCACGGCGCTGCTGGAGTCGATCCGCCTGATCGGGAACGCATCGCGCGTGCTCGCTGACAAGACGGTTGACGGCCTCGAGGCGAACACCGAGCGCGCCGCTGCGTTCGCGGGCATGAGCCCGTCGATCGTCACCCCGCTGAACAAGGTCATCGGCTACGAGGCCGCGGCGAAGATCGCCAAGCACGCCGTGGCCAAGGGGATCACCGTGCGCGACGCCGTGATCGACCTCGGCTACGTCGAGCGCGGCGAGATCACTCTCGAGGTGCTGGACGAGAAGCTCGACCTGCTCTCCATGACCCACCCGGGCTGACCCGCCGCGCCGCCGGGCGCGGCGGGTGCCGCCCGTGGCGCCCGCCCCGCGCCACTTACGGGGGCCGACACGCCACTTGTCGGACGGACTTCGCGATTCGGTCCGACATCTGGCGTGTCGGCCCCCGGTTTCGTCGGTTCCCACACGTGCGCCGAGCTGACGAGTTGTCCACGGATCGTGGGATCCTCCGGTTCGTCCGCCCAGGAGATGACGGATGCTGGACGGCATGCTCGATCCGCAACTACTTCTCGGCCAGCTCGGCGGCCTCGCCCACGGCACCGTTCTCCAGCAGCACGGTGTCAGCCGTCCGCAATTGACGAAGGCCGTCCGCTCCGGAAGCCTCGAGCGACTGCGCCCGGGCTTGTACGCCAGCTCAGACCTGGCCGCTGACGTTCGCTGCGCCGCCATCCACGGTGGAGCGCTGACGTGTGCCGTCGCACTGCGGCGTCACGGCATCTGGGTGATGAGCGACGACCGGCAGCCGCACGTATGGGTCGGGCGTCGCGGACGGGTGTACGAACACCGAGCCTGCAGCTGCAAGAGCCATTTCTTCCGAGGCTTTGTACCGGCTGGCCTCGTCCCCGTGGAGACCGCGCTGATCCACCTGCACCGATGCGAGGGCGACGAGTCGTTCTTCGCCTCGCTCGAGTCCGCTCTTCGTCTGCGCAAACTGTCGCATGCGGCTGTGCTCAGAATCCGTACTGCGCTGCCGGCATACGCACGCTGGCTCGTTGATCTTGCACGCGATGATGCCGACAGCGGGCTGGAGTCGCTCCTGCGGCTGCGTCTGCATTTCCTCGGGCTGGTTCTGAGCACCCAGGTCGTCATCGACAGCGTCGGACGGGTCGACTTCGTGATCGGCGACCGGCTGATCCTGGAGGTCGATGGCAAGGAGAACCATGCTTCCCGCGAGCATCGTCATCGTGACCTGACGCGGGATGCCGCGGCATCCACTCTCGGATACGAGACGCTGCGCTTCGACTACGCCCAGGTGATCCATGACTGGCCGTCAGTGCAGGCCGCAATCCTCGCAGCGCTGACCCGTCTTCGCGACCACGCGTGACAACCCCGGGGGCCGACACACCACTTGTCGGACGCTTTGCACGAATCCGTCCGACATCTGGCGTGTCGGCCCCCCGGGGTGTGGGGGCGAAAGCCGGGCGCCACAAGCCGGGCGGCGCGGCGCGCCCGCGTCAGCTGAGCTCCCCGCCCTCCAGCAACTCGGTGACCAGCGCGGCGATCGC
>JBQDFB010000076.1:5174-8169 GCA_052085045.1 Microbacteriaceae bacterium | reverse complement strand
TCACTCATCCGACGCACGAATCCCCGAGGTCGACTCGATCACCGGGCGCATCTTCTTCTCGAGCGCCTCGAAGAACATCGACAGCGGGAACTCATCGTCCAGCACCGCGTCGGTATAGCCCTTCGGGAGACCGAGGAGGATCTCATCCGGCAGCCCGCGAGCCCATACGGATGCCGGGTTCGGCGTCACCACAGAGCTGACAAGCGCGTAGGCCGCCAGCCAGTGCGCCTTCTTCGGCCGGTCGATCGAGCGCCAATACAGCTCGTTCACCGCATCACTGAGCGCGATCACGGCATCGGGCACCTCGGCCCAGTCGAACGCGAGCTGCGTGTCGGTCCAGTGCAGCACGCCCCGCTGGTGCAGCCAGGCGAACAGCAGCTGCCCGCCGAGGCCGTCGTAGTTGCGCACGCGCGATCCGGTGATCGCGAACCGGAAGATCCGGTCGAAGATCACCGCGTACTGCACGAGGCCGGCGTGCTCGAGCGTCTCGGCCTCGGCATCGGAAAGTGTCTCTGCCGCGCGCAGTCGCTTCTCGATCGCCACCGATTCGCGGAACGCGGTCAGGTCGCAGCGCAGCTCTTCGAGCGAGTACAGGAAGTACGGCATCCGCTGCTTGATCATGAACGGGTCGAACGGCAGGTCGCCGCGCATGTGGGTGCGGTCGTGGATGATGTCCCACATCACGAACGTCTTCTCGGCGAGGTCCTGGTCGTCCAGCATCCGCGCTGCCGCCTCTGGCAGGTCGAGCTTGGTGATCTCCGATGCCGCGCGCACGACGCGTCGATAGCGGGCCGCCTCGCGGTCCTGGAAGATGGCGCCCCACGTGAACGGCGGGATCTCGCGCATCGCGACGGTCTCGGGGAACAGCACAGCCGAGTTCGTGTCGTAGCCGGGCGTGAAATCCACGAGCCGCAGCGAGGCGAACAGCTTGTTGCCGTAGTCGCCGGCTTCCAGCTCGGCGATGAAGTCCGGCCAGATCGCCTCGACGATCAGAGCCTCGACGAGCCGATCGGGCGAGCCGTTCTGCGTGTACATCGGAAAGACGATGAGGTGCCGGATGCCGTCGACGCGGTGCCGCTGCGGCTGGAAGGCGACCAGCGAGTCGAGGAAGTCCGGAACGCCGAAACCGCCTGTCGCCCAGCGCTCGAAGTCGACGATGGATGCTGCGAGATACTCCGCGTCGTGCGGGAAGGTCGGGGCGAGCGCACGGATGCCGGCGATGATCGCCTCGACGTGGGACCGAGCATCGTCGTGGTCCGAGGGGGAGGGGATGGACCCGTCCTTGATCTGGAACTCGCGCAGCGCGATGGCGGCTTCTTTGAGCTGCGTCCACGCCCCGGACGTCTCAGCGGTGCCGGCATCCTCAACAACCTCGGGCTCGCCGATGATGGCGTTGATCTGCGTGGGTGTGGTGGTCATCGGGACCTCCGATCCTGAGGTTGAGAGGAAATTTTCCGGCATAAGCCGCTGTTGTCCGATATTCTTCCACCTATGGAGGATGCTGTCGACCGTCAGATCATCGCCGAGATCTCCCGCGACGCCCGGGCGACCCTGGCCCAGCTCTCGGAAGCGGTCGGGCTGTCGAGCTCTGCTGTGCAATCCCGACTGCGCCGACTGGAATCGCGCGGGGTGATCACCGGCTATCGACCTCTGCTCGATGCGGAGGCGCTGGGCAAGCCGCTGTCGGCGTTCATCCAGATCACCCCGCTCGATCCCGGCCAACCAGACAACGCCCCAGAGCTGCTGGAGCGCTTCACCGAGATCGAGGCGTGCCATTCGATCGCCGGAGACGCCAGTTACATGCTGTTCGTGCGGGTCGCTTCGCCGCGTGCGCTGGAGCAATTGGTGAACGAGGTGCGACTGGCGGCGAACGTCCGCACTCACACCACCGTCGTGCTCCAGACCTATTACGAGAACAGGCCGATCGCCGTGGACGAGGCGGAGTAGTTCAGAGCGCCGCTCCCACCATCGCCTCCCCGAGCGGAGTGCGCAGGTGCAGCATTCGTGCCCCGTCGCGTTCGCTCGTGATGAGTCCGGCGTCACGCAGCACCGTCAGGTGATGGGATGCCGTGGACACGGCGATCCCGCCGTCACGGGCGACCTGAGATGTGGTGCGCGCGGCACTCGCCCCGAGCAGGATCTCGGCGCGCGCGGGCCCGACCAGTGCTCCGAGGGCCTCCGCCGTCTCGGCGGCGTCTCGTGCCCAGCCGGCGGTGACTCCGCGCGCCGGGTAGAACAGCGTTGGCTGCGCTGGCGGCTCGGTGAGCGCCATGCAGCCCCAGGACGACATCACTGACGGTACGAGCACGAGGCCGCTGCCGCGGCAGTCCACCAGTTCGCTGTGCTTGCGGAGCCGCACGCGCACGGCTCCCGCACCCCAACTGACGTTCGGGTGCAGATCGTCGGCCATCTCCCCGATGCCGGAGGAGGCGATCGTGCGCGAGCGGACGGCGATGTCGGCACGCAGCAAGCGGTCAAGCTGCGGCCATACCGGCGCGAGCGCCGCATCCCACACGTCCTGCCAGGCATCGGCGATCATCGCCCGTGCCCGCGTGGGGCGCTCCTGCATCTCGCGCAGCGCGTGCTGTCGTGATCCGGTCGATCGCAGCACCATCTTCCCGAAGTCGACGCGCATCGGATCGAGCGCTGCGCTCCGCAATGCGTCGAGCTCGGCGTCCGGAGTCATGTCCCAGCTGGGTGTCGCAGTCAGGAAGTCCGGAAGATAACCATCGTCACCGATCACTGCGGAGAGCAGATCGAAGCTCTCGCGCGGGAGGTGATCGCGCACCGCGCGCAGCCAGCCCCATTGCAGCGGGTGCTGTTCCGGCCGCAGGAGAACGCGCACGGCGTGCGCGAGCTCATGCCCCGGCGAGACCCCGAAGCGCACCGCCTGGATGTCACCGGGGCTCAGCTCGAACTCGACCCGATGATCCGGGTGCTCCACGCCCTCGACCGGACGATCGACCGCGATGTTTCGATCCACATCGAAACTCTA
>JBQDFB010000076.1:2152-5074 GCA_052085045.1 Microbacteriaceae bacterium | reverse complement strand
AGGAGAACACATGTCGTTCCAGGCTTATCTCGACGCAGCAGAGACCAAGACCGGGCTCACCCCGCGCCAGCTCATCGACCTCGTACACGGAAAGGGCTTCGACGAGACGACCAAGGCCGGCCCGATCCTCGAGTGGCTGAAGGCCGACTACGACCTCGGGCGCGGGCACGGCATGGCGATCGTGCACGTGATCACGAAGGGTCCGCAGATCAGTGCGAAGCACGTCGATTCCGGCGGCACGCACGCGGATCCCAGCGACATGCTGTGGCTCGACGGCAAAGCCAATAACCCCGCCCTCTGAACAACCAGCAAGGAGAAGAGCATGACCGTACGCGCAGATCTGAACGTCTCACTCGACGGGATCGCATCACCGTCCGACCAGTCGCCCGAGAATCCGATGGGCGCGGATTGGCCCCGTCTCGTTGAGGAGTACACCGCGACCCGCACCTTCCGCAGCCGCGTGCTGGGTGAGACCAGCGGGGAGGGCACGACCGGTATGGACGATGACTACGGCCGAGCGTACTTCGACGAGGTCGGCGCCGAGATCATGGGGGCCGCCATGTTCGGACTGCACGCGCACCCTGATGACCCCGACTGGCGGGGATGGTGGGGCGAGAACCCGCCCTTCCACGTGCCGGTGTTCGTGCTCACACACACGCCACGACCGTCGCTCGAGATGGCCGGCGGAACCACCTTCCACTTCATCGAAGCGACGCCGGAAGACGCCCTGGCACGTGCGGTCGAGGTGGCAGATGGCAAGGACGTGCGCATCGGCGGTGGCGTTGACGTCGTGCAGCAGTTTCTGCGGGCCGGGCTGATCGACCGTCTCCATCTCGCTGTCGTTCCCGTCGTCTTCGAGCGCGGTCGGCGCATCTGGGATGGTCTGCGCGGTATCGAGAACGACTACGACATGAGCACGGAAGTCTCCGAGAGCGGCGTGATCCACATCACCTTCACGCGGCGCTGAGCGCAGGACGTGATCGGTTCGCCGACTAAGATTCCCAGCGTGGCAGCATCCTCGAAGCGCAGCAGATCGACAACGAAGCGGAACACGACCCGCACCAGCGGCAATCCGGCGAAGCGACCGATCGTCGAGGCGCCGCCGATCACGGCCGGCGACTGGATCGGGGCCGCGCGTCTGCGTACCCTGCCGCTCGCCGTGGCACCCGTCGTCGTCGGCACGGGCGCCGCGCAGCTCATCGATCCCGAACTGCACTGGGTCATCGCGCTGGCGTGCCTCGCCGTCGCGGTACTGCTGCAGATCGGCGTGAACTTCACCAACGATTACAGCGATGGTGTCCGCGGCACCGATGCACAGCGAGTCGGGCCCGCACGTCTCACGGCATCCGGGCAGGTGAACCCGCGCACCGTGCTCATCATCGGTCTGTCGTTCTTCGCGCTCGCCGCGCTCGTCGGGCTCGCGATCGTGATCCGCACCGGGCAGTGGTGGATGCTGGCGGTCGGCGCCGTCTGCATCATCGCCGCCTGGTTCTACACCGGAGGAAAGCGCCCTTACGGCTACCTCGGTCTCGGCGAGGTGTTCGTCTTCGTCTTCTTCGGGCTGGTCGCGACCCTCGGCACGACGTGGGTGCAGGCGTTCCAGCTCCCGCAGGAGGCGTGGCTCGGTGCTGTCGCGATGGGGCTGTTCGCCTGCGCCGTGCTGCTCGCCAACAATCTGCGCGACATCGATCAGGACCGCGAGGTCGGCAAGCGCACGCTCACGGTCATGATCGGCCGACGGGCGACGCAGGCGATCTACACCCTGTTCATCGTGGTGCCGTTCCTCATCGCCGCGTTCATCGCCCTGCTGTACCCGATCGCGTGGCTCGGGATGCTGGCTCTGCTCGCCGGCATCCCGGCGATCCTCATCGTCTGGACGTACCGACTGCCGAAGGAGCTCGTCGTCGCACTCGGGCTCACATCACTCACGGCGCTCGCCTACGCGGGGGCGCTTTACTGGGCGTTCGTCGGCTGAGAGCCCGGCGGTCAGCTCTCGCGCGGCGGCTGAGCGTCGGCGGCATTCGCGTCGAGCGCGGCATCTTCGGCATCGGCATCTTCTGCCGCGACCGTCTTCTGCCGGGTCGCGGCGCTCGCCTCACGCCGCTGATAGAGGTCGGCGGATGCGCCGGAGAGCGGCTTGCGCAGGAAGAGCACCGACAAGCTCACGCCGATGAGCGCCGCGAAGATGACTGTCAGCCACCAGTATTCGCTCATGATCGGGAAGAAGAGCAACATGACCGCCAGGGGCACGAGGAACGCCAGCAGCCGCAGTACGGAGTACACGAGAATCGGCGGCATCTTCATCCCTCCAGTGTAAGTCGCCACGAAACATCCGGACATTCTTGGTCGCAATGCGAGATCTTTTCCAGGATGCTGGCACGAATCGTCACAGCCGGGTAACGTCGGTGCCATCGCGGCGATCCGGGTGGCCCCGGGCTTCAGCTCATACCTGATGGTGTTGCGGGTTCGACTCCCGCCGTCGCGTCCAAAAGCAGGGGCCGGGCGGCGGGTTCTGGCGGAACATAAGTGCGTCGCATAGTGTTACATCAAGTGGATCGGGAATGCTCGATCGGCGTATGGCCTCCGGGAAGCCCCGGGGGCCTTTCGCTTTCACGGATATGCCTTCAGACCGTATCCCTCTATCTGGCCCGCGGGGGAGCGGACGATCTTGCTCTCGATCAGGTCCCACGCGCGGTTCGACTGATCTGGGCGTAATACGTGGAGGCCGATGGGCCGCGCTGTCATATCCGCGATCTGCAGGCCGGAGCTGTTGGCGCTTTTCGGTGCGCAGTGGAAGGCGAGGGTCTCCGGCATACCGCGCATCCGCGTAGTGTCCATGATCCTGCGGAACTCAAGTTCCAGAGTCCGGTCTTCCTTCGCTCCTCGGCTCTCGAAAACGACACTCGCTGTTCGGCGCGCCTG
>JBQDFB010000076.1:0-2052 GCA_052085045.1 Microbacteriaceae bacterium | reverse complement strand
CGGTCCCTGACCTCGTGGTTCAGGAGGATGTCGAACGGTGGGGTCGCCTTGCGTATCTCGCGTTCGTGAAGCACGACCATGTCATGCCCGAAGAACTCGAACTTCATCGTCTGGAGCTGAGGAACCACCGTGGATACGTAGTCCCTCACCGGAAAAATGCAGAACGACAGAACAAACAGCGGGAACTGAGGATGATGTTCGTGAGACTGTGATCGCCACTCTCGTCGACATAGATCACATACTCGCTGAACTCCGACATGATTCCAGCGTGAGTGTGCGTCGTGCAATTGATCCGCCTCATCGCCAGCGGGAAGCATCCTGCTTTCAAAGGGCCTGAGTACCCGGCGCCGGACGCTTCCAGTCCGGTCATCGGATATCCCGCCTAGACTGGAGCCGTGGCGAGAGTACTGATCGTCGGGGGTTTCCTAGCCCTCGTCTTCTGGGTGTTCAGCATCGTCGACTGCGCAGTGCAGCCGGCGGCGCGGCACCGCGGCGTGCCCAAGGGGGCGTGGATCGCGATCGTCGTCCTCATGCCCGTGCTCGGCGGCATCCTCTGGTTCGTGATCGGCCGGCGCCGGCGCAGCGACCAGGAGGGCATGCACTCGGTCGCGCCCGACGATGACCCCGAGTTCCTCCGCACCCTCGGCACGACCGAGCAGGATGAGCGCATCCGCCGTCTGGAAGAGGAGCTCGCTCGCCTCGACGATGAGAGCGACGGCCCCGGCGCCGACTCGCGTTCATGACCTCATCGCCGGCTGCGGATGCCGCGGCAGCCCTCCTGGCAGAACTCGCCGGCTCGGGCGTCCGCGACGTCGTGATCTCACCGGGCTCGCGCTCGCAGGCCCTCGCGCTCGCCGCCACCCACCTCGCCCGTCAGGGCGTCATCCGCGTGCACGTTCGCATCGACGAGCGCGTCGCCGCGTTCACCGCCCTCGGCCTCGCTCGTGAGACCCGCGTCCCCGCCGCCGTGATCTGCACCTCAGGCACGGCCGCGGCGAACTTGCTGCCCGCGACGATGGAGGCCTTCCACGCCGGCGTCCCGCTGCTGCTGCTCACCGCCGATCGGCCTCCCGAGCTGCGCGGCATCGGCGCGAATCAGGCGACGATCCAGCCCGGCATGTTCGCCGCCTTCGTGCGCTGGCAGCACGATGCGCCCGTCCCGGGCGACGGCGACTGGAACGGTTTGGGCAGGCAAGCAGTCGCCGCGGCGATGGGAGCGGATGCTGTTTCCGCAGCTCTTCCCGGCGTCGCCGGCCCCGTGCACTTGAACCTTCCGATGCGCGATCCGCTCTCGAGCGCGCTTCCGCACGACTACGGGGCAGAGTCGGGCGAGGCGCCGCGGCCGGATGCTGGTGAGCCGCACCTCCTGGAACGCGGACCCCGCACGGTCGTCGTCGCCGGTGCCGACGCCGGCCCCGCGGCCGAAGGGATCTCCCACGCAGGGTCGTGGCCGCTCATTGCCGAGATCGTCAGCGGGTCCCGCTTCGGCCGATATGTCGTGCACGGGTACGGCGAGCATCTGCGCGATGACGCACTCGGCGGGCGCATCGAACGCGTCGTCGTGTTCGGCCACCCGACGCTCAGCCGCGACACCGCAGCCCTTTTGAAGCGTGACGATGTCGAGATCGTCGCCGTCCGCTCGGGCGGGGAAGAGCTGAATCTCAACGGACGCACGCGTGCCGCGGCATCCGTCGTCGTCGGTCAGGGCGAAGCCGATCGCACCTGGCTCGGAGAGTGGATGCAGGCGTCTGCCGGCTCGATCGTCGATCTCAGCGAGAACGCGCCCGACCAGAGCGGACTGCACTCGGCCGACCCCGAGGCGCGCCGCGACGCCATGCGCACAGAGCTCGATGCGGTGCGCCGACCGCTCGACCGCGAGCTGCTCGTCGACGCGGTGTGGCGGGCGACCTGGCCGCATGACCGGCTGATGTTCGGCTCGTCGCGGCTCGTCCGCGTCGCCGACGCCGTCCTCGGCGGCAAGAAGGTGCCGGTGCACGCTAACCGCGGTCTCGCCGGCATCGACGGCACGATCGCCACCGCGACCGGCATCGC
>JBQDFB010000075.1:0-8171 GCA_052085045.1 Microbacteriaceae bacterium | reverse complement strand
GTGGTGCGGGCCGACGTCGAGTGCGGATGACGTCGCGCTGCCGCTGACTACGGTTCGGGCGTCGGCTCCGGTGTCGGCGGATGCAGCGCCTCCTGCGTGAGCTCGCGGACGAACGCGTAATCGGGGGCGAACTCGTCGACGCCGTTCTCGGGCACCAGCTCGATCGACGTGACCGGCTGCTCCTTGGCCTTCAGCACCAGGTCGAAGAACTCGCTGAGCTTGTCCCTCGGCAGGTCGGTATCGACCAGCACAGTTCCGGCAGCGGCGATGTCGTTGAAGCGGGTAAGGACGTTCTGCGGGGTGAACTGCTCGAGGATCGCGACCTGCAGCTGCCGCTGGCGCTCCATGCGGTCCCAATCGCTGGTCGTGTAGCGCGAACGGGCGTACCACTGCGCCGTGTCGCCATCCATGTGCTGCTGGCCGGGCTCGATCCATCCGATCGCCCACTCATTGACGTCGGTGCCCGTCCATCCCTCGGGCGGGCCGCCCTTCGGCAGACGCTCGGTCGCCTCGATGTCGACCCCGCCGAGCGCGTCGATCATGTCGGCGAACCCGTTCATGTCGATGAAGACGTAGTACGGGATCTCGATGCCGAGAATCCCCTCCGCGGCATCCTTGGTCGCCTCGATGCCGGGTGCGGAACCGTGCGCGGCAGCATCCGGGTAGAGCTCGACGCCCTCGTCTTCACGGCACACCTCGGCGGCGTACCGGATGTGGTTCATCCACGGATTCCATCCACATGTCGAGGAGGAGTGCCCCTCGAACCCGTTCGGATACTGCGCCTGCATCGGGCTGCCGTCGCTGAACGGCGCGCCAGGCAGCTCGCGCGGGATGCCGAAGATCGTCACCGCCCCCGTGTCGGCGTTGACCGACACCACCGAGAGGCTGTCGAAGCGCATCGAGTCGCGCCCGTCGCCGCTATCGGCGCCGAGCAGCAGAATATTGTAGTAGCCGTCGACGGGCGCGACACTCGGCCCGCTCTGCCCGAAGATGTTGTCGAGCGCGCCTCGGCCGGATGCGACGACCGTGGAGGCGTATGCCGCTCCCCCGCTGAGCAGGCTGACGACGAGCACGGCGACCACCGGAATGGCGATGCGCGAGATGGGCGGCACCTTCACCAGGCGCACCAGACGCAGCGTGTCGAACGTCAGCACGACCCACAGGATCGCGTAACCGATCAGAAGCACCTGCGCGAGCGTCAGCACCGGCCACGAGAACGGACCGGTGGCCAGCCAGATCATCGCCGGTCGCGCCACCAGGGCCAAGATGCCGACGGCGATGATCAGCAGCCAGCAAACCAGCGTTGCACCGAGCCCGAAGCGGCCGAGCCGACGGTTGCGTCCGGAGAGCACCTGCGCCGATCCGGGGACGAGCACGTTCATCACGACCAGCCACCAGCCGCGTCGGCCCATGACCGCCGAATCGCTCGAGTCGGGGTCGCGCAGCGGCCTCGTCTCGATCAGCGGTCGGCCTGCGCGCGCCGTGGCGCGCGGTGCGGCAACGCTCACAGGGAGCCCTTCAGCCGTTCGTTCTTCTCTGCGACCTGCCCCTCGAGCGACCGCGCATAGTCCTCGATGCGGTCGGCGATCGCGGCATCCGATGCCCCGAGAATGCGGGTCGCCAGGATGCCGGCGTTGCGTGCACCGCCGATCGACACGGTCGCCACGGGGATGCCGGCCGGCATCTGCACGATCGAGAGCAGCGAATCCATGCCGTCGAGATACGCCAGCGGCACCGGAACGCCCACGACCGGAAGCGGTGTCATCGAGGCCAGCATGCCCGGGAGGTGCGCGGCGCCGCCGGCCCCGGCGATGATGACCCGGATGCCGCGTGCCCGCGCTTCGCGCGCATACTGCATGAGCTTGTCGGGCGTGCGGTGTGCGGAGACGACCTCGACCTCGTGCGGGATCCCGAACTCGGTGAGCGCCTGGGAGGCGTCGCTCATCACGCGCCAGTCGGAATCGGAACCCATCACGACACCGACGACGGGCACAGCAGAGGAGTGCAGTGGCTCAGTCACTCACCCAGGGTACGGTCTGGATCCCGGGGTTCCGCTGAACGGCGCGCGAGATCTGGGGTGCGGCTCAGCGGAAGTGATCGACGGCGGCGCGGGCGGTGTAGACGACATCGTCGAGATCGTCGCCGGCCGCATTCACGTGCCCGACCTTGCGACCGGGGCGCGCCTGCTTGCCGTAGGTGTGGATCTTCGCGTCCGGATGCTCGGACATCGCCGCGTCGAAACGACTCTCGAAGGAGCCGTCGGCGGGCCCGCCGAGGATGTTCACCATCGCCGCCCAGGCCGCACGCGGCGAGGGATCTCCCAGGGGCAGGTCGGCGACCGCCCGCAGGTGCTGCTCGAACTGGCCCGTCACGGCGCCGTCCTGACTCCAGTGGCCGCTGTTGTGCGGGCGCATCGCCAGCTCGTTGACGAGAACGCGCTCGTCGTCGGTCTCGAAGAGCTCGACAGCCAGCATCCCCGTCACCCCCAGCCCCTCGGCGATCTGCCGGCCGATGCCCTCAGCCACCTGCACGAGGCGGTCGCCGGCACCGGGCGCCGGGGCGAAGACCTCGGCGCACACGCCGTCGCGCTGCACGGTCTCGACCACGGGATACGCGACCATCTGACCGCTGGGGCGCCGAGCCACTTGCTGGGCGAGCTCTCGCCGGAACGACACCAGCTCTTCGACGAGCAGGGCGTCATCCGCTGCCGTCTGCTCGAACCAGTCGGCCGCATCGGCTGAGGTGCGCACGAGTCGCACACCCTTGCCGTCGTACCCGCCGCGCGGCGTTTTCACGACCGCCCGGCCGCCGTGATCGTCGAGGAACGCCTGCAGCTCGTCGGCGTTCGCCACTCGCGCCCAGTCGGGCTGCGGGATGCCGAGCTCAGCCAGTCGGGCACGCATGGCGAGCTTGTCCTGGGCATACCGCAGGGCATCCGGGCCCGGGTGCACGGCAACGCCGTCGGCAACGAGAGCGCGCAGCACCTCCTGCGGCACGTGCTCATGGTCGAACGTGACGACGTCGACGTCCTTGACGAAGGCCCGGACTGTCTCGAAGTCGCGGTAGTCTCCCACGGCCGTCGCCGCGAGCTGTGCCGACATCCCCTCGGACTCGGCGAGCACGCGGATGTCGAGCCCGAGTTCGACCGCCGGGGCGATCATCATCCTGGCCAACTGTCCGCCGCCGATCACGCCGATGCGCAACGCCATGTGGTTCTCCCGTTCGTCGGGTTCCATTCTTTCGTATGGCGGCGACGGTTTCGAGTCGAGTGCGTAGCGGATCAGGAGTGGTCGGTGTCGCCCAGCGACTGGGCGTCGCGGTGGGCGAGGATCTGATTGACCTCGATCTGGTCGGCGAGCGCCTCGTGCACGAGCGTGACGTTCGGCACGTTCACGAGCTGCAGCGCCGTGTCCATGCCGTTCGAGAGCGTGATCGTCCCCGCTCCCTGCATTCGCTGCAGGATGCCGCGATGCACCCCGATCGTGTAGCCCCGCACGTGCGAGATCTCACGGCGCTTGCGCGCACCCATGCCCTGGCGGACGATGACCCGCCGCGTCGTCACCGTGTACGTGCGGGAGAACCACACGAAGTACGGGATCACGACGCCCACGACGATGAGCACGGCCGCGACGGCGAGCAGCATCCAGTTCTGGAACCCGTCGGGAAGGTTGTCGTAGAAGAACGCCGTCGCACCGCACACGGCGATCAGCAGCAGCGACGACCACAGCAGCCCGCGTGCCTGACTGCGGAAGCGCGCGATGAGTCGCTCTTCGGCTGGCGCGCCCGGCGGCGGCATCATGGGCCGTCCGCCCAGACTCACGGGCTGTGTCATGGCTCCATTGTGCCCTCAGCCGCCGACAACGCCCGCGCACTGACGGCGTGTCCGGTGTCACTACCGGTCATAGACTTCCCGGCGATGCGCAGCCCGCACGATCGTGACGGTCAACTGTGCATCGAACACGTCATAGATCACTCGGTAATCACCGACCCGTATGCGCCAGGCTCTCTTCTCGCCGACGAGTTTCTTCGCACCATGGGGTCGAGGGGTGTCAGCCAAGGTATTGATCGCATCGAGTACGCGATCGCGTGCAGGTCGTGGCATCTTCTTCACTTGCCGCGCCGCGGCCGCGGTGAAGTCGACGCTATAGCTCATGAGGCGAGGTCGGCCCGCAGCTCATCCAGCGTGACGCGGGAGCCGTCATCAGAGGCTTTAGCCTCACGGTAAGCGGCGACGTCCTGCGCCATCTCGAACTCTTCAAGCGCTTCCAGATCGGCCACGCTCACCATCACAGCGGCGAGCTTTCCGTTTCGAGTCACACCGATGCGCTCACCTGCGTACATCGTGCGTCCGAGTACGTCTGAGAGCTGACTGCGCAACTCGCGCGTCGATACCTCGCTCGTCACAGTATCCATAGTGCATACGGTAGCACACGTAGCCTTTGTGTACACACTTGCACAAGCAGATCGGGCTCCCGGCCGACGAAGCGTCACGCCAGCCGGGCGTGCACCACGTCGCCCGCAGCGACGATCTGCTCCGAGCCGTCGCTGTCGACGCAGAGTCGTCCGTCGGTTTCGAGTCGGGTCGCGGTGCCGCGCAGTGTCGACCCGTCCGGCAGGGCGACCTCGACGTCGCGGCCGAGGGTCGCGCACCGCGCCGAAACCGCCGCGTGCACGCTGCTGCGGTCGGCGTCGTTGCCCGCGGCGAGCGCGGAGAGCAGCCCTTCGAGCCGACGCAGATAGTCGGCGACGAGCCGGCCCTCATCGGCGATCTCTCCGAGGGCTGCGAAAGAAGTGGCGGTCGGCACCGGCAGCTGCTCGGCCGTCATCGCCGTGTTCACACCGGCACCGAGCACAACGGCATCGCCCGTCGACTCAGCGAGGATGCCCGAGATCTTGCGCCCGTCGACCAGCACATCGTTGGGCCACTTGACGCCGACGTCGTGACGGGCGAGCTGGACGGTGACGGCATCCGCCATGGCGAGCCCCGCGACCAGCGGGATCCAGCCCATCGCGCCCGGATCCGTCGGCAGTTCGCGCAGCAGCACCGAGACGGCGAGCGCCGAGCCGGCCGGTGTCTCCCACGACCGGTCGAGCCGCCCGCGCCCCGCCGTCTGATTGTCGGTCACCAGCACCGACAGGTGGGGCCACGCAACGGCGTCCGCTGAGAGCACCCGCAGTGCCGCGTTCGTCGATCCCGACTCATCAAGAACCTCAAAACGGGATGCCACGGCCTGCGCCTCGGTGAAGTCCATCGCGCCAGTCTACGCCCGCACCGCTTCCTAGCCAGACTTAGCTAGACTAGACGCATGATCCAGGTGAACGTGCACGAAGCCAAAAGTCAGCTCTCGGCGCTGATCGCCAAAGTGCTCGAGGGCGAGACGGTCACGATCGCACGCGCGGGACATCCCGTCGTCGACCTGATCGCCCATCGTGAGCTGACCGTCGTCTACGGACTCGCCGCAGGCGAGGCCGAGCACGATCCGGCGGTGTTCGATGGCGTCGATGAAGAGATCAACGAACTCTTCTACGGCGAGCGCGTCTGATGCTCCTCGATACGAACGCTCTGATCTGGCTGGTCCACGACAGCCCCCGCCTGGGGATGCGCAGCCGCAGGCGGCTCGAGGCAGAGCCGCGCGTGCACTATTCGTCGATCTCGGTCACGGAGATCGCGATCAAGCACATGCTCAGCCGCATCTCGCTGCCCGGCGGCGACGCCTTCCCTGAGATCTTCCGAGCGTCGGGGCTGACCGAGCTGCCGTTGCGCTCAGAGCATGCCGCCACCGTCTTGACGTTCGATTCCCTCGTTCGTCACGACCCGTTCGATCGGTTACTGCTCGCACAGGCCAGCTGCGAGCGGATGTCTCTCATGACCACAGAATCGACACTGCTCGCGCTCGAACAGGATTGGATCGTCGACGCTCGTCTGTGAATCAGAGCTCGTCGTCCTTGTCCTCTTCGTCGTCGTCGTCCTCTTCCGGACCGATCGCACCGATCTCCCGCTGACGCCACTCGTCCCACTCCCCCATGAGATGCTCGATCGCCGCGTGGAACTTCTCCGTTGCGACACCGGGGGTCGTGTCTCCGAAGTAGTGCTGCACCCACATCTGCAGCTTCGCGACGGCATCGTCGTCCGCGCGGACGCGATCGACCTCGGCGACGATGTCGGCCGCAGCATCCGCCGTCAGCCACTCGCAGTCCGAGAGATAGCCGCCGGTATCGATCGCCGCACGCTCGTCGACCGGCTGGGTGATCATGAGCGGCCGACCCGCTGCGAGACGGTCGTAGACCATCGCCGAGATGTCGACGATCGCGACATCTGACGCCGCCAGCTGCCAGCCGAGCTCCGGCCCCTCATCGAAAATGTGAGCGGCTGCGGAGTCGGATGCGTTCGCCTCAGTGATCGCCGCGATGATGCGTCGGTGCGCGGCACCGTACTCGGCATCGACCACGCCGCTGCGCGGATGCGGGCGGTAGATCACCCGGTGCCGGCCGGTCGCCAGCAGCGCTTTCACGAGCTTCTCGCCGTGCGTGGCGATCGACCCGTAGTGCGCACTCGGGCGGTCGCCCTCCCACGTCGGCGCGTACAGCACGACGATCCGGTCATCGGGCGTGTAGGGCAGGATGCCCGAGTAGTGATCGGCCTGCGGGCGCCCGATATCGATCGTCCTGGCATCCACGTCGTAGTCCCAGAGCGTGCGGCTGAGCCGGTCGCGAGCGGCCTGACCGGCCACGAACGCATAGTCGTACGCCTTGTACTGGTTCGTGGTCATGTACATCTTGTCGGACTCGCCGTGATTGATGAACACGTGCCAGCGCCGCCCGTAGCGGAACATCTGGAAGTTGCGGGTGTTCTGGTTCACGTACAGGACGATGCGGATGTCCTGCCGGGCGATGAAGCGTTCGACGTCGCGCACGGTCGGCACGAAGGCGACTGGCGGCGCGGAGTCCTCTTCGATCAGCTTCTCGGCACCGCTCGCGTTGCGCGCCAGCACAATGACCGGCCACAGTTTCTGAAGCTCGGCCAGCGGCCGGTACCACTGCCGCATCTGGTACATGTTCACATCGCCGTCCGCGAAATAGACCGCGATCTTGAAATGATGCTCCGGATGCGGCGGCGCGGCGGCGAGCTGTCGGCGCACGCGCTGCACGGACTTGCGCGAGCGCAGGGCCTTGCGCAGCAGCCGGTAGGCCTTTTTCATATCGCTGACACCGCTCACCTCTCAAGAGTACGCATGCGTGCACAGCACGTCGTGACATGATCGACGGGTGGAAGAGCACGATTCGGCAACGTCTGCGACAGGAGTGTCGTTCATCATGCCCGTGCTCAATGAGCGCGGGTACCTCGAGCACGCCGTGGGCTCGGTGCTCGCACAGGAGCTCGATGGTCCGAGCGAGCTCGTGCTCGCACTCGGGCCGTCCACCGACGGTACGACCGAGCTCGCACAGCAGCTCGCGGCCGATGACGACCGCATCCGCCTCGTCGACAATCCCGCCGCGCACATTCCCGTCGGTCTCAACGCCGCGATCCGCGCGAGCCGCTACCCCACGATCGTGCGCGTCGACGCGCACTCCGAGCTCTCACCCGGTTACGCGCGGCGAGCCCTGGCGACGCTGGAGCGCACCGGAGCGGCGAACGTCGGCGGCGTCATGCGCGCCGACGGCAGGACGCCGTTCCAGAAGGCCGTCGCCCGCGCCTACAACTCCCCGATCGGTCTCGGTGGCGGCGCGTACCACGGCACCACGCACGAGGGTGAGGCCGAGTCGGCCTATCTGGGCGTCATGCGCCGCGCCGTGCTCGACGAGGTCGGTCTGTTCGATGAGACGATCCGTCGCGGCGAGGACTGGGAACTGAATCTGCGCATCCGCCAAGCCGGCCACAAAGTCTGGCTCGACCCGCAGCTGTCGGTGACCTACTGGCCCCGCGAGAGCTGGTGGCGACTGGCGCGCCAGTTCCGCGCGACCGGGGCGTGGCGCGGCGAGCTGGTTCGCCGGTACGGCCGCAGCAACGGACTGCGATTCTTCGCACCGCCCGCGCTGCTGCTGAACGCCGTGCTCGCGCTCATCGTCGGCGTGCTGCAGGCCTCACGGGTGCTGGGTGGAATCGCTTCGATCGTGGCATCCATCGTCTATCTGCCGCTGATCGCGTACGCCCTGCTCGTGACCGCCATGGC
>JBQDFB010000074.1:4984-8333 GCA_052085045.1 Microbacteriaceae bacterium | reverse complement strand
GTGTTCGCGCGCACGCGTGCGTACGCGGAGATGCTCGCCGAGCAGTTCGATGACGCCGGCATCCCGGCCGTTTCGCTGCACGGCGATCTGAACCAGGCCAAGCGCACGCGCAACCTGCAGCGCATGACGTCGGGTCGCGTGAACGTGCTGGTGGCGACGGATGTGGCTGCTCGCGGCATCCACGTCGACGACATCGATCTGGTCATCCAGGCTGACGCTCCCGACGAGTACAAGGCGTACATGCACCGCTCCGGGCGCACCGGCCGCGCGGGTCGTGCAGGCCGCGTCGTCACCCTCATCACGCGGCAGCGTCAGCGTCGGATGACCGAGCTGCTCGACCGCGCTGAGATCGACGCGCCGTTCGAACAGGCCCGCGTCGGCGACGACATCATCGAGGAGGTCGCCGGCCGCATGCCGAGTGCGGCTGAGCTCACCGCCTAACAGCGTTCACAACTCCTCAGAACTGTGCGGATACGGGGGTCGGAATCTGATTCCGACCCCTTTCTGTGCTGTTTGCGAGGAGTTGTGAACGGGCCCGCCCGCGGGTTGAGCGTGAAGCCGTCGTGGGCGCGGCGCCCTGCGCTCAGAACAACGTCGGCTGCTCCGGCGGAGCCGCGGGTGTGAGCACGGCCCGCTTCGTCAGCTTTCGCGTCGGGTACGTGTCGTCGGAGTGCCGGGCGTCGAGCCCGTAGGCACGGATCAGCGGCTTGATCCGCTTCGCCAGCCACTGCCGGTAGGCCTTCGGCGCGTCTGCGGCCGCGCCCGGGTACAGCGCGCGATACGACGACAGGAGCTCGGGATGCTCGCGCTCCAGCCACTGCATGAACCACGGCTTCACGCCGGCGCGCAGATGCAGAGCGCCGTAGATGACGTGGTCGGCGCCGGATGCTCGGATGCGCTGCAGCGCATGGTCGATGGCATCGACGGAGTCGGTCAGATGCGGCAGTACCGGCATGAGGAAGACGCCCACGCGGAACCCCGCCTTGGTCAGGGCGTGCACGGTGTCGAGGCGAGCCTGGGTCGACGGCGTCCCCGGCTCGATCGCTCGCTGCAGTGCGTCGTCGTACATCGCGATCGACATCGAGATGTCTACGGGAACCGATCTCGCAGCATCCACCAGCAGCGGAATGTCCCGGCGGATCAGTGTGCCTTTGGTGAGGATCGACATCGGCGTGCCGGAAGCGGCCAGGGTGCGGATGATCTCGGGCATCAGCCGATACCGGCCCTCGGCCCGCTGGTACGGATCGGTGTTGGTTCCGAGTGCGACGGTCTCGTGCGCCCAGCTGCCGCGCCGCAGCTCGCGCTGCAGCACCTCGGCCACGTTCGTCTTCACGACGATCTGTGCGTCGAAGTCTCCGCCGCCGTCGAGGTCGAGATACTGATGCGTTCCGCGAGCGAAGCAGTAAACGCAGGCATGACTGCATCCGCGGTAGGGGTTGATCGTCCAGCTGAACGGCATGCGCGACCCGCCCGGCACGTGATTGAGCGCCGACTTCGCCAGGACCTCATGGAACGTCATGCCACCGAACTCGGGCGTCGTCACCGAGCGGACGATCCCGCTGCGATTCTCAAGACCGGGCAGCGCGGCTGCATCCGTGTCGTCGAGCGTTTGTCCCTGCCATCGCATAGAGTTCATTCGAACAAAGAATCGATACTCTGTCAACCAAGAGGGTGAACTATGTTCGACACCGGTTAAGCAAGAATAGAGGAATGAGCGGCGCCCTGATTCCCCGGCACGCGTCGCGCCCATCCCGCGTTCTCCCAGTCGCGCTTCCGATTGGGCTGGCCGTTACGGCCCTCGGCGCGTTGTGGGCGCTGACCGACGTGCCTCCGGTGGCGGACGCCGTCGTGCCGCCGGCCCCGGCCGTCGCAGCACAGCTTCCCGGCATCGAGGTCGCCGCTGTCGCGGCGACCGATCCGTGCTCAGACTCGGCCGTGATCGACGCGCTGGCCGCGGGCGACGACGAAGGCACGATCGCGGCTTTCGGCGGCGGTGCGGCGTTCCGCGAGGCCGTGGTGGCGGGCAGTGCGCCATGCATCTCGCTGACCGACCCGACGCGGCAGTGGGTGGTCGTGAACAAGGGGCACGCGCTCACTCCCTCCGACTTCGAACCGACGGGATTGGTCGAGGCGCCGATCCAGATGACGACGGCATCGCGTCTGATCGATCACGATGCGGCGGCCGCCCTGGGCGATATGGCGTCGGCTCTGAATGCCGCGGGCGTGGGCGAGCTCGGGATGAACAACTCCTATCGCTCATATCGGCTTCAGGACACGAACTACTCCGGGCAGGTGGCTGAGATCGGGCAGGACGCGGCCGACCTGGGATCGGCGCGCCCCGGGTTCAGCGAGCACCAGACGGGGCTCGCGGTCGACGTGGTCGCCTGCAGCATCGAGTGCGATGGGATCGATGCATTCGCCGGTACTCCCGAGAGCGACTGGGTCGCTGCCCATGCCTGGGAGCACGGTTTCATCATCCGCTATCCGGCTGGCGCGACTGACATGACCGGGTACGAACCCGAGCCATGGCACCTCCGTTACGTCGGCCCCGAACTCGCGGCGGCGTATCACGAGGGCGGCTTTCACTCGCTCGAGGATTTCTTCGGGCTGCCTGCGGCCCCCGACTACGCGCACTGACTCCGCAGCATCCGGTCGGGCCGACCGTCAGACCGTCGATCTGTGGCTTCCCACAAACGCGATACGCGGTGCCACGCATGGTGGGATGCATTCTTACAACGCCAGGCCACGGCATCCGCCCTCAGGCATAGACTCGCCGGAGCAACGACGCCAGACACGTTCGGGAGGACGGCATGGAACGCGACATCTACGACGAGGACCACGAGGCATTCCGCGACCTGGTCAAGGACTTCGTCAAGCGCCACGTGAGCACCGAGAACAGCGAGAAATGGGATGCTGCGGGCGAGATCGACCGCGACACGATGCTCGCTGCCGGCGAGGCAGGGATCATCGGGCTCTCCGTTCCCGAAGAGTTCGGCGGCGCCGGCATGCTGCAGGACTACCGCTTCCGCGCGATCGTGAACGAAGAGGTCATCGGGGCCGGAGCTGGTTCGCTGGCCGGCGCGCTCGGCATCCAGGATGACCTGGCCGTTCCTTACCTCGTGCACATGGGCACGCAGGAGCAGAAGGAGAAGTGGCTGCCCCGCATGGCCACCGGCGAGGTGCTCGGCGCCCTCGCGATGACCGACCCCGGTGCGGGCAGCGACTTGCGCGGCATCAAGACCAATGCGAAGAAGGTCGACGGCGGTTACATCGTCAACGGTGCGAAGACCTTCATCTCGTCCGGAACGACGGCCGACATCGTCGTCACGTTCGTGAAGACCGGCGAGGG
>JBQDFB010000074.1:0-4884 GCA_052085045.1 Microbacteriaceae bacterium | reverse complement strand
GTGCACCGCATCTACGGCGGCACGAACGAGATCATGCGCGACCTCGTCGGTCGTCAGATCGCCGGCAAGCGCTGACGCCTCACTCAGGTCGCAGATTCTGCCGTTCTGACACATTCAGAGCGGCGAGATCTGCGACCTGAACTCCGTGCTCAGCGACGCCCGACGCCGGCCTTGCTCAGGCGATCGGCGATGAGGATGCCGAGGGCGGTCGCCCCGAGGCAGCTGGCGAGCGTCGCCGCGAAGAACAGGATCTGCGACCACAGCGGCTGAACGCCCATGGCGAAGAACGTCCAGGCGAAGATCGGATACACGATGCCCAGCGCGGCGGCACCGGCGTAGTGCATCCAGGTCTTCCAGCGCTTCCAGAGCACCACCAGGAACGGCAGCTCGGCGAACAGCGCCCACGACGCGTTCGTGATGACGCTCATGAATCCGTACCCAGAGAACGGCACGATCACGAGCCCGGCGATGACTCCCACGAGCAGCCCGACCAGCGGCCGACGGAGCAGCCGCAGCGCGATCACCGCCGGCAGGATCCACAGCCCCGTGATCGCCACCGAGAGCGCTGGCATCCCGAGTGTGAGCAGCACCGTCGACAGCCAGTTCGCCGGGGCGAGGAGCAGTCCTCCGGCGACGCCGAGTGCCGCGCAGGTCAGCAGCAGCGTTGTCGGAACCGCGGATCGACGGTGTGCGGTCCCGCTCATGCCAGCGGCTCCGCGGCCGCTTCGCGGGAGGCTTTGGATGCCGGGGACGCGGCCCCGATCTTCCAGTAGCCGCAGAAGCTGACGGTGCTCTTGTCGACACCGCGTTCGCCGACGAGATGCTTGCGCACCCCGGACGCGAGCGCCTGCTCGCCGGCCGCATACGCGTGGAAGGGCGCATCCGGGAGCGTCAGCTCGCGCAACGCCGACAGCGCGAGCGTCCCCGGGTCGACGTCGGCCGGGCGCGCGATCCGCTCCACCGTGACCCCGGCTGGGTGCTCGAACTCCAACGCGTCCTCTGCCGAAGGTGCCTCGATGATCACGCTGCCGGATGCCGTGGACGGCAGCGACGCGCAGATCGAGGCGATCGCGGGCAGGGCGGTCTCGTCGCCGACGAGCACGACGCGGTCGGTGCCGCGCTCGGGGTTGAATGTGAGCCCCTCGTCGATGATCAGCACCCGGTCGCCCGGTTTGCAGGTCTCGGCCCATCGGGATGCCGGACCGGCTGTTCCCTCGGCGGCAGAGCCGTGCAAAACGAAGTCGACGTCGATCTCGGCGCCGCGTTCGGCGGTCGCCGGCCGGTGCGTACGAACGGTGTAGTTGCGCATCGCGGGCCGTTCGCCGTCGGGGATCCGCAGGAACTTCAGGTAGCCGAAGAGCTTGTGCGCCTTCGCCGGCACGCGTTCGAGGCCCGCATCGCCGGCGACCGGGATGAACAGCCGGAACCACTGGTCGTAGCCCATCGGTCGGAACTTCTCGATCTCGCCGCCGCCGAGCGTCACGCGCATCCAGCGCGGCGCGAGTTTCTCGGTGCGCAGTACTTCGAGGGGGAGGAGGTCGGTCGTTTCGGGCTTGACCATCTTGCTGTATGCCATAGCGCTGCCTTTCAGACGGGGGACCACGGAGATGTGAATACGAGGATCAGAGCGGATGCTGCGACGAATGCCGCGATGAACACCCAGTCGCGGGTGCGGAACGGCACCAGGTGTCGCTCGGTGCGGGTCGCGTGGGCGCCGAAGGCGCGAGCATCCATCGCCAGAGCGACGCGCTCGGCATGCCGGATCGCTCCGGCGAGCAGCGGAACGATGTACCCCCATCCGCGGGCGATCCGCGCGAACGGTCCGCGGCCGCCGTGCGATCCCCGCACGCGGTGCGCCGCGCGGATGACGCCGAGCTCATACCCGAACCGCGGCACGAACCGGTAGGCGGCCAGCGCTGTGTAGCCGATCCGATAGGGAACGTGAAGGTGCTGGATGCTGGCGCGCACGAGGTCGGGGCCAGTCGTCGTGAGCCCACCGATCAGCGCGAGGGCGAGGATCGCAGCCAACCGCAGGGCGGTGGCGAAGCCGATCTGTAAGGCACCCGTGAACAGGGTCCAACCGCCGATCTGCACGAACGGCGCGGTGGTGTCGACACCGGATGCATCGACCCACAGCGCGAATCCGAACCCGATCGCGACGACGCCGATCGGCACCGCGAGGAACAGCAGTGCAGCGGTGCGCGATGTGATCCGTGTGCCGGTGAGGATCAGCGCGTACGCGAGGACCACGAAGCACAGCGGCGTGACGAGGTCGCGCACGAAGACCAGCAGCACCATCGCGGGAAGGACGGCAACCACTTTTGACAGCGGGTTGAGATGGTTCAGAAACCGCCACGAGGATGCCGGCACACCCGGCGCGTACGGATCGATCGTTGCTGTGGGAGACGTGATCGCAGTCATCGCGCCCCCTCTGCGAGGAGTCCGCGCAGCTGCGGATCCAGCGCGCGGTGCAGTGCGGGGAGGCGGAGCCCCGCCGACTCGAACAGGCCCTCGGTCGTGAAAAGTTCAGCGGTCTGGCCCGCGGCGTGCACGCGGCCGTCGTCGAGGATGATCGTGTGCGTGGTGTGGTCGGCGACGAGCTGCAGATCATGGGTGACGATGACGATCGTCGTGCCTTCGGTGCGGAGGTCGGCGAGCAGGCGCAGGAGTTCGTCGGCGCGGGCGCGGTCCTGGCCGAAGGTCGGCTCGTCGAGCGCCAGGACGCCCGGGCGGGTGATGAGCGCGGTGCCGACGGACAGGCGCCGCTTCTCTCCGCCGGAGAGGAGGAACGGATGCACGTCGGCCTTGTGCTCCAGGCCGAAGCGGGCGAGCATCGCGCCGACGCGCTCGGACACCTCGGCCTCGCCCGTGCCCCGCAGGCGCAGCCCGTGCGCGAGTTCGTCGAAGACTGTGTGCGTGATGAACTGGTGCTCGGGGTTCTGGAACACGAAACCGATGCGTGCCGCGAGGTCGCGTGGCGAAGCGCGGCCCGGGTCGACGCCGTCGATCGAGACCTGATTCCTCGGTGGTGGCACGACGCCCGCGAGTGCCTGGATGAGCGTCGTCTTGCCCGCGCCGTTCGCGCCGACGATGGCGGTGAGTGAACCCGCGGAGATGTCGAGGTCGACGCCGTGCAGGATCCCGGTGCGCCCGCGCTTCACGGTCAGGTTTCGGGCGGTGACGATTGGGGGGCGTGCGTCGGTTTCGACTCGTCGCTGCGCTCCTCGCTCAACCCGTTTCGTCTCGCTCCGCTCGCTCAACGCCCGGACAGGATCGGTCCCTCGCCGGTCGTTGAGCGCAGGCGGCGCAGTCGCCGCAGACGAAACGGGCTGAGCGACCGGAGGGAGTCGAAGCCTCTCATCCGCAAGACCTTCGACCCGAAGCCGCCCCCCGCCCGCAGCATCCGCGAGTTCCTCTGGGGTCAGGGGGAGCGGCGCGTCGCCGGGCAGGATGCCGCGTTCGCGCAGCATCCGTCCGGCGAGGGTCGCAGCCGGCAGCCAGACGCCCATGTCGATGAGTTCGTCGGTGTGCCCGCGCAGCACGTCTTCGACGGGACCGTCGAACGCGACTCGGCCCTGTTGGTCGAGGACGATCGTGCGGGTGGCGAAGCGCATCGCGGCATCCAGGTTGTGTTCGACGAGGACGATGGCGCGATCACCGGAGGCGACGAGGTCGGTGAGTGCGTCGTAGACGTCGTCGATCCCCTGCGGGTCGAGGTTCGCGGTCGGCTCATCGAGCACGATCACCGACGACCCCATGGCCAGGGCGCAAGCGATTGCGAGGCGCTGGCGGCCGCCGCCGGAGAGCCGGTCGGGGTTCCAGCTGCGGCGGTCCCACAGCCCGACGCGGCGCAGCGCCTGCTCGGACCGCCCGAGCACCTCGCCGACCGGCAGCAGCAGATTCTCGAGGGCGAAGGCGACTTCGTCGAGCAGGGTGCCGGTGACCAGTTGCGCATCGGGGTCTTGGAAGACCATCGCGACATCGGCGCTGAGCTCGGCGACCGGGGTGCTCACGGTGTCGCGGCCGTTGACCTCCACGGTGCCCGAGATCTCGGCAGGAACGGATTGCGGGATGAGGCCGTTCAATGCGAGCGTCAGGGTCGACTTGCCCGATCCGCTCGGCCCGAGCACGAGTACGACCTCCCCCGGATGCACCTCGAAACTCACGTCGCTCGGTGAAGCGTGCGTGGCGCCAGCGTGCGTGAGCGATAGATCACGCACGCGAAGCAGAGGCGCGGATGAGCGCACGGCGGTCCTTCGGTCGGGTACCGATCCAGGTTAGCTGAGCCTTACCTGAATCGCATCCGTCGCGTGGGATCAGGTGCGGGTGACCACACCCGCTCGTCGCAGCGCCGTGCCGATCCGCACGCCGATGAACGTCCATACGATCGGACCGACCACGAACATCACGAGGTACAGCACGCGTGCCCACGGCGCGAACTCGTCGAGGTTCACAGCGAAGCCGATCGGCACAGCGAGGATGACGCCGACGATCACGGCCGACACCATGAACCTTCCGGTGCCCCAGTACCGGTAGCGGCCGATCGCGGTGATGCCCTCCTGGATCACGCCGATCAGCAGCGCCGTGCCGATATAGCGCAGCACCCAGGCGGGGGCGAAGGCGCTCGAGACGAGGGCGGCGAGCACGTGCGCGATCAGCGCGACGCCCGGGACGCGCAGCAGCGACTGCGCCACGATTCCCGGCAGCACGTGCGAGCCGAGTACGAGTCCATACAGCACAGGAGCGGCTGCCGAGACGGGGATGCTGAGATAGCCCGCACCCGCCGAGACGAGGCCCGTGGCGACTCCGACCGCGGCGCAGATCAGCAGCACGCGGGTCGACAGCACACGGTTCTTCGGCACCAGATCAGCTTAGTCGCGCGGC
>JBQDFB010000073.1:1232-8421 GCA_052085045.1 Microbacteriaceae bacterium | reverse complement strand
GCCGGGCGTTGAGCGAGCGGAGCGAGACGAAACGGGGTGAGCGACCGCAGGGAGTCGAAGCCACTCCAGCAGCACCCGCGTGCCGATGTCGACCTTCGCACCGGCGAAGGCACCGCCGTGCGCGACCACGGTGAGCCCGTCGTGCCGCTCGGCAACCGGGTACGGCGGCTCGGCCGGAACCTCCCGCGCCCCGGATGCCACGATCAGCCGCGACTTCCGCTCGGCGCGCTGCGGCTGCACCGTCGCGAACATGCGCCCGAGCACCTCGTTCTGCGCGAGCGTCATGTGCTTCACCCGCCCGCCGGCGATGAGTGTCGCATCCGGCGCGGCCCAGCGTGCGACGGCATCCGTGATCTCTTCCAACTCGGCAAGCGACTTCGGCAGCTGCAGCAGCACGAGACGCGCACGCTCGAGCAGTGACGCATCAAGCTCATGGGAGGCGAACCCACCGAGCCCGAGGGTGGCGGCATTGCGCGCCAGCGCACGCCTTCCGGTCGCGAGGTCCTGGTGCACGCGGACGCCTGCCCGCCCAGCATCCGTCAGCGCCAGCGTGATCGCGCCGTATTCATCACCGATGACCGCGATCTCGTTGCCGTCGACCTCCGCGGCGAGCGCCCGCTGCACGAGGAGCTCGTCGGTGGCATCCCAGGCCTGCAGGTTCGGCGCCTCCACATCGGGGAAGCGCCGCAGCGCGGCATAGGAGAAGTCCACGTCCCCAGACTACGAGTGCGCCCCATTGACAATGACTGAACACGTGTTTAGTGTGCTGTACATGCGTTCAGCATCCGAAGATCTCACCGCCCGTGCCCGCATCCGCGACGCGGCGATCGCCGCGTTCGGCCGGAACGGATTCGACACCGTGAGCATGCGCACCATCGCCGCCGACGCGGGCGTGAGCGCCGCACTCATCGTGCACCATTTCGGCGACAAGCAGGCACTGCGTACTGCCTGCGACGACTACGTCGTGAACGTCTTCACCGACGAGAACCACGAACTCATCGACGCTCCCGCGACCGACCGCATCCGCACCGCACTGAACGACCTCGAGCGCTATGGCCCGTTCATCGACTACCTCGGGCGCATGCTCGTCGACGGCTCGCCCGCCGCGGATCGCCTGTTCGACGGCATCCTGGCGGGAACGCGAACGATGCTCGACGACCAGCGCGAAGCCGGACTGCTCATGCCGATGAGCGACCACGAGATGACCACACTGCTGATCGTTCTGATGGGGCTCGGCCCGGTCGTCATGCGCGCACAGATCGCCCGCGCGCTCGGCCAGGACCACCTCAGCCCTGCCGGGCTGCTGCGCGCGACCCTGCCGACCATGGAGCTGCTGACACACGGCATCTACGCGACCGATGCGTTCCTCGAGGGGGCGCGCGCGGCGATGGATGCCACGGCAGCCCCGCCCGAACAGCACGAACCCGCCACCGAGGAGGAGTGATGACCGACACCATCGAGGTACGCGCCCTGCACAAGCGGTACGGACGCCACGTCGCCCTGCACGAACTCGACCTGCACGTGCGGCCGGGCACGGTATTCGGGCTGATCGGCCCGAACGGCGCGGGCAAGACGACGACGCTGCGCACTCTCGTCGACGTCATCCGTCCGTCGTCGGGCACCGTCCGCGTGCTCGGCGAAGAGCCCCGCCGCGGCGGCCCGTCCCTGCGGCGACGGATCGGATACGTGCCCGGCGAACTGCATCTCGAGGGCCGCGCCAGCGGGCACCGCCTGCTCGCGTTCTACGCCGAGGTGTCCGGAGCGGCCGGCTCGTCGGCATCCGTCCTGCGATCCGCACGCGACCTCGCCGATCGGCTCGGCGTCGACCTGAACCGGCCGGTGCGCACGCTGTCGAAGGGGAACAAGCAGAAGGTCGGGCTCATCCAGGCGTTCATGCACCGGCCCGAGCTCCTCATCCTCGACGAGCCGACCAGCGGGCTCGACCCGCTCGTGCAGCGCGAGTTCCTCACGATGGTGCGCGAAGCGCGCGAGGCCGGGCAGACCGTGCTGCTGAGCTCGCACGTGCTCAGCGAGATCCAGCAGACCGCCGACGAGGTCGCCGTGCTCAGCGCCGGGCGGATCGTCGCCGACGGAGACGTCGCCTCGCTGCGGCTCGGCTCGATGCGCCGCGTGCGCGTGCGCCTCGGAGGGACGGATGCTGCGAGCACCCGCGCAGCGTTCGAGAGGGTTCCGGGCATCGAAGGACTGGATGCCGCGGCCCATGCTGAGGGCGTGCAGCTGTCCGCGACGATCGAAGGCTCGATCGACCCGTTCGTGAAAACGCTCGCGCAATACGAGGTGCACGAGCTCACCGTCGAGGAGCCGGATCTCGAGGAATCGGTGCTGCGACTGTACGGCGATGATGATGCCCCGGCGAAGAAGCCGACCACACGACGAACCCGACGGCGCGACGGACGGGAGGGGCGATCGTGACCAGCATCCTGCCGGTGTTCCGGCGCAGCATCCGCGAGTCGTGGCGCAGCCTGCTCGGCTGGACACTCGGCGTCGCGGCCGTGCTGTTCCTGTATCTGCCGCTGTACCCGAGCATCGGGGCGAGCGATCAGATGACGCAGCTCATCGACTCGCTGCCCGATCAGTTGGTCGACGCCCTCGGCTACAACCAGATCGCCAGCGGTGCCGGGTACACCGAGGCGACGTTCTACGGGCTGATCGGGTTCCTGCTGATGGCGATCGCCGCCGTGCTCTGGGGCTCGTCGCTCGCCGCAGCCGAAGAGAGCGGCCGGGCCGAGCTCGACCTCGCGCACGGCATCGGGCGCAGCCAGTACGCGCTCGAGACGGCGCTGTCGGTGCTCGTGCGCCTGCTGTGGCTCGGCGTGTTCGCGGGGCTCGTGGTGTGGGCGCTGAACGAGCCGGCCGAGCTCGACCTGGACCCCGTGCGCATCATCGGCGCGAGCGCCGCTCTTGTCGGACTCGCCTTCCTCGCTGCCGCAGCCGCACTGCTCGCGGGGGCCGCGACCGGCCGCCGCATCTGGGCCACGGTCGTGGGTGCCGGCATCTCGGTGCTCGGCTACATCCTGCACGCGCTCGCGAAGCAGTCCGCCGACCTCGAGTGGCTGAACGCGGTGTCGCCGTACGCCTGGGTGTATCGGCAGTCACCGCTCGCGGAGGGCGTCGACCCCGGCGGGCTCGCCCTGACTTGGGGTGTCGCGCTGCTTCTCGCCGCAGCATCCGCTCTGGCACTCCGCGTCCGCGACCTCCGCTGACCCGACCCTGCCCCCCCCCGCGTCGTCCCGTGCCCCGTGCGAGGAACGGGGGTTGACACTGACCCGCTTGAGTGGTTAGTTAGTCGAGTAAGTAACCGACTGACCACCTGGGAGCATTGTGATCGAAGAAGGCAAGGCACTGTTCCTTCAGATCGCCGAGCA
The DNA here is from genome assembly GCA_052085045.1 of Microbacteriaceae bacterium. Classification (GTDB taxonomy): domain Bacteria; phylum Actinomycetota; class Actinomycetes; order Actinomycetales; family Microbacteriaceae; genus Microbacterium. The sequence goes on along the minus strand of JBQDFB010000073.1, from coordinate 5,035 downwards.
GATCGAGGACCAGATCCTCGACGGCTCGCTGAAAGAGGAGTCCAAGGCCCCCTCGACCACCGAGCTGGCCGCCTTCTACCGCATCAATCCCGCCACCGCCGCGAAGGGAGTCGCCATGCTCACCGACAAAGGCGTGCTGTACAAGCGCCGCGGAATCGGCATGTTCGTCGCCACCGGTGCACACGAAACGCTGCTCGCCGAGCGGCGCTCCGCGTTCGCCGACCGCTACATCGATCCGCTCCTCGCCGAAGCCCGCACGCTCGGGCTCGGCCCCGAAGACTTGGCCGCACTGCTGCGCGAACGCGCAGCCACGGCAACCAACACCGAAGGGAACCCCGCATGACCGCCGTCATCGAGGTGCAAGGCCTCACCAAGCACTACAAGGACAAGAACGCGCTCGACAATGTGTCGCTCACGATCGAAGACAAGGCGATCTACGGGTTGCTCGGCCGCAACGGCGCCGGCAAGACCACGCTGATGTCGATCCTCACCGCGCAGAACTTCGCCTCTTCGGGCGAGGCTCGCGTGTTCGGCGAGCGTCCGTACGAGAACTCCCGCGTGCTGAGCCGGATGTGCTTCGTCCGCGAGAGTCAGAAGTACCCGGATGACGCGACCGCACGTCACGCGTTCAAGGCAGCGAGCCTGTTCTTCAAGAACTGGGACCAGGCCTTCGCCGAACAGCTCATCGAGGACTTCCAGCTGCCCATGAAGCAGACGATCAAGAAGCTCTCCCGCGGGCAGCTCTCGGCCGTCGGCGTGATCATCGGCCTCGCCTCGCGCGCCGAACTCACGTTCTTCGACGAGCCCTACCTCGGGCTCGACGCCGTCGCCAGGCAGATCTTCTACGACCGGCTGATCGAGGACTACGCGGAGCACCCGCGCACGATCATCCTCTCGTCGCACCTGATCGACGAGGTCTCCAACCTCATCGAGCGCGTGATCGTGATCGACAACGGCAAGATCCTCCTCGACGAGGAGACGGATGCTGTGCGCGACCGCGCCGTGACCGTCGTCGGCGATGCGCCCAAGGTCGATGCCTGGGCACAGGGCCGCGAGGTCCTGCACCGCGAGGCGCTGGGGCGCGTGGCGTCGGTCACCGTGCTCGGCGCCCTCTCCGCCGACGAGCGGGCTGAGGTCGCAGCATCCGGCATGGATCTCGCACCGGTCTCGCTGCAGCAGCTCATCGTCCGACTCACCCAGAAAGCCGGCGGCACGTCGGCCGGCGCAGAAGGCCAGGAGGTCCGCTGATGTCTCGCACACTCAATGTCATCCGTCTGCAGCTGATCAACCGGCAGACCTTCATCTGGGTGCCGTTGATCGTCCTCGCCAGCGCCGTGCTCATCTCGGTGCTGATCTACGCGATGATCCCCATCGACGAGCCCAAGTACGGCGGCGGCGCACAGGCCCCGCTGTGGGTGTTCTTCGTGATCGGCCTCTCGGCGATGACCATGACCTTCCCGTTCTCGCAGGCGATGAGCATCACCAGACGAGAGTTCTTCGTCGGCACGATGATCACCGCCGTGCTCGGCAGCGTCTTCATGGCGATCGTCTTCCTCATCGGCGCCGGCATCGAGCTGCTGACGAACGGCTACGGCGTGAACGGGTACGTCTTCCACCTGCCGGGAATATGGGAGTCGGGCCCGCTCGGCGCGTTCCTCGTCTACTTCACCGTCGCGCTCTTCTTCTTCGTCGTCGGCTTCACCGGCGCGACGATCTACAAGAGCTGGGGCCCGGTGGTGATCTCGCTCGTGGGTGTCGGGCTGGCGCTGATCCTGCTCGGGGTCATCTTCCTGATCACGCGCCTCGAGCTGTGGTTGCAGGTCTGGGCCGGCTTCGGCGAGCTCGGTGCGGTCGGGCTGGCGCTGTGGGGGCTGGTCGTGATCGTGGTGCTCGCTGCGATCTCGTTCCTGGCGTTCCGCAGGGCCAAGCCGTAGGTCCGGTCGTGGCGCGCCCGTGAGCCTTCGGGCTTGCGGGCGCGTCGGCGTGTGGGTCGACGGGTGAACCGGTCATCGATTTCTGAGAGGATGCCTGGACTATGGAGCAGACATCGATGACCACTCCGTGGGCCGAAGACGTCGACCCCGACACCCCGCTGCCCGAATACCCGCGCCCGCAGCTCGAGCGCTCGGTATGGCAGAACCTCAACGGTGTCTGGCAGTTCGCAGCCGCCACGGCCGACAGCAAGACGCCGTTCGACACGGAGCTGGCGGAAGAGGTCGTCGTTCCCTTCCCCATCGAATCCCAGCTCTCCGGCATCGGGCGGCACGAGGACCACATGGTCTACCGTCGCACGTTCGAGGTTCCTGCCCACTGGGGCATCGGCGGCGATCGGCGCCTTCAGGTGAACTTCGGTGCCGTCGACTACGAGGCGACCGTTTACGTCAACAGCACCGAGGTCGTCTCGCACACCGGCGGCTTCGACGCGTTCAGCGCCGACGTGACCGACGCGCTCGTGAGCGGCCCGAACGAGCTCATCGTGCGCGTGACCGATGACACCGTCGATCAGCCGAAGGGCAAGCAGACGCCGAATCCGTCCGGGATCTTCTACGCACCGGCATCCGGAATCTGGCAGACCGTGTGGATGGAGCCGGTCGCGGCAGCACACATCGATCGTCTGCAGCTGACGCCGAATCTGCCCGCGTCGTCACTCATCGTCAATGCGGTGAGCGCGTCAGCATCCGCGGCTGCCGTCGTGACCGTGACCGCTTTCGACACCGACGGCAACGAGGTCGGCAGCGCGACCGGTTCGGCGAACGCCGATCTGGCCGTCTCGATTCCCGACGCTCATCTCTGGACGCCCGAGGACCCGTACCTCTACACGCTCGCTGCGACGCTGACCGACAACGGCCAGACCGACGAGGTCAGCAGTTACGCGGGCCTGCGCTCGATCGCCGTGGAAGAGGTCGACGGTCTCCAGCGCATCACGCTGAACGGCCGGCCGACGTTCCTGCTCTCCACCCTCGACCAGGGCTACTGGCCGGACGGCGTCTACACGGCACCGACCGATGAGGCGCTGGCCTGGGACATCCGGGCCACGAAGGATCTCGGCTTCAACACGATCCGCAAGCACATCAAGGTCGAGCCGCAGCGCTGGTACCTGCACGCGGACCGGATCGGGATGCTGGTCTGGCAGGACATGCCCACCGCCGCCAACGGCGATGAAGCCGCCCGCGATGTCTTCCGTGCCGAGCTCGCCGAGATGATCGAGCAGCTCGGATCGACCACCTCGATCATCGGCTGGGTGCCGATGAACGAGGGCTGGGGCGAGTGGGACCCGGTTGCGACCGGCGAGATCGCCGAGGCCGTGAAGACCCAGGATCCGAGCCGGCTCGTCAACGCGCACAGCGGGGTGAACTGCTGCGATTCGATGGGCGACTCCGGCAGAGGCGACATCATCGACTGGCACCAGTACACCGGACCGGCATTGCCGCAGCCCGACGCCACGCGCGCTGCGATCGACGGTGAGCACGGCGGATTCTCGCTGTCCGAGCCCGGGCACACCTGGCCCGGCGGATCGGTGAACCCGTACGGTGAGGTCGAGACGTCCGAGCAGCTGACCGCCGCGTACATCGAGAACACCACCGCACTGCTCGACCCCGCGCGGGAGTATCTGTCGGGCTCGATCTATACCCAGCTCACGGATGTCGAGGGCGAGGTCAACGGTTTCTGGACCTACGACCGCCGCGTGCTGAAGATGAGCCTCGATCGGGTCAGAGCCGTCAATGAGCAGGTGATCCGGGCCGTGTCGCGCTGATCCGCCCGGACACTTGTCAGTCCCGATCACACTTGTCAGTCCGGATCAC
>JBQDFB010000073.1:0-1132 GCA_052085045.1 Microbacteriaceae bacterium | reverse complement strand
CTGTTGGCGGCGACCCCGAGATCGGCGGCGATGTCGGCGGCCCGGGCGTGACCGCGTGCGGCGACCGCCCTGGCGATGCGGCGCCGCAGCGGGTGCGCGTAGGCCTTGAGCATTGCGGTGGTCGCCTGACGCGCATCGGGGTGCACGGACGATCCGTCTGGTCGGGTGCCGACCGGATCCCTCGCATCTGCCATGCCGTCATTCTATCCACAACAGATATTGCGCAATAAGTATTGCGCAATTGTTCTTGCGGAACTAGCATCGTCCGTATGAGCACCACGACCGCACCCCACAGCCTGATCCGCAACGGGCGCTACCTCACCTGGCTGGTCAGCGACACCGCCAAGGGGCTCGCGAGCGCGCTGTTCGGCTTCGCTATCCCCCTCATCGCACTGTTCGTCACGAATGACCCCGCCCAGGCCGGCGTCATCAGCGCGGTCGGCATGACGATCCGCACAGTCACGACCGTCTTCGGCGGAGTGCTCGCTGACCGCCACCGCCGCATCGTCATGATGGTCACCGGCTCGCTCGTCGGCGTCATCCTCTCGGTCGCGTTCACCGCGCTCGCCCTCGCCGACGCGCTCACCTTCGTCACGCTCCTGGTCATCGAGATCCTGCTCGCGGCGCGCACCGGGCTCTTCGACATCGCCGGAGAGAGCGCGGTGAAAGAGATCGTCCCCGACGACGCGATGGGCCGGGCGCAGGCCGCGAACCAGGGTCGGGATGCCATGCTGCAGCTCGCCGGCGGACCGCTCGGCGGCGTGCTGCTCGCCGCGGGCGCCTGGCTGATCGGCGCCGTGATGGCCGTCTGCCACCTGGTGGCAGCGGCGACGGCATGGATGCTGCAGCGCTCCGTGCCTGCGGAGTCAGATAACGAGGCACCGGAGCAGACACCGTCGGATGCCGCGGCCGACACCGGCCTCGTCGCAGCTGCCATCGCCGTGGGAAAGCCCAATGCCCTGCGCGAGATCGCCGAGGGCTTCCGCTGGCTGTTCTCGCGCGTCGACCTGCGCGGCGTGCTGTTCGTCGCGACGATCATCAATCTCGGCTTCAGCACCGCTCTGACCACCGTCATCTACGCACTGCAGCAGCAGGGGCACACGCCGCTGACGATCGGGCTGCTCTCGACCGG
>JBQDFB010000072.1:2888-8474 GCA_052085045.1 Microbacteriaceae bacterium | reverse complement strand
TGGGTGAAGGACGAGCTGCGTGACCGCGGTCCGCTGCGGCCGGCGCAGCTGCGCGCCGACGCCCCCGGCCGCGCGGCACCTGGTGGGACTGGGACGACGTGAAGCTCGCGCTCGAGCATCTCTGGCGCGTCGGCGAGGTGGCCGTCAGCGGCCGCCGGGGATTCGAGCGGCGCTACGCCCTCGAAGAGCAGGTGATCCCGGCCGACGTGCGCGCTCGTGAGGTTCCCCGCGCCGATGCGATCCGCGAGCTCGTCCGCCGCGCCGCGCAGTCGTACGGCGTCGCCACCGAGGCCGACCTCGCCGATTACTACCGCCTGCGCGATCGCGACGCGGTGCGGCGATCGATCGACGATCTCGTCGATGCCGGAGAGCTGCGCCCGGTGCAGGTGCGCGGGTGGGAACGGGCCGGCCGGCCGTTGGCTGCGTGGATGCACCGGGATGCTGTGATCCCCCGCCGCGTGGATGCCGCCGCGATCCTCACCCCGTTCGATCCGGTGGTGTGGTTCCGCGACCGCGCGCTGCGCGTGTTCGACCTGGATTATCGGATCGAGATCTATGTGCCGGCGGCGAAGCGGCGCTTCGGGTATTACTCGTTGCCGGTGCTCGTGGGCGACCGGGTCGTCGCCCGGGTCGATCTCAAGGCCGATCGCGCCTCTTCGACTCTGCAGGTGCAATCGGCGTGGTGGGAACCGCAGTCGCGCCCCGAGGACGTCGATGCGATCGCGGCCGAGCTGGCGCTTGCGGCATCATGGCAGGGGCTGGAGAACGTCTCGGTGTCGGGCTGGGGCGATGCCTCGGATGCCGTGGCCGGGGCGCTGCACCTCAACCGCGGTGGCGTGCTGCGCCATGTGCACGAACGCGAGCAGACGTGGTGAGAGGAACGATGGCATGAAACGGAGCACCGTGTGGATCGTGGTCGCGGCGGTCACCGCCGTCGCGGTCGTCGGGGGTGCCGCCGTGCTGCTGTGGCCGCGCGATGCTGACCCGTCGGGCAGTGACCAGAGCACTCAAGCACCCGAGTCAGAACCACCGGAGGGCCCGGACGCCGAGGAGCTGGCGCAGCAGCAGCTCGATGCACTTCTCGAGGAGTGCACGCGGCCCGCGGCACAGCCGCCGCCCTCCTGCGGCATCCAGATCCCCTCGGCGGCGGACTTCGCTGCCGTCGACAGCATCCAGTACCGCATCGAGCAGGCTCCTGTGCTCACGTTCTCACCGCCGACGTTCCGGGCGGATGACGGCATCCTCGTCGCGACGGTCACCGGCACCGCCGTCGACGGCGCCGAGAAGACCATGACCTACCGCACCGAGAATTGGATGCTGCGCGGCGATGCCGAACTCACCGACGACAGCGTCGTGCTGGAGCCGTGGTGATCCTCATGGGTGTTGACTCGCTGCGCTCGCTCAACCTTGACACGAAGACGGCTCAACGCGCCTTCGGCGCATTGAGCCGTCACATGTCAAAACTGAACGCGCGGGGGCTCTGAGATCGCGGCGCTGTCGGCGACCTCGAAGAACTCCCGCTCGGTGAACCCGAGTCCGCGGGCGAACAGGTTGTTCGGGAAGACCTTGATCTTCGTGTTCAGTTCGCGCACGCCGCCGTTGTAGAAGCGCCGGGCCGCCTGGACTTTGTCTTCAGTGTCGACCAGCGAGTGCTGCACCTGCAGGAAGTTCTGACTGGCCTGCAGCTGCGGATAGGCCTCGGCGACAGCGAACAGGCTCTTCAGCGCCTGCTGCAGGTGGCCCTCGGCGATGCCTGCTTCACCGGGGCTCGTGGCCGCGAGCGTCTCAGCCCGGGCGCGGGTGACGTTCTCGAAGACGGCCTTCTCGTGCGAGGCGTACCCCTTGACCGTCTCGATGAGGTTCGGAATGAGATCTGCTCGCCGCTTCAACTGCACCGTGATGCCGCTCCACGCCTCGTCGACGCGGATGTTCAGCTGCACGAGAGAGTTGTACGTCGCCCACAGATAGATGCCGACCAGCACCACTACCGCGACGACGATCAGAACCGGAATGAGCCATTCCATGTCAGGCAACCCCCTTGGACCGAATTTTCTTCATCTTATCCGCGCACCCTGCATGTGCACTGGGGATCGGGCCTCATCCGTCGCACACGTTCCGATCATTCTCCGAGCACGCGTTCCAGATGGCGATTGGCGAAGCGGCGCTCGGGGTCGAGCCGGTCGCGGGCGGCGGTGAAGTCGTCGAACCGCGGGTAGCGCTCGCGCAGCTTTTCGGCATCCAGCGTGTGCAGCTTGCCCCAGTGCGGGCGTCCGCCGTACTCGAGGCAGATCCTCTCGACCGCTTCGAAGTACGCGGTCGGGTCGGCGCGCCAGTACCGGTGCACGGCGAGATACCCGGTGGCCCGGCCCTGCGCGGTAGAGAGCCAGACGTCGTCGGATGCCGCGAAGCGCACCTCGATCGGGAACTCGATCTTCCACCCGCGCCGGCGGATGAGGTCCTGGATCTCGCGGAACGCGGGGACGACGTGCTCGGCGGGCAGGGCGTACTCCATTTCACGGAACCGCACCGTGCGGCTCTGGGTGAGCACGGTGTGCGATCGGTCGGTGTACTCGCGATCACCGGTCAGCTTCACAGCCAACCTGCTGAACGGCGGCGTCACCGCGGGGACGATCTGCCCCGCCGCGCACACCGCGCGGTACACGCCGTTGGAGAGCAGCGTCTCGTCGACCCAGCGGCCGACCGTCGGCAGCGGATGCCGCGGGGCGGACTCGGGAAGCCTCGTCTGACGCTTCGTCAGGGCGACGGTGGTGTGCGGGAACCAGTAGAACTCGAAATGGTCGGACTCCGCGACCCGCTCTTCGAGCGTCGCGATCACCTCATCGAGCGCGACGGGCTCGTCGATCGCCTGCAGGATGAACGCGGGCACGCACTGCAGGGTGACCTCGACGAGGATGCCGAGCGCGCCGAGTCCGAGCGCGACGGCGGGGAGCAGTTCGGCATTCTCCTCGGTGCTGATGCGGAGGAACTCGCCGTCGCCGGTGACCAGGGTGGCACCGACGACCTGGGTCGAGAGTCCCCCGAACCCGGCGCCGGTGCCGTGCGTGCCGGTGGAGATGGCACCTGATATGGATTGTCGGTCGATGTCGCCGAGGTTCTCCATCGCGAGCCCGTGCGGGGACAGCAGCCGGGGGATGCGGTGCAGCCTCGTTCCGGCGAGCAGCGTCACCTGTGCGCGGTCGGCGTCGACCGACACGACTCCCTGCAGATCGTCGAGTTCGAGCAGCACCCCCGGCGCCACCGCGATGCCGGTGAAGCTGTGGCCGGCCCCGACGGCCTTGATGGGCAGGTTCTGGGCGATCGCCGCCTGCACGGCGCGTTGCACGCCCTCGGGGCTGCGCGGTCGCTCCACCCGGGCGGGCTTGACCTTGGTTGAGCGGGCCCAGTTCTGCCACGTGCCGCCGGGTCTGGTCATAGGAACGCCTTGCCCTCGCCGCGGTAGGTCGGCAGTTCGTCGATCACCTCGGCACCGGAGACCAGGTGGTACCTCTCGATGTGCTCTGCGGGTTCGCCGCTCTTCGCGTGCCGGAACCAGACGCGGTCGCCGATCGTGAGGTCTGCCGCTTGGCGTCCCTGCAGCGGGGTCTGCACCTCTCCGGCCGCTTCGCGCGGCACAGTGCGCAGTCCTTCGGGCCATACCGGCCGCGGCTGGCGGGATGCGACGGCGGGGCCGGAGGCGACCCATCCGCCCCCGAGCACGGTGGCGATATCGGCTGCAGGGCGACGCACGACGTCGAAGGCGAACGCGCTGGCCGGAGCCGGGCGGAACGATCGGTAGCCGTCGAACAGATGCCCGCCGAGCAGTCCGCTGCCGGCCGACGCCTCGGTCACGGACTCGTCGCTGCCGGTGAATTCCAGTGATCCGGTGCCGCCGCCGTTGAGGAACTCAAGCGGTGCGAGGTCGATCAGCGCAGCGGCGATCTCGGCGCGCCTGGTGCGCAGTTCGGCGCGCGAGCGCGCCTGCACCGTGCGGATCACCGGCGCGTCCGGTCCGTTGTCGCCCTGGCCGGCGATCTGCGCCTCGTACATCTGCAGGCCGACCAGGCGGAACCCGGGCCGCTCCATGACCGTGCGCGCGAAGCAGGCGACGTCGGCTGCTGTGAACAACGGTGAGCGGCGCACGCCGATGTGCCCGAGTGCGGCGGAGCGCCATGACGCATCGGCATCGATCGCGACGCGGATCTCGGCGCGCGTTCCCGGCGCGGCGACGCTGTCGATGACATCGAGGTGGGCGACATCGTCCATCATGAGGGTGATGCGGGACGCCGCAGCCTCATCGTGCACGAGGCGTTCGAGGTTCGCGCGATCGACCGTCGGATAGCCGAGCACGATGTCGTCGTGGCTCTCGGCCAGCCAGAGCGCCTCGGCGAGCGCATAGGACAGGATGCCGTGGTAACCGGGAATCTGAAGCACGGCATCGAGCACGGCGCGCACGCGCACGGACTTCGAGGCGACCCGGATCGGGATACCGCCCGCGCGCACGAGCAGATCCATCGCATTGTGCCGCAGCGCGTCGAGGTCGATGACGCCGACAGGGGCGGGCAGGTGGTCGGTGGCTGCGGTGAGTCGCGGCCACCATCGCGCGGGGTCCTGCCAAGTGCGTTCTGCCGAAGAAGTCGATGGTGCGGTGAGGTCGAACACTCCCCCACCCTACGACCTCGCCGTCCTCGCCCGCACGGCTAGGCTGAGGAGTCGGGCCCCCATAGCCCAACGGCAGAGGCAGGCGACTTAAAATCGCTTCAGTCTGGGTTCGAGTCCCAGTGGGGGCACCACTTCACACGGTGCGTGCGTGAACTACTGAGAAGCAGCGGTCTTCTCGGCCGCGGGCTTCGCCGAGGCCTTTTTCGCGGCGGGCTTCTCGGCTGCCGGCTTGTCCGCAGGCTTCGCCGCGGGGGTGGCATCGGCTGCCGGGCGCGGGCGCGCGGCGAACTCCTCGAAGATGTAGCGCGGGTTCTGCACGGTCTCGAGGTTCACCAGGTCGCGGCCGAGCCACAGGTTGTTCCACCAGCCCCACAGCACGCGCCATTTGCGCTCCCACGTCGGCATCGCCAGGCCGTGGTATCCGCGGTGCGCGACCCAGGCGACGAAGCCCTTCAGCGCCAGGTTGCCCGACTGGAAGACACCGTTGTAGAGGCCGAGACCAGCTACGGCGCCGAGGTTCTTGTGGAAGTAGTCCTTGGTCTCCTCGCCGCGCAGCACGGCGGTGAGGTTCTTGGCGAGGCGCTTGGCCTGGCGGACGGCATGCTGTGCGTTCGGCACGCAGTAGCCGCCGACGCCGCCGCCCGAGAGGTCGGGGACGGCAGAGACGTCACCGGCGGCCCAGGCGCCCTCGACGAACTCTTCGGCGGTGCCGACGCGCAGGTCGGCACGGGTCTGGATGCGGCCGCGCTCTTCTGCGGGCAGGTCGCCGCCACGCACGACGGTCGGGTTCGCCATGACGCCGGCGGTCCAGATGATGACGTCGGTGGGGATGACCTCTCCGGTGGACAGTGCGACATCGCCGCCCTCGGCGCCCTGCACCTGGGTGTCCAGGTGCACACTGGCGCCGCGCTTGGCGAGGTCCTTGAG
>JBQDFB010000072.1:0-2788 GCA_052085045.1 Microbacteriaceae bacterium | reverse complement strand
GTCACGACGATCTGGTCGTACGCGAGTTCGTAGGGGTCACCGAGCGGCGGAGTGATCGTGGCGACCTTCTGCGCGTGATCGATCCCGGTGACCTTCGCCGTGACGACGTGGGTGCGCTTCAGGTGACGACGGTGCGAGACGACGGCGTGACGTGCCTCGATCGAACCGGCGGCGACCTCAGGCAGGAACGGCTGATAGGTCATGTACGGGAGCGGGTCGACCATCGTGATCTCGGCCTCGCCCTTGCGAAGGTGCTTCTCGAGCTTCCACGCCGTGTAGAAACCTGCGTAGCCGCCACCGACGATCAGAATTTTGGGCACAGTGCTGTTCTCGGGCACAGAAGGAACATCTCCTAGTCAGGCTGCTGGCGTGCTTGGCTTGCGCGCCGTTCGGATGCGCCGGGCCGCTGCGGTGACGCCTAGCCCGATAAGAATACCAGGGACTGTGAGCACTATGAGCGGGAGGGTTCCGTAACGCAGCGAATCGGCGCTCGGGACGAGCGGGGACCCCGGAGTGCTGGGCGGGTCGGCGGCCGGCAGCGGCGTGACTTCGACCGGCGCCGCCTCGGGCTCGGGATCGGGCTCGGCATCCGCACGACGGTACAGCCGAACCCACTCCGCGAGGTCTCCCATCGGGTTCTCATCGACCAGCGGGACGGATGCCGACACGGCCGCTGCGGCATCGAGCAGCCCGTAACCGTACAGCGGATCGGGCACGTTCGTCACGCCGTCGACGGGCATCGCCGTCTGGATGATGCGGTTGATGACGTTGACGGCATCCATCTCCGGGTGCGCGGATCTGATGAGGGCCGCGGCGCCCGCGACGATCGGCGCCGCCCCGCTCGTCCCCCGCCACGAGGTCACCTCGCCGTCGGCCGAGATGCCGAGCAGCCCCTCGCTCGGTGCCGAGACGCCGATGGTGATGCCCTGGGTGGATGCCTCGACGCTGGCGGTACCGGTCTGATCGACGCCGCCGACCGTGAGGACACCGGGAATCGTCGCCGGCGCACCGATCACAGACGTGCCGCTCCCCCGGTTGCCCGCGGCGACGATCACCACGACGTCATGCTCGTACGCGTACAGGAAGGCGTCGTCCCAGCTCTCGTCCCAGTCGAGCGTGTTCGTCGTGAACGACATGTTGATGATGTCGGCACCGTTGTCGACCGCCCAGCGCACGCCCTCGGCGACCTGGTCGACGAACGGCACCGTGGCGGAGGAGCCTGGAAACCCGACCGAGACCGACAGGAGGTTCGCTTCGGGCGCGATGCCGATCATGCCGGTGCCGTCAGCCTTGCCCCGGCCGGCGGCGATCGAGGCGACCAGCGTGCCGTGATCGCGGTCGACGACTCCCAACGGTGTGCGCCCGTCCGGAGACCCGCTTCCCGAAACGTCGGTGCCGCCGACGACGGCGTCGCCCAAACCAGTCGGAACCTCCGCGATACCGGTATCGATGACGGCGATCGTGGCACCCTCTCCGCGCGTCGTCTGCCACGCATCCCGGACACCGGCGCCATCCAGCCAGTACTCCAGCGCACGCACCGGGTCGGCCGGATCGTCCGGGATCGGCGGCGTCGGGGTCGGACTCGGCGTCGCCGTGGCACCGGTGAGCAGAACGGATGCCGCGACGACGGCCGCGGCGACGGTGCCGCGAAGCATCGTCTTGACGGTCATCTCGTCGCGGCCCCCGGATCCGCACATTGGCAGCGCTCGGGTGACCAGGTGGAGCGCTCGAGGGCGGCATCGCCGATCGGGTTCACGCCCGGCCCCGCTGCGAGCGCGTGACCGGCGAGGGCGTGGAGGCACTTCACCCGAGTGGGCATGCCGCCGGCGGATATGCCCGCGACTTCAGGCACCTCGCCGAACTGCGCACGATCGGCGAGATAGGCCTCATGCGCGCTGCGATACGCGGCGGCGACGTCCTCGTCATCGAGCTGGGCTGCCAGCTCGGGCATGATCTGACCGGCTTCGAGAGTCGACATCGCCACCGTGGCGGCCGGATGGGTCAGGTAGTAGAACGTCGGGAACGGTGAGCCGTCGCCCAGGCGGGGGCTCGTGGCGACCACGGTCGGATTTCCGCACACGCAGCGTGCGGCGATCCCGACGACGCCGCGCGCCTGACGGCCGAGCTGAACGGACACCACGTCGATCTCGGCGGGCGTCGGCTGGGCGAAGGGCGGCGTCGTCACCCTCCCAGCCTACGTTGAGCTCCTGGGGAAACTCCGGGAACTACGGGGCCGGAGTGGCATTCTGAGCGAGGCCGGCTCCCGCGACCGTGCGCAGCAGCTGCGGCATCCAATCGGCCGGTCTCTCCTCGAGCTCCTCGCTGACAGGGGCCTGCTCCTGGGGCAGGGCGGCCGGGTCGAGGTCGTTGTCGACGAGGTAGACGACCTCGCCGGGTTTGACGTAGTAGAGGCGCTCGCGCGCCTGCGTCGTGATGTACGCCGGATCCTCCCAGCGCTCGCGCTCCTGCTCGAGCGTCTCGATCTGCTCCTGGCTCACCTGAACGGCCTCCTCGAGGGCCGCGATCTTCTGCCGTTGATCGATGTACGTCCCGAGCGTCGGGACGAGCACCCATGCTCCGAGGATGACCAGCGACAGCATGATGACCATGAACCCGGACAAGCGGATGCCGGAGGCCCACTCCCGCACGTCGACCTGAGCGGCCTGCGCGCGGGAACGAGCCTGTGCGCGGGAACCAGAAGGGGGAACCTGACGGCTGGCCATAGTTCCCCCTTCTGTCGTGCCTGAGCTGCGCGCGTTCAGCCCTGGAAGCGGGGGAACGCCGAACG
>JBQDFB010000071.1:6713-8509 GCA_052085045.1 Microbacteriaceae bacterium | reverse complement strand
GTCTGAACGGCCGTGAGATCAACGGCGAAGAGATGGATATGAACCGCATCGACGAGGTCGTCCATGTCGGAGATACGGAGGTGTGGGAGGTGCGCAGCACGCAGCCGATCCCGCACAGCTTCCACATCCACGACGTGCAGTTCCGGGTGCTGAGCGTCGACGGGCAGGCGCCGCCGCCCGAGCTCGCCGGCCCCAAGGACACCATCTACCTCGAGCCGAACCGCGCGTACCGGCTGCTCGTGCGCTTCGAGGATTACGCCGACCCGACGATGCCGTACATGTACCACTGCCACATGCTGCTGCACGAGGACGAGGGCATGATGGGCCAGTTCGTCGTCATCGAGCCCGGTGATGAGGATGAGGTTGCGGTGCCCGAGCGTCCAGCGCATGTCGACGACTCGGATGATGCCGCGATCGGCGGGCACGGAGGGCACTGAGGGCAAGTACTGGCATCCCCCCGGTCACCGTGCCAGGATGACCACGACTCGGCTCGCGACGAGCCCGAATGTGAGGAGCAGACATGCAACTGGCCATGATCGGACTCGGCAGGATGGGCGCGAACATCGTCCGACGACTCATGAAGGACGGGCACGATTGCGTCGTCTACGACGTGAATGCGGATGCTGTGGCCGCTCTGGTCGCGGAGGGCGCCACGGGCGCTGACAGCATGGCCGATCTCGCCGCGAAGCTGTCCCCGACCCGCGTGGTGTGGATGATGGTGCCTGCGTCGCTCACCGGTTCTGTCGCCGACGAAGCTGCTGCGGTGCTCGAAGCCGGCGACATCCTCATCGACGGCGGCAACTCGAACTATCGCGACGACGTGCGCCGGGCGAAGGCGATGCGCGAGAAGGGCATCGAGTACGTCGACATCGGCACCAGCGGCGGCGTCTTCGGCCTCGAGCGCGGCTACTGCCTCATGGCCGGCGGCTCGGACACGGCGGTGAACCACATCGAGCCGATCCTCAAGACGATCGCCCCCGGCGTCGGCGAGATCGAGCGCACCCCGGGGCGCACCGGTGACCTCACGCCCGAAGAGCAGGGGTATCTGCACTGCGGCCCGTCGGGCTCCGGGCACTTCGTGAAGATGGTCCACAACGGCATCGAATACGGCATCATGGCCGCGATCGCCGAGGGTCTGAATCTGCTCAAGAACGCGGATGCTGGAGTGCGCGAAGCCGAGCACTCCGCCGAGATCGCGCCGCTCGAAGAACCGGAGTTCTACCAGTTCCCCATCGACACGGCCGCGGTCTCCGAGCTCTGGCGGCGCGGATCGGTGATCTCATCGTGGCTGCTCGATCTCACGGCGGCAGCACTGACCGAGAACCCCACTCTCGATGGGTTGGCCGGTCGGGTCTCCGACTCGGGTGAGGGCCGCTGGACCGTCAAGGCCGCCGTCGACGTCGGCGTTCCGGTTCCGGTGCTCGCAGCATCCCTGTTCGAGCGGTTCGCGTCGCGCGACGAAGACCAGTTCGCCAATCAGGTGCTCTCGGCGATGCGCCTGCAGTTCGGCGGGCACCAGGAGCTGCCCGCTGGCGACGTGCTCGAGGCCGGCGCACGCAAGTCCGACTCGCCCTGAAGCGGTTCCCGGGGAGTTGAAAGGAGGAAGTTGCCGACATCAGATCGCTGAGACCGGCAACTTCCTCCTTTCACCGGGCGGTCAACGGCGGTCGAGCTGGCCGATCGTATCGCCGGAGGAATTCATCGCCACGAGGGTGTCACCGTCGATTTCGACCGAACGGATGCCGCGCAACCAGTCGTCCACGCCCGGGCACGCCTTGAGCGTCGACGCGAACTTC
>JBQDFB010000071.1:0-6613 GCA_052085045.1 Microbacteriaceae bacterium | reverse complement strand
GCCGCGCAACCAGTCGTCCACGCCCGGGCACGCCTTGAGCGTCGACGCGAACTTCTCGATCTCGGCGCGTTCGCCGTCGACGGTGTACGTCGTCGAGATGCCGTTGCATCCGTCGCTGCCCGTCACCGTGCCGTCGTCGGCGAACTCGAGGTGCGGTTCGCCGGTCGCGTCCGAGCCCCACATGCCCACGATCTCGGTTGCGATGTCGACAGGTTCGTCGCTCGATGTCGGCGTCGCCCCTGGGCCTGAGGCGGGCGCGCAGGCGGTCACGAACATCGCGACAGAACCGGCCAGGAGGGCAGAGAGGATCAGTTTCGTCGCGCGTGTGCTCATGCCGCCATGCTAGCCGCGTAGGTGACATCACGAAGTCCATACGCGTGAATAAATGGCTGTTCCGGGGGCGAAAAGGGGATTCTTCCAGTGAATTTATGAATATTCGGTGAACCAAGTCGCGAAACTGTGAGTTGCCTGGGTAGGGTGTCTCTCGGAGTCTCTGTGGACTGATCCGCTCAGGGACTCTTTCTGCTGGTCGGAACGTGGCTGTCGCTGCGTCTCGGTGGGCACGTATACGTAACCGTAAGATTCATCAGTCACAGAAACAGGACAACAATCGCATATGAAGAACAGAGGGATGGTGCGCCGCCCGCTCGCGTTGACGGCAGCCACGACAATTGCCCTAGGGGGGCTTTTCTTCTCCACACCGGCGTACGCGACTACCGCGGACGAACCGGATCACACCGAATCGGCGAGCACCACCGCTGAAGAGACGACCGTCGAAGACGGCGGCTCCGCCGAAGAGGCGACTGCCGAAGACGGCGCCGAAGAGGCGACTGAGGAAGACGGCGCCGAAGAGGCGACTGAGGAAGACGACACGGCCTCCGAGGAGGCTCCGTCTGCTGACGTCCGCGCTGCGGCGAACGCGGCCAACGTCGTCGCCTGGGGCTACAACGCCAGCGGCGACCCGGTCGTCGTGGCGGTGGCCGACGAGGTCGACGAGGTCGACGATGCGCAGCTCGACGCGTTCCTCGCCACCGACGCATTCGAAGAGGATGCCGCAGACCCCATCGTCGCGACGGTCGCGGCCGCGCCCGAGTCGTTCGCCGAAGGCGACGTCGTCGGCGGTCAGGGCTACCTCGGCATCGTCCCGCCCGACGGCCTGGGCGCATGCTCGTTCGGTTTCGCAGCCTGGTCGCCGAGCGGCGACCCGGCCATGCTGACCGCCGGTCACTGCGCAATGAGTTGGGAGGATTCGTTCCTCTCGATTCCCGGTCAGGACCCCGCGGTTGTCGGCGGCGAGGGTGGCTTCTACGAGGAGCCCATCGAGCACGTCGGGTCGTTCGGGTTCAGCCAGTTCGGCGGACCGGGCAACAGCGCTGGGTACGACGAGAACGTGCCTCTTGAGGACCAGCAGTTCACCGACATCGCGGTGATCGACCTCGCTGACGGCTTCACGCCGCTGCCCGAGGTCACCACGTGGGAGTCCGCAACGGATGACCTCTCCTCGCTGGCTGACGACACCGTGAACATCACTTCGGTCGGAAACCCGACCGCCGGGCCCGTCACGAAGAGCGGACGCACCACCGGCATGACCCACGGTGAGATCATCGTCACTGATGCTGAGGACACACACATCCTCGACGGGTGGTCGAACATCGGCGATCACATCGTGCGGGGCTTCTCCAGCAACGTTGAGGCCACGCAGGGCGACTCGGGCGGATCCGTCATCCAGGGCAGCACCGCTGTCGGCGTCATCAGCGGCGGCGTCACCGCCGAAGACAACGGCGGCGAGCAGTGGACCTGGTCGACGCTTCTCACCGACGCCCTGCCCTACACCGACGGCTACGAGGTGGCGCTGCACATCGACGCCCCCGTCGTCACGGCCCCGGAATCGGGGTCGACTGTCGAGGTCGGTTCGACGGTGACCGGCACCGCTCCTGGCGCTGAGTCCGTCGAGATCACCATGGGCGGCTCCACGAGCACCGTCTCGGTCACCGATGGTGCGTTCTCGTTCGCGGCTCCCGGCGAGGCCGGCGACTACACCTACTCGCTGGTCGGCGTGAACGGCTATGACTCCTCTGCTGCGACGGCTTACGAGCTCTCCGTCGAGGAGGCTCCGACTCCGGCACCGGTCATCTCCTCGCCCGCTGACGGCGCCGCCGTCGTCGACGTGGTCACCGAGGTCAGCGGCACTGGCGTGCCGAACGCCGAGGTCGTCGTCACGATCGACGACACCGAGTACACCACCACCGTCGACGGTGCAGGAAACTGGACTGTTGCCGACCTCGAGCTGAGCTACGGATCGCACACGATCAGCGCCGTGCAGACCGCGAACGACGACACGTCGGACGCCGCGACGGTGACCTTCGAGATCGTGCTGACAGCACCCGAGGTGACGTCGATCACTGATGGCACCGCGTTCGCGCACGATGACGCTCCCTCGAACCTTGAGGGTACGGGCATCGACGGTGCGACGGTCACGGTCGAGCTGAGCGGCGCCGAGCCGGCAGCTGGCGAGATGCGCAGTTTCGCCGCGACCAACGGCTCCTACACCGCGACGGTGGCAGACGGCGTCTGGGTGGCCGACTTCGGTGGCCAGATCCAGCCCGGTGCCTACACCGTTCGCGTCACGCAGGAGGTGGACGGCACTTCTTCGGCAGTGACCAGCCTGGCGTTCGAAGTCGTTCCGGCCGATGCCGGCGATGGAGGCGACAACGGTGACGATGCCGGAAACGGTGGCGAGAACGGTACGGGTGGCGAAAGCGGCTCTGGTGATGACGGCAACCTCGCCGCGACCGGTACGGACATGATCGTCCCGCTCACCGCAGCGGCCGGTGCTGTGGCGCTGCTCGCCGGTGGCATCACACTGATGATCCGTCGTCGTCAGAACGCTGAGGTCTGATCGCACACGGTCTGATCACACACGTCAGAGGCGGGCATCTCGATGAGGTGCCCGCCTTCGGCGTGTCCGGCCCGGGTCGGCTCCGGACGCGCCACGGCTGTCAGCGCGAATCACGGATGTCAGCCGAGAACGGCTGTTTCAGCTGACATCCGTGATCCGTGCTGGCAAGTGTCAGCGGGGGCGCCACATCACCCGCCGGTGGATGCTGCGGGACCCTGATCGCGCGAGATATGGCTGCGCGCGTGCGCGACGGCTTCGTCGAGCGAAGTGAACAGGTGTCGGTGATGGCGCAGCGACGTCAGCACGCCGATCGTGCGGAACAGGTCTTCATGCACCGGCTGCACACCCTTGATGAGCACGGTGACCCCGCGACGCTCGAGCGACTGCACGATGTCCTGCAGGGCATGGGCGCCGCTCGCATCGACGTGCTCGAGCGTCGACATTCGCAGGATGACGACGGTCGCCTCGCGCATGCGCGTGACCTCGTCGAACACCCGGTCGGCGGAGGCGAAGATGAGCGGCCCGTCGATGCGTACGACGGCGATGCGCTCATCGCCGGGCTGCGGGGGCCCGGCGATCTCTTCGCGGTGCACTCCGGTGCTGCGTGAGAGGTTGCGGATGGCGAAGAAGCCGGCGAACACGATGCCGATCACGACCGCGATGATGAGGTCGAACGAGACCGTGATGATCGCGGTGACGATGAACGCCGCGGCATCCGATCTGGCCGATTTCAGGATCGAGCGCATCGTCGCCTTGTGGACCATCCGGTATGCCGTGAGCATGAGCACGCCGGCTAGGCCCGCGAGAGGAATCATCCTGACCGGGCCCGACAGGACGAGCACGAACAGCAGCAGCACGGCCGCATGGACGATCGACGCGAGCCGGGTGCGTCCGCCCGAGCGCACGTTCACGGCGGTGCGCGCGATGGCTCCGGTGGCCGGCATCCCGCCGAACAGACCGGAGCCGATCGAGGCGACGCCCTGACCGACGAGTTCCCGATCCGGGTCGTACGGTCCGGTATCGGCGAGCGACGAGGCGACGCGTGCAGAGAGGAGCGATTCGATCGCCGCCAGCGCCGCGATCGTGAGGGCGGGGCCAAGCAGGGATGCTGCGGTGCCGAGGTCGAGTGTCGGGAGAGAGGGCATCGGCAGTCCGTCGGGGAGGGCGCCGATGACGGCGAGCGGGCTGTCGATGACGAGGCAGAGGATCGTCACGACGGCGATCCCGACGAGAGACCCGGGGATGCCGGGATGCAGACGCTGCGCGAGCAGCATGCACCCGATCACGAGGAGCGCGGCGCCGACGGCCCAGGGCACGTAGGTCCAGTCGGCGACGCTGACAGCCTGGACCGCGGCGATCAGGGCGTTCGAGCTGTGGCTGGCAGCATCCGCCTGTCGGTCCACCGTGAGCGACGGCACCTGCTGCAGAAAGATGATCACTGCGATGCCGAGGGTGAAGCCTTCGATGACCGGCCACGGGATGATGCTGACGGCGCGGCCCAGGCGCAGCGCGCCCGCGGTGAGCACGATGATCCCGGCCATGATGCTCACGAGTGCGACGGTCTCAACGCCGTGCTGGGCGACGATTGGCAGCAGCACGACGACCATGGCGCCGGTGGGGCCGGAGATCTGCACATTCGATCCGCCGAAGATCGCGGCGAGGACGCCGGCGATGATGGCGGTGATGAGTCCGGCTTCGGCGCTGACGCCGGAACTCACACCGAACCCGAGGGCGAGCGGGAGCGCGACGATGCCGACGGTCACACCCGCGACGAGGTCGCCCTTCCACGTGCGGCGCAGGTCGTGGTAATCGCCGCGAGAGGGCAGGAGTCCGCGGAGGTACGCGCCCGCGAGTGCTCCGGCGCTCACGGCTCAGCCTGCGCGAGGCCGGTCATGCGGCCGGAGTGTGGCGCCAGCGCGGGCAGTGTGTTCGCCTCGTCGATGCGCTCACCGTCGCTGCGGACGATCTCGAGCAGCAGCGCCCGGGCGACGGCGAGCATCTCGGCTGTGCGGCGGTCGGCGAGTCGGTAGTGCACGTGACTGCCGCGCCGCTCGGACACGACGAGCCGATGCCGACGCAGCACGGACAGGTGCTGGGAGAGGTGCGATGCCTCGAGGCCGGTCTCTTCGCCGAGGCGGGCGACGCTCACTTCGTCGGAATCCGACAGCAGTTCGAGGATGCGGATGCGGAACGGATGGGCGAGCCCCTTGAACAGGTTGGCCTTCACCTCGTAAAGCGGACGATGCGCGTCATCTAGTGGCATGATGAATCCATCATATCGCAGTGGATGCGCGCGGCATGAAAGGAGGATGTTGCCGGTTCCGAATCGCTGAGACCGGCAACATCCTCCTTTCAGCGGGCGGTCACCGGGCTGTCAGCGGCCGAGTTTCTCGGCGCAGGGCACGCAGAGGTCTGCGAACGGGCGCACGCGCAGGCGTTCGATCGGGATGCGGCGGCCGCAGTTCGCGCAGATGCCGTAGGTTCCGGCATCCATGCGCGCGAGCGCATCGTCGACGTGCTGCAGTTCGTCGCGGGCGCCGTCGAGGAGCCCGCTCAGGCGGGACCACTCGGCCGACAGTGGCACGCCTTCCGGATCGTGTTCGTCATCGTCGCACTGGCTGCTGCGATCGTGCGTGAGCTCGGTGAGCGTGGCGGAGAGTGACTCCGTGCGAGCGTTCGCCTCGCGGCGCAGCACCTCGAGCAGGGTGCGCAGCTCGGTGTCGGTCATGCCCATAGAGTAGCGCTGCCTGCAGACGTACGGATGACCGTCGATCTGCACGGTTGGCTGCGCTGAGCGGGCTACTCGATCCTGCCTCCGTTCACGCCGAGGCTACGCTCGCGGTCGCGCAGAGGACAGGGGTCGCGCGTATCCGACCGCTCAAGATCCAGCAAAACCGATCAGGCGCAGCTCGCGGCCGAGCATCATTCCGGGTTCATGACCGTGACCGCGCTTCCGCCGGTGTTTGCCTCGAGACCCGAGCGATGCCCGTGCGTGAAAGCTGAACGATCGGCACCCTGGCGCGCTCGTGCCCGACGATGCGGAATGTCGTCGAACGCGGCATCCACCTGATCCAGGCGATCCGCCAGGACGAGCGCTGTGCTCGACCCCTCTTCCTCCAGGATCGTGGCGCGACTCTCGCGGAGACGCTGGGCGGCTCCGACCCCGAACCCGCGGATGAATCCGCTGCGCGCGCGACGCTTCTCAGTCTCGGAATGCCACCGGTACAACTCCCGTCGGCTCGCCCACCAGGCCCGCATCGCGACCATGGCCTGAACCTCGAGGCTCGCCGTGAGGATCTTCGCCTGCTGCACGTCGGACGTGAAGCCCACGAAGTACAGGATGAATCCGCCGCCCGGCCGCTCCGACTGCATCGGCCTGATCGAGCCGAGCGCGAACGCGACATTGCCGCCCAGCTCGCGGATGTCTCGGGCGTAGGAGCCGGTGAAGACCATCTGCTCTTGCACGATCTCTTCGCGTGCCTGGCCGAGCTTCGCCCGCCGCGCATCGAGCCGCGCTTGCTCGATGCCGTACTTCACCATCAGTCGCTCGGCGTGCTCGGTGAGGGCCTCTGCCTCTTCCGGCGTCGTGCTCTCGGCCTTCGCCAGCAGCTTCGCGATCAGGTCCGTTTTGGAATCGCTCATCGTGTCTCCTTCGTCTGCGATGCCGCTCAGTCTTCGCGGGCACTCCGACATTGGAAGAGGGGATGACGTGAT
>JBQDFB010000070.1:0-8836 GCA_052085045.1 Microbacteriaceae bacterium | reverse complement strand
AGAGGAAGCTCTGCGGGTAGTGGCCGAGCTCGAAGCCGCGCTCGGCGAGCAGACGCTCGGCCTCCGGGCCCGTGGTGCCGGCGAGGAACCGTGCTTCGCCGCTGATCTCGTCGAGGTGCAGCAGGCCGCTGAGCCGTCGCAGGTCGAGGGCGATCACAGCGCGGTGGTCGCCGCGCTCCGGGTCCAGCGCGCCGACGACGCTCGTGCCGCCGCCGAACGGCACGACCGCGATCGAGCGATCTGCCGCGAGCATGATGACGGCGAGCACCTCGTCGTGACCAGCGGGGGAGACGACAGCATCCGGCGCATCCTGATCGGCGGCACGCCGGTGCATGAGATCGATCGTCGACCGACCCCCGGCATGGCGGATCCGCGTTTCGTCATCGGTGCTGACGTGCGCGTCGCCGACGATCGCGGCCAGTGCCGCCCGGTCGTCCGCGGTCAGTGCGGAGGCGGCGATGCGCACATCCGCGAGATCGACGGCCGCCTCCGGGCGCTGCACCCTGCCGATGACCGTGGGCAGCAGTGCGCGCACGGCGAGCGGCAGATCCTTCGCGAGCGCCGGGTCGCCCCAACCGTTCCATCGCATCGTCGCTGCTGGTGTCGTTTCCGTCGTCATGCGTTACAGTGTGACACATCATGAAAGAACGTCAAGATGTCATGAGCTCATTCCTCGAGCAGCTCCCGGTGTGGGACGAGGTCGAGGCGCGGCTGCTCGATCACGCTGCCGCCCTCATCGCCACGCGCGGGACCGGCGGTCTCACCATCGCCGAGCTCTCGCGGGAAGCCGGTGTGAGCCGGCCGACGATCTACCGTCGCTGGCCCGGTGTCGACGAGGTGGT
Organism: Microbacteriaceae bacterium; assembly: GCA_052085045.1. Taxonomy (GTDB): domain Bacteria; phylum Actinomycetota; class Actinomycetes; order Actinomycetales; family Microbacteriaceae; genus Microbacterium. The sequence continues at coordinate 7,994 of JBQDFB010000070.1, read as the reverse complement.
GCGAGCGGCGCTGCTTCGCCAGACCGTGTCGATCCTGGCGCGCTTCTCACCCGCGATCAGCACTCGTGACGAGTTCGTCGACGAGATTCTCGACTTCGCCGATGCATTCGCCGCCGACCCGGTGTTCGAACGGCTGCTGGCCAGAGAGCCCGAGGCGTTCACCCAGTACAGCCTCGAGCGCGTGGGATCGAGCCAGCGCGTCATGCTCCGCTGGCTCGCCGAAGCCATCGCACGCGGACAGCACGGCGGAACGGTGCGGGAGGGCGATGCGGACGACATGTCCGTGATGCTCCTGCTCATCGTGCAGTCCGCCGTCCTCTCGCACAACGCGGTCTCATCGCTGATCGGAGCGGCCGAATGGCGCGCCGAGCTCACCCGCGCCGTGGACGGATACCTGCGATCATGACCCGCGAGAACGGCGTGCGCGCCTCATCCATGCTGAACGCCGCTCGGCGCTCGCGCGAGCTCGACGCGCTCGCGGGCGACGGCGAGGTCGACCTGCTCGTGATCGGCGGCGGAATCACCGGGGCCGGTGTCGCCCTGGATGCCGCGAGCCGCGGCCTCTCCGTCGTCCTCGCTGAAGCACGGGATCTCGCCTTCGGAACGAGCCGGTGGAGTTCGAAGCTCGTGCACGGCGGCCTCCGCTATCTGGCGTCGGGAGACTTCGCAGTCGCGCAGGAGAGCGCGCGGGAGCGGCATCTGCTCATGACGCGCATCGCTCCGCACCTCACTCGCACGCTGCCGCAACTGCTGCCGTACGTCGAGGGTGTGACGACCACGCAGCGCGTGATCAGCAGTCTGGGCTTCTGGCTCGGCGACGGCCTGCGCCGCGTGGCGCGGACGCCGGGTTCGGTGCTGCCTCGACCGCACCGGGTGTCTCCGGCCGAGTCCGTGGCGATCTTTCCCGCTCTGAGCCGACGAGGTCTGCGCGGCGGGATCGTCAGCACGGACGGTCAGCTCATCGACGACGCGCGTCTGGTCACCGCCATCGCACGCACCGCCGCTGCCCACGGCGCGACGGTGCTGACCCGAACCCGGGTGACCGATGTCGACGGGGGCGGTGCGACCCTGCACGACGAGATCGGCGGGGGCTCGCTGCGTCTGCGTGCCCGGGCCGTCGTGAACGCCGCCGGTGTCTGGGCGGCCGAGCTGGATCCCGACATCCGTCTGCGGCCGAGCCGGGGAACCCATCTGGTGCTGGATGCCGCGGCGCTCGGCAACCCGACCGCAGCACTCACCGTTCCGCACCCCGGGTCCATCAGCCGATTCGTGTTCGCGCTGCCCGTTCAACTCGGGCGCGTGATCGTCGGACTCACCGACGTCGACGCCCCGGGTCAGGTTCCGGACGTACCGACCGCGACCGAGGACGAGGTCGACTTCCTGCTGGACACCGTGTCCCGAGCGCTGGAAAGACCACTGACGCGCGAGGACGTGCGCGGAACCTTCTCGGGCCTGCGTCCGCTCGTCGAATCCGGCGCGGGGGAGTCGACCGCAGATATCTCGCGCCGCCACCGCGTCGAGGTGTCGTCGAACGGGACCATCGGCATTCTGGGCGGAAAGCTGACGACATATCGCGCCATGGCGAAGGACGCCGTCGATCTCGCACTTCAGCAGGCAGGGCTCGACGCCCCCGGATGCCGCACCGATCACCTGCCGCTCGTCGGCGCGCCCGACTCGCCGGTGCCGATCGCGGATGCCGGCGCTGCCCGTCGCCCGTCGGCAGCGCTTCGCGCGCGTTACGGTGCGGAAGCGGCATCCGTTCTCGCGGCCGGAGGACCCGGAGGCGCCGAGCGCGTAGCCGAGGGTATCGATGTCGCGCGGGCCGAGGTCGCCTTCGCCGTGCGCGCGGAGGGCGCGCTCGACGCGGACGACGTCCTCGACCGCCGCACCCGCATCGGGCTGGTTCCCGCAGAGCGGGCGGCCGTGGCCGAGGTCGTCGCGCAGGTCGTCGCCGAGACGCTCGAAGACCTCAGAAGTTGATCATGTGGCCGGCCAGGCCGTGGAAGCCCTCCTGCAGCGCCTCCGACAGCGTCGGGTGCGTGTGCACGTTGCGCGCGAGTTCGAGAGCAGTGAGATCCCACTTCTGAGCCAGCGTCAGCTCGGGGAGGAGCTCGGAGACATCCGGACCGATCATGTGGGCGCCGAGCAGCTCGAGATGCTCGGCGTCGGCGATCATCTTCACGAACCCGACGGGCTCGCCCAAGCCGTGCGCCTTGCCGTTGGCCATGAACGGGAAGGTGACGACCTTGACGTCGTGCCCCTCGTCCTTGGCCTGCTGCTCGGTGAGGCCGAACGAGGCGACCTGCGGCGAGCAGAACGTTGCACGCGGCATCATGCGGTAGTCGCCGAGGGTCTGCGTCTCGGCGCCGCCGATGGTCTCTGCCGCCACGACGCCCTGCGCCTCGGCGACGTGCGCGAGCTGCAGCTTCATCGTGACGTCGCCGATGGCGTAGATGCCGTCGACGTTCGTCTTCATGTGGTCGTCGATATCGATCGCGCCGCGCTCGGTGAGGGCGACGCCGGTCTTGTCGAGTCCGTAGCCCTCGACGTTCGGGGCGAACCCGACCGACATGAGCACCTTGCCGGCGTCGAGCGAGGCCTGCTGGCCATCCTTGCCCGTGTAGGTGACGGTGACAGAGGAGCCGTTGTCGACGACCTTCTCGACCTTGGTGGAGGTGAGGATGTCGACGCCGTAGTTCTTGTACTGCTTGGTGATCTCCTTCGACACGTCGGCGTCCTCGTTGGGGAGAGCGCGGTCGAGGAACTCGATGATCGTGACCTTGACGCCGTAGTTCGTCAGGACGTACGCGAACTCCATGCCGATGGCGCCGGCGCCGACGATGACGATCGACTCGGGCAGCTCGCGGCTGAGGATCTGCTCCTCGAAGGTGACGACGTTCTCGCTGAGCTCGACGCCCGGCAGCAGCCGCACCGTCGAGCCGGTGGCGATGATGACGTTGTCGAACGTGACCTCTTCTGTGGAGCCGTCGGACTTCGCGACCGAGATCGCCTTCGGTCCGGTGAAGGTGCCACGGCCGTCGTACTCGGTCACCTTGTTCTTCTTCATCAGGAAGTGGATGCCCTTGACCCGACCATCGGCGACCTCGCGCGAGCGGTCGAACGCCTTGCCGAAGTCGATGGTGAAGTCACCCGAGATGCCGAAGAAATCAGCCTTGTGGTTCAGGGTGTGGGCGAGCTCGGCGTTCTTCAGGAGTGACTTGGAGGGGATGCAGCCGACGTTGAGGCAGATACCTCCCCAGTACTTCTCTTCGATGATCGCGGTGGACAGTCCGAGCTGTGCGCTGCGGACTGCGGCGACGTAACCGCCGGGGCCCGCGCCGAGGATGACGACGTCGTAGTGTGGCATGCCTTAAGCCTAGCGCTCTGCCGGGTCGTCCGATTCGGAATCGGCGGGCTTGCGACGGCGCAGCAGAAGGAACAGCAGGATCACCACGATCAACACCACGACGGCGCCGCCGATGAGCCAGCCGGGAGAGAACGCGGCCGGGGACTCCATGTTCGGATCCTCGGATGCATCGGCCGACTGCGTCTCATCGGGCGTCGGGCTGACGGTCTCCTCGCCGGTGGGGGCGGCGGAGGGCTCAGCGGAGGGATCAGAGGTCAGTGTGCTCGTCGTCACGGTGAAGGTGAATTCTCCCGAGGTGGGATGCCCGTCGCTGGAGACGATCTTCCAGATCACGTGGTATTCGCCAGCATCTGCCTCGGCGGCGAGCGGCTGGGTCACCATGGCGCCGTCGAGTGCGGCGGCGCCGTCTGTGACGGACTCGCCGGTGGCATCGGTCACGACGACCTCTGTTGAGCCTTCCCCGCCGATCGGTACGGCGCTGAACGTCAGGGTGAGCTCGTCCGGCAGTGTGTCCACGGTCGAATCGGCGGCGGGAGTGGAGTCGATGAGGGTGTCGTGCGCGGCCGCGGACTGCGGCCAGGCGAACAGGAGCACGAACGCGACGAGCAGTGTCGCGGCGGTGGCGAGGGGGGCGGCTGAGCGGGAGATCGTGAGGGTGCGCACAACTCAACCATAGGAAATGGCGATGTGTACCCGCTGTGTCGCACACACCCTCGCTCGTGGGCCAGCCGATCCGTTAGTCTGGATCGGAAGGAGGGCCACCGTGACAGATTTTGAGAGCCGATCGGCGCGTGACGCGGCTATTCACCGCGACGGAGAGCAGCGGAGCGACGCCACACAGACGTTCGGACACGACTCCGACCTTTCCTTCGTGCCCTTCGGCGCCGAGCTCACCGACGTTGAGCAGGCGGCCATCGCCGCGCTTCCCTCCGGCTCCGCGCTGCTGCTGGTCCGCTCCGGCGCTCTGGCCGGCGCGCGTTACCTCCTCGATACCGACGTCACGACGATCGGACGGCACCCCGAGGCGGACATCTTCTTCGACGACGTCACCGTCTCCCGCCGTCACGCCGAGATCACCCGTTCGGGCAGCGCATTCGAGATCGTCGACCAGCGTTCACTCAACGGCACCTATGTCAACGGCGAGCGCGTCGACCGCAGTGCTCTGGCCAACGGCTATGAACTGCGTGTCGGCAAGTTCCGATTGAACTTCTTCGTCTCACCCGTCGATCTCGCCGCGGCGCCTGAGTGATGGCGGCACTTCCGGCCCGCGATCGCTCAGCGTCCGCGGGGCTTCTGAGTATTGGTCAGGTGCTCGCCAGGCTGACGCCGGATTTCCCTGATCTCACCTCGAGCAAGCTGCGCTTCCTCGAGGTGCAGGGCATCGTCACCCCCTCGCGCACCGAGTCCGGGTACCGGAAGTTCTCGCAGTCCGACATCGAGAGGCTGCGGCTCGGGCTCACGCTCCAGCGCGATCACTATCTGCCGCTCAGCGTCATCCGTGAGCAGCTCGACGAAGCCGACGCCAACGGCGACACGGGCCTGTCTTTCGCTCCGCCGCAGTCGATCGCACCGGCGCCGCGCCGGTATCGACGCGATGAGCTGCTTTCTGCGGCCGGGGCGGGGCCGCAGATCCTCAACGACGCCATCAGCACCGGCATCATCGCTGCGGCCGAGACCTATCCGGAATCGACTGTCACGCTGCTGCGTGGGTTGGTTGCCCTCGATCGGCACGGCATTGAGCCGCGTCATCTGCGCACCCTGCGGCAGAGCGCGGAGCGCGAGGTGTCACTGATCGAATCGGCTATGTCGGCGCTGCTGCGCAGGACCGACGCCACCTCGCGGGGCAAGGCGCGCGAGATGGCACCGGAACTCGCCACGAAGATCGGTGAGGTGCGCGCGGTGTTCGTCGGTGAGGCACTCAGCCGCGTTCTCTCGTAGTGCCCGCCACTTTCGTAACGAACAGGTTGCGACACACCTTCGACCCGATGCGGATGTCGTTGCCCGGGGTCGGGCACTGCTCTAGCGTGGGGGATAAGCCATCAGAGAGGAAGTCATATGAGTGCGGATGAGCGTGCAGGCGACCCGCAGTTCGTGACCGAACTCCTCTTCACGGACGGTCTTCCCGCCATGGACGACGAGGTCGGCTATCGTGGCGCCGTCGCCGCCCGCGCGGCCGGCATCACCTATCGTCAGCTCGATTACTGGGCGCGCACTGAACTCGTCGAGCCCACGGTGCGCGGTGCGAGCGGCTCCGGGTCGCAGCGCCTCTACGGCTTCCGCGACATTCTGGTGCTCAAGCTCGTCAAACGGCTGCTCGACACCGGCATCTCGTTGCAGCAGATCCGCACGGCCGTCGAGCAGCTCCGTGCCGCCGGCATCCGCGATCTCGCGGGCACCACGCTGATGAGCGACGGTGCTTCGGTGTACCTGTGCACCTCGAACGACGAGGTCATCGACCTCGTCAGTCGCGGCCAGGGCGTGTTCGGCATCGCCGTGGGCAAGGTGCTGCGCGAGGTTGAGACCACACTGGTCGAGTTCGACCCCACAGCTCCCGACCCGGTCGACGAGCTGTCGGCGCGGCGCGCGAAGCGCACCGCGTAGCCGGGTCGAGGTCGAGGCTTCGACTCGCTGCGCTCGCTCAACCCGTTTCGTCTCGCTGACGCTCGCTCAACGCCCGGCCACCGGATCCCCACGGGTAGCGTTGAAGAAGCGAACGCCCGTCGTGTTTTCGCGGGTCGTTGAGCAAGGGAGCCGCAGGCGACCGCGACGAAACGCGTTGAGCGAGGAGCGCAGCGACGAGTCGAAACGGGGGCGACTCAGGCCTGCGCGCCGACTTCCTGCACGGGCACACGGCCGGTGCGGATGATGCGATCCAGCAGCTGGTCGAAGTCGCCGGCGAGCTCCTGAGCGGAGTCGCCCGGCCAGATGTGCAGCGGCTTCGCGGCGCCCTGTGCCTGCTGCAGGGACGTGCGCTCTGGCAGCTGCGGTGAGAGCACGAGCGGCCCGAACATGTCGCGCAGCTCTTTGATGCGGAACTGGTGCTCGATCGACTGCGGTCGAACACGGTTCACGACGATCCCGAGCGGCTGCAGTCGCGGTGACAGGCCCCGACGGATCTCCTCGATCGCGCGCAGTGCTCGGTCAGCGGCGGCGACGGAGAACAGACCGGGCTCTGTGACGACCATGACGCGGTCACTGGCGGCCCAGGCCGTGCGGGTGAGCGCGTTCAACGAGGGAGCGCAGTCGATGAGCACGAGGTCGTAATCGGCCTCGACGGCGGCCAGCGCCTCTTCGAGCTTCCAGACGTCGCGCACACTCGGGTGCGGGCCGTCGTAGTTGATCGCCGATGGACTGCCGATGAGCACGTCGATGGTTCCGGGATGCACCTTCGCCCAACCGCTGGCGGTGATCGCCTGGCGGACCACCTTCTCCTTGGGATTGGCGAGCACATCGGCGATGTTCAGTCGTCCGGCGACCTGGATGTCCATCCCGGTCGAGACGTCTGACTGCGGATCGAGGTCGACGACGAGGGTGCGGATGCCCCGGGCGAAGGCCGCTGAGGCCAGGCCGAGGGTCACGGTCGTCTTACCGACACCGCCTTTGAGAGAGCTGACGCTGAGTACGTGCACGGAGACAACGTTACCTTCCTCTAGGCTTGGAGCACACTCAGCCCCGCCCCGTGTGCGTCGACAGTGCCGCACATCGAGCTATCAGAGGTGTGCATGTTCCAGAAGATCCTTGTGGCCAATCGCGGTGAGATCGCGATCCGCGCATTCCGTGCGGCGTTCGAGATGGGCGCGCGAACCGTCGCGGTGTTCCCGTACGAGGACCGCGGCTCGCAGCACCGGCTGAAAGCGGATGAGGCGTACCAGATCGGCGAACGAGGACACCCGGTCCGCGCCTACCTCGACGTGGACGAGATCATCCGCGTCGCCCGCGAGTCCGGCGCCGACGCGATCTACCCGGGGTACGGATTCCTCTCCGAGAACCCCGACCTCGCCGAGCGGGCCGCAGCATCCGGGATCGTCTTCATCGGCCCGCCGTCGAACGTGCTCGAGATGGCTGGGAACAAGGTCGAGGCGAAGCGCCACGCGATCGAGGCGGGCGTGCCCGTCCTGCGCTCGACCGAAGCCTCCGACGACGTCGACGGCCTCGTCGCCCAAGCCGACGAGATCGGCTTTCCGCTGTTCGCGAAGGCCGTCGCCGGTGGTGGCGGGCGCGGGATGCGCCGTGTCGAATCGAAGAGCGAACTCGCTCCGGCCCTCGCCGAGGCCATGCGTGAGGCCGAGAGTGCATTCGGAGACCCGCGCATGTTCCTCGAGCAGGCGGTGATCCGGCCGCGCCACATCGAGGTGCAGATCGTCGCCGACAAGACCGGCGAGACCGTGCACCTGTTCGAACGCGACTGCTCCGTGCAGCGCCGTCACCAGAAAGTCGTCGAGATCGCTCCCGCGCCGAACCTCGACGACAGCATCCGCACCGCGCTGCACAGTCATGCCATCGCCTTCGCCCGCTCGATCGGTTACGAGAACGCCGGCACGGTGGAGTTCCTGCTGGAGACGGCGGGGGAGCGCACGGGCGAGGTCGTCTTCATCGAGATGAACCCGCGCATCCAGGTCGAGCACAC
>JBQDFB010000069.1:5786-9056 GCA_052085045.1 Microbacteriaceae bacterium | reverse complement strand
CATCAGACCGCCGGGTTCCCCGGCGCGGCGGTCTCACCAGCCACCGGCGGAACCACGCCCGAGGTCTGCACCGGAACCCCGTCCCACACGGTGCGGTCGGCGAGGAATGCGTTGCCCGCCCACTGCGCGGGTGCCACGGCGGTGTTCCACTGCTCCTTGCCGTAGGCGACGATGCCCAGCCACACCGGCGAGATCAGCCAGAAGGCGACGAATCCCGTCTCTTTGCCGAGCTTCATACCGATGCGGTACGCGGCCACGCCGCCGCCGACGAACAGCGCCAGCGAGAAGATGAACCCGATGCCGATCCAGCTGAGCAGGATCGATCCGCCGAAGCAGTAGAGCACGAGCCAGGGGCTGAGGTCGCCGAGCTTGAAGAACACCATGAAGTTGTACACGGGCACCCATGCCCGCCACGTTCCCTGCACTCCTGCCTTCGCGAAGAGCTTGGACATGAAGAATGCCGTGATGGCGTAGACGAGTACGCCGACGATGATCATGCCGACGAGTGCTGCCATATAGGCGGCGAGCATGCCTGAGTAGATTTCCATGGTCTCCCCTTGCCGATGCGCTGTGTGTGCATTGTCGCTGTGCATCGACATGCAACCAGGCGTCGCTCACAGATCGCTCACGTGCGTCAGGGCGGCACCTCGCGTGAGCCGCGTGTGAGCGTACGGTGCTGGAATGTGCGCAGAGGGCCGGTCGGAGCGCCCTGAGAGAAGGAAAATTATGGGAGAAACAATGAGGCGCAGGTCCGCCCCCGCTCGAGCGGCTGGCGGCGCGCTCGCCATCGTCGTCACCGTGATGCTGACCGGATGCTTCGCCAATCCGCTCGATGCCATCGTTGAGCAGGCGAGTGAGGAGACGGCGAAGAATACGGCAGAAGAGCTCATCGAGGGGATGACCGGCGGCGAGGCGGGTATCGAGCTCGGCGGGCTGCCCGAGGGCTTCCCCGAGGAGATACCCCTGGTCTCCGACAACATTCTTCAGAGCATGACGATGCCCGAGGGCACGATGGTGGTCGTGGAGGATCCGCGGAATATGGGCGAAGTCGCCGCACAGGTGAAGTCAGACTTCGCCGACTGGGAAGAAGTGGCATTCACCGATATGGAACAGCTGGTCAGTGCCGGTTATAAGAAGGGTTCGCTCGGCGTCAATGTGAGCATCATGGGTGAAGAGGGCTCGCCGACGAGGGTGGGCTACATCATCCCGAATGAAGAGGCGGAGTAACCGGGTTCGACCACAGCGCCAGCGACCGCCCCGCCGTTGCAGAATGGTCGGACCGCCCCAGCGTCAGCCAGATATCGAAGGCGGTTGACAGCATCCCGAGCGTTTCGGCTTCTCGGGCGACCTCGTCGAGGGCGATGAGGTCTCCGGATGCTGTCACCACCGCGTGGCGCACCAGAAACGCCAACAGGCCACCGTGGCCGATCGTGCTGGCTTCCTTCAGCACGGCGATCGCGTCGTTCAGGGCGTCGGTGCCACCGGTGGCGGCGATCGCCTTCACCGCACAGTGCGCCAGCAGCCCGGCGAAGAAGGTGTGCTGGGCTGCCAGCAGCCAGCGCGCCGAATCGAGCAGCAGGCGCGCGGCGGCCTCCCTTCGACCGGCACAGTTCTCGCGCCATGCGTCGGCCCACGCCCGGAGCATGACGACCTTGGGGTCGGTGTCGGCGGCTGGAGGGACGGCATCGAAGCGCGCCTCTGCTTCATCGGCGTGGCCGGCGGCGAGAGCTGTGCCGCCGGCGAGTGCGAGAGCCGCGGGGAACAGCCCTGACGTGTCGCGCCATTCAAGGTGCACGGCAGCAGCGGCTGCCCGCTCATACGCGTCTTGCACGTCGCCGCACAGCAGGTCGATGAGGGCGAGCCCGTACTCCCAACTGCCGAGGGCTTCAGGCGCGTGCACGTCGGTGTCGTCGATGGCCTCGTCGAAGCGGCGCCGGGTGGCCGTGATATCGCCGGTATTCGACAGTGCCATGATCGCGATGAGTTCGATGAGCGATGCCCCACCGGGAACCAGGGCGATGATTTCGGTCGGCGCGTGGCGCAGGCGCTGCAGAGCCAGGGTGGCATCTTCGAGGGGGCCGGTGACGGCGCCGGCATTCGCCGCAGTGATGAGGCCGCGAACGGCCACCGCGTTGGTGGTGTCTCCCGGAGCGTCAGCGATTTCACGAGTCTGCCCGGCAATCACCGACCAGCGCAGCGCATCGCGCTGCAGGTGGGCGATCTCGACCGGATCGTCCATCGCGTCGAGCACCCGTTCGATGATGGCGAGGGCGGCGGGAGCGTCGTGGTGGCGCAGACCGATGTGCTGCGCGTGGGCGAGCGCCGCCGCGGTCTGCTCATCGGGCGCTGTCGCCGTGCGCTCAGCGGTCGCGAAGTGCGCGGCAGCCGCGTCGGGATCACCCAGCATGGATGCCGCGATGCCGGCGATCCGGTGGGCGTCGGTGTTGTCGGGCTCGATGTCGATGACCGCTGCCGCCGCGCGCAGGGCGAGGCGCTCGTCGAACGCACCGAGCGCGTACTGTGCGAGCTCCAGGCTGGCCTCGACCTCGACGGGTTCGCCGAGGTCGAGCATGAGAATCTGTGCGCGGCGGCGGACAGCGGGGAATGCGGCAGCTTCGTCGCTGCGGAGCACGTCGAGCACTTCCAGCGACAGTTCTCGCCACAGTGCGTCACTGCATCGACCGCGGAGGAACTCGCCGTCGAGCGGATGCGAGAGCCGGAGCCAGCCCGGAGCCGAATAGTCCACGACACCTGCGCGTGCCAGCATCCGCCGTTCGGCGTTCTCCAGTGCCGAGACCGGGTGCTCTCCGGCGATGGCGATCTTCGCGGCGGCTTCGATAGTGGCGTCGTCGAGGCCGCCGTAGCGCTCGCCGACGAGTTGAGTGAGCCGCTTCGTCGAGGCGGGTTCGTCCTGCAGCTCCCAGCCGTGCTCGGTGCGCACGAGACGGTTCTCGTTCACCGATGCGGTGAGGATCTCGCGCAGGTGCAGCGGGTTGCCCTGCGCCAGTGAGAAGATGCGGGGACGAGATGCGGGGGTGAGCGCACCGCCGATGGTGTGCAGCACGAGCTCGTCGGCATCGTCCGAGGTGAGCGGTGCGACGGTGATCTCACCGATATCGCCGCTGTCGTACAGAGCTCGGATGTCGTCGGGAGCACCCTCGAGATCGGTGGCGGTGAGGATCATCGGCAGGCGTGAGTTGCGAATGAGCTGGCTGATGACGAAGAGGGATGCCTCATCGAGCTGTTCGACGTTGTCGACCAGCAGCACAG
>JBQDFB010000069.1:0-5686 GCA_052085045.1 Microbacteriaceae bacterium | reverse complement strand
TGCACCGGGGCATCCGCGATCGCGGCGTCGACCTTGCCTGCCTGCGCCTCGGCGAGTGTCGTGCTCGAAAGGCGCAGTAGCGACGCCGGCGGTTGATCCTGAAGCACACCCAAGTGCAGTCGGCTGAGCTCGCTGCTCGGCTCGACCCCCAGTTGCTCGGCGAAGGTGGCGCGGGCACGGGAGAACGCGTCGAGTGCTTCCTGGATGCGTCCATCGCAGTACAGCGCGGCGATCAGCTGACTCCAGTGGCGTTCTGCGAGCGGGTTCTCCTCGAGCAGCGCGTGAAGTTCGGAGACGACCGGGGCGCTGCGTCCGAGGGCGAGATCGAGGTCGATGCGGTCTGCCATCGCTGACGCCCAGAGCTTCTCGAGCCGCACGGACTCGACGCGCAATGCGGTCAGATCGTGCAGACCGGAGAACGGCGTGCCGTTCCACAGGTCGAGTCCGTCGCCGATCAGCGCAGCGGCCTGCGGAAAGTCGCCGTCGGCCAGCGATGTGCCACCGAGCTGCAGGAGGTGCTCGAACCGCGCAGCATCCGTTTGGATGTCGGCCGGATCGATCCGGTACCCGCCGTCGAGCCATTCGATCTCGATGGGCACGGCCGAGCGCAGTCGGGAGACTCGGGCCTGGAGCGCATGCGCCGGATCGCGCGGGGGCTCGTCCCAGAGCTCATCGATCAGACGCTCAGTCGGGAGTGCGCGGCCGCGCGACACCACCAGGCGCGCGAGAAGACCGCGTTGCTTCGCACCCCCGAGCGGATGTTCTCGCCCCCTGGTGCTGGCCTTCACAGATCCGAGGACGGACACGTCCAGCACGTCTTCACCCCTCCCCCGATAGAGCTCGGGGTCACCATAGCAGTGCACGCATACCCGCGAGAATCAGTTCGCCGCATGAGAATCGCGCGCTCGGGCTGAGTCTCGTGCAGGAAAGTGATTCTCGAGGCCGGCGGGCGCGCGGGCGAACGTCAGCGCCGCGTGCGGTCGACGATGCGCCAGGTCGCCGGCAGCAGTGCGGACATCCCGGCGATCTTGATCGCGTCGCCGATGAGGAACGGCACGACGCCGAGCATCAGCGCGGTGGCGAGATCGACGCCGAGGAATGCCGCGAGCCACGGCACGCCGAACGCGTAGATCGCAAGCGTTCCGAGGGTCGCGAGACCGAGGGTCGACCAGACGGTGCGGTCGGAGCGATGCCGGGCCAGGATGCCGACGAGCAGAGTCGCGGCGACGTAGCCGAGGATGTACCCGAACGACGAGAACGCCCACCCCGACGAACCGTTCGCGAACAGCGGCACCCCAACGAGGCCGAGCGCGAGGTAAACCCCGGCGCTCAGGCCGCCGCGGAGCGGGCCGAGGGCGGCTCCGGTCAGCAGCACGGCGAAGGTGGCGAGCGAGAGCGGCACCGGTGTGAACGGCAGTGGGATGACGATGAACCCGGCGACGGTGATGAACGCCGTACCGGCGAGCGTGAGGATCACATCGCGGATGCGCGCGCTGTGCGGCGAGCCGGCGCGGATGAGGTCGGCCAGGACGGGGACGCGGTCGAGATGGGCGGCGGGTGCGGACATGGTTCCTCCTGAAGCATTGGCAGCGCTCTCTTGAACACTGTTCTACAGAACACTGTTCGGTAGAGTAGCAGGATGCATGCCGCACCAGCATCCGCTCGCAATGACAAGCCCGCCGTCGTCGCCGCGGCCATGCGCGTGCTGGCCGACAGCGGCCTACCGGGTCTCTCGATGCGCCGCATCGCCGACGAGGTCGACGTGCAGGTCAGCGCGCTGTACTGGCACTTCCCGAACAAACAGGCACTGCTCGCGGCGGTGAGTGCGCAGATCGTCGGTTCCGCGTCGGAGGGGCGCGGCGAGGATGCCGCGGCGATCGCACGCGGCCTGCGCAATCGCCTGCTGGCGCACCAGGACGGCGCTGAGATCGTCTCCAGTTCGCTCGCGCTCGGCCTGCTCGAACTGCCAGCCCGCGCCGCGCTGGTGCGTGCGGCCCGCGAAATCGGACTGGCGGATGCTGCGGCCGAGGTCGCCGCCGACACCATCGTGCACTACGTGATCGGCTACACGTTCCATGAGCAGCAGCGGTTGCACGCGGCGGTCGTCGGCGCGGCGGATGCATCCGCCGATCTCGCTCCGTCTCAGGTCGACGAGCCAGCGTCCTTCGATGCGGGGCTCGCGATGATCGTTGCCGGGGTGCGGGCGGCGGTTACGCTGGAAGTGTGAACAAGACCAGCCTGTGGACCATCGTCGGCGTCGTCGTCGCCGTGATCATCGCATGGACCCTCGTCAGCGTCCTGTTCAGCGTGCTGTGGTTCATCGCCAAGCTCGCGGTGGTCGCCGTCGTCGCCGTGGTCGTCTACCTGGCGCTGCGCGGCGCGTTCAGCAAGCAGGAGTAACCCTCACTTCGAGGCAGGGCGGGTTCCGGGCGGCGCCTGCTGCTCGACATCGGTCCACACCTCGGTGAGCTGCACGATGAGGCCTTCTCGCACTCGGACGAAGCTCGCGCATTCGAAGTGCTGAGCTCCGGCGGCATCGCGGCCGGTGACATGGGTTCGGCACGCGGCCTCGGTCGGACCGGCGACGATCTCCTCGATCGTCAGATGCTCGAACCCCGGATAGTCGCGGTTGAAGAGGATCCAATCCTCGCGGTCGAATGATTCGCCAGTGTGCACGAGGCGGCAGGTGAATTCCGGATGCAGAAAGCCCGCGAGATCGTCCCATCGCCTCTCGTCGATGGCGGTCATGAGTCCTCGCAGTGCTGCTTCGGCATCCATATCGGCAGGCTACGTGCGGCCACCGACATCCCGGCCGGGCCGCCGCCACCAGCCATCGACCCCGAACCGCCCTGCCCCGGGCACTAGCAGCACGACGGCCGAGAGCACGACCATCACCGGATACTGCGTGGCCAGCTGGTCGGCACCCCAGTAGAGCATCAGGGTTCCGATCGATGCGAAGGCCGCCAGAGGGGTCAGGATGCCGGCGATGAGCAGGATGCCGAGCAGCACCTCCAGCGCGGGCATCACGATGCCGAACAGTCCGGGCGCAGCATCCATGAATCCCCCGATGGGGGAGAACCACCACGGAGCCCTGCTGTTGCTCGCCGTGCTGTCGACGACGAGCTGGATGTCGGCGGCGCCGAAGCCGGCGCGGTACTTGACTACGCCCTGGATCAGCCAGAGCACCCCGAGGGCGACTCTCGCCGCGCCGCTGATGAGCGACGCGGCGAGAGTCCAGTGCGGCCGAGTCGTCATGACAACTCAGCGGCGCCGAACACCGCTTTGGCCTTGTCGCAGTGGATCACGACGTGCGTGAAGCCGGACGCGTCGACACCAGACAGATCGAACGTCTGCGAAGCGGCGTCGAATGCGACGGTGTCGATCATCGTGCCGGCGGTGACCGCGGCCTCGTCGGTTCCGTTGGTGAGGTAGACGTGCAGGTCGGGGCCCTCGTCGGACGAGAACTCCGAGAGCGTCAGCTCGTCGTCCGTCACGGTCGCCGAGCCCATGACCGCCTTGTCGTTGAAGCCCATGAAGTCTCCGGTCATCTCGGTCGAGGCTTCGGACATGTCGCTGTCGGAGGGCATCGATGATTCCTGCGTCATCGACGAGTCGGACATCGGCTCGGCATCCATCTCGGCCGAGCTGCAGGCGGTGAGCGTCAGCGCGAGCGCCAGGGCTGCGGTGGCGGCGAGTGCCATCTTGCGCATGGGGATTCTCCTGTTCGTGAGCGGCGAGTGCCGCATCGGATGTGATGCCAAGAACGCTACGAACCCCGGCCGCCGCTGAAGGAAGACCTTTCAGAACCGTAAGAAGCACGCGGTGCAGGCGCGCGCCGCGGCTAGGGTCGACGGCATGGACGAAACGCCGAGCGTCGTGGTCGTGGAGGATGACCCGACCGTTCGTGCGGCGGTCGGCGCCTACCTCCGAGCCAACGGCTACGCGGTCTCGGAGTACGGCGACGGCGTCTCGGCGCGCGCGGCGCTGGCGGCCGGCATCCCTGACGTCGTCATCGTCGATCGGATGCTGCCGGGCATCAGCGGCGACGAACTGTGCCGTGAGGTGCGCGCCACGTCTGACGTGCCGATCATGATGCTCACGGCCCTCGGGCAGGTCGAGGACCGCATCGACGGCCTCGAGTCCGGTGCCGACGACTACCTCGCCAAACCGTTCTCGATGCGCGAGCTGCTGCTGCGCATCGGCGCCATGGTGCGCCGCGCCCGCAGCGCCGAGGCTGCGCGCGGCGAGCTGATCGCCGGCGACCTCCACATCGATCTGACCAGGCGCCGGGTGCTCGTCCGCGGTGTCGAGACGGCGTTCACCGGGCGCGAGTACGAACTGTTGGTGTTTCTCGTGCGCAATCCCGATCGCACGCTGGCTCGCGACGAGATCCTTCGCGAGGTGTGGGGCTGGACGGTCGGCGAGCCGTCGACGGTCACCGTGCACGTGCGTCGTCTGCGGGAGAAGATCGAGGTCGACCCGCAGGATCCGCGATATCTGCGCACCGAATGGGGCGTCGGGTACCGGTTCAGCCCGATCGGAGCGCTCGCATGATGGCTCTCACCGCGGGCGATATCGCGATCATCGTTCTGACCAGCCTGCTGTGCGCGGCCGTCGTCGCGGTGATCGCACTGCTTCTCGTGCGCGTTCTGCGTCGACACTCCCTGCGTGCTCAGTTGATCGTGGTGTCCAGTGCCGGGGTGGCGGCGATGGCGGCATCCGTCCTCGCGATCTCGGTGCAGATGTACATCTCCGAGCACGACCTCACCGTGCTCGTGTACGTCGTGGGGGCCTCGCTTCTGCTCGGCGTGCTCGTCGCGGTCGTCATGGCGCGCGCCGTGCGGTCATCGGTCAGCCGCTTCTCGTCGTCGCTCGAGCGGATCGGCGACGGCGGCGCGGTCGAGGCGCAGCGGACCGGCTCGCGCGAACTGGATGATCTGTCGGCCCAGCTGGCCGCGGTCTCGACCAAACTGGATGCTGCGCGCCGCGAACTCGAGCAGCTCGACTCGGCCCGGCGGAGGTTCTTCGCCTGGATCGCCCACGATCTGCGCACGCCGCTCACCGCCGTCCGCGCGCTCGCCGAGACCATCGAGGGCGGCGTTTCGGAGTCGCCGGAGCGCTTCGCCGGCGAGGTGCGCGCCCAGGTCGAGACGATGAGCCGGATGGTCGATGACCTCTTCGAGCTCTCGACGCTGACCTCGGGTGCGGTGCAGTTGCGCACGCAGCAGGTGGACCTGCTCGATGTCGTCTCGGATGCTGTCGCCGATGTCGCGCCCGCTGCACAGCGGCACGGCGTGCGGATCGTCGAGCGCGGCATCGCCGGGCATGTGCTGTGGGCGGACCCGCATCATCTCGGACGCATCGTGGTGAACCTGCTCACGAATGCGGTGCGCCATGCGCCGTCGGGCAGCGAGATCGTCATCTCGGCCACCGAGATCGACGGCGGGCGCCTCGTGCTCGGTGTGCTCGATCACGGCGCCGGGGTCGCGATGGAAGACCTCGACCGCATGTTCGACGTCGGCTGGCGAGAGGATGCTGCGCGCACCACGACCGTGGATGACGCCGTGGCCTCTGGCGCTGGGCTCGGCCTGTCGATCGCCCGCGGCCTGGCCCGCGCGCACGGCGGAGATGTCGTGGCCGAGCGCACCGATGAGGGCTTTCGCATGAACGTGCTGCTGCCGTCCGG
>JBQDFB010000068.1:5581-9501 GCA_052085045.1 Microbacteriaceae bacterium | reverse complement strand
ACCGAGTTTCGCGGCGCGAGGGGGTCGAGGTCAGTTCAAGTCCCCCCTCGCGCACGCGAATGAAAGCAGCCCCTCACCAGGGATTTTAGATCCCCGGTGAGGGGCTGCTTTCATCTGGTTCCAACTCCACGATGACTGCGATCGACATCGGCGCTTACCGCCAGACGGCGAGCGAGCGCCGTGCTCAGGACGCCTGGAGCACCTCGAGGAACGCCTTCATCCAGGTGCCGTTGTCGGGCCAGGCGCGCGAGGTGACGAGGTTGCCGTCGACGACCGCCCCACCGTTCTCGAAGACGCCGCCGGCAGTAGTGACATCCACGGCGAGCTCCGGGTATGCAGAGGAGGTTCGACCGTCCAGAACACCGGATGCCGCCAGCAGCAGGGGACCGTGACAGGTGGACGCCACCGGTGCGTTCTTCTCGAAGAAGTGCCGCACGATGCGCTGCGCGTCGATGTCGTTGCGAAGGTACTCGGGAGCACGCCCACCGGGAACGACGACGGCGATGTAGTCCTCCGGGTTCACGTCACTGAGCGCGATGTCGGCATCGCAGGTGTGCCCGAGCTTCTCGGTGTAGGTGCTGAACCCGTCGACGAAGTCGTGCACGACGAACTGCAGCGTGCGCTTCTCCGGAGCGGCGATGTCCACCTCGTACCCGGCTTCCTGCAGACGGTGGTACGGGTAGTACACCTCGAGCGTTTCGGCGGCGTCGCCGGTGATGATCAGAATCCTGTCGGCCATGATGGCTCCTTTCGTCTTGCCCAGAGTCTGCGCTGCCGTGAGCTGAAGCGAGTCTCGTTCTCACCCTGCGCGAATCCGTCGCCGAGAAGCCGCATCTTCCTCGTCATCGCGTGCCTAGGATGAAGCATGGCCACCATCGGTGCGGAGGAGGCGGGCGGGATCCGGTCGGCCGACCGCGCGCTGCGACTGCTGGATGCCGTTGGCAACTCCCCGGGCGGACTCACGGCTGGCGAACTCGCCGAACGGCTGGGCCTATCGAAGGCGACGATCTATCGCCTGCTGAGCACCCTCGCTGAGCGCGACTATCTCGTGCGCACCGAGGCCGCTCGTTACATCCTGGGGCGCGCGGTCGACGATCTCGGTCGCGCGGTGCGCACCCAGCTGGTGGCGACGGCAGAGGTGCGGGGTATCCTCGCCGGAATGCATGACGCGGCCCATGCCCCGGCGTACCTGACGGTGTTCCGCGGCGACGACATCGCGGTGGCGCACGTCGCCGACTCTCCGCAGCACCCTCGCATCGGTCAGTTGCACGTGGGTTTCACTGAGGCCGCTCACGTCACTGCTTTCGGGAAGATCATGCTCACAGAGCGCGATGATGCCGAGCTGCGCAGGTACTTCGAGCGCCATGGGGCCCCGCGCATCGGGCCGAGGTCCGTCACGAGCGAGGCGGGGCTGCGCGCTCAGCTCGATGAGGTGCGCGCGCAGCAGCTGGCCGTCGAAGTCGATGAGTACATGCCGCACCTGGCGTGCATCGCCGCCCCGATTCGATCCCGGTCGGGTCGCACAGTCGGCGCGGTGTCGCTGTCGACTGCGACCGATGACTTCACCTCGCGCGCACACGAACTGGAGAAGATCGTGCGCCGCGGCGCATGGCACGTCTCCAGCAGCATGCCAGCATGACGACGGTGCGACCGCAGCCCCCGCACCCCGAATAGTCTGGTCTCATCACTCGTTCTGACTTCTCCTCGATCGCCGGGCGCGGTGTCGCGGCATCCGTTCTGGCATCCGTCCTGTTCGGCGCGATCAGCCTGCTCGGTGGGCATCTCGATGGCTTCACGCCGGCGGAGACCACGGCATGGAGGGTGCTGTTCCTCCTGCTCGCCCTCGGCGCGGTGCACGCATCGACCAGTGCGCGACGGAGGCTGAAGACCATCACGAAGCGCATCGCGCGCAGCCCGAAACTGATCGTGATCGTGCTCCTCAACGCCGCCATCATGTGGGTGCAGCTGTGGGTGTTCATGTGGGGCCCCGCCAACGGGCACGCGCAGGACATCGCGTTCGGGTACTTCCTGCTGCCGCTGGTGATGGTCGTCGTGGGACGCATCTTCTTCCACGACCGCTTGCGCCCGCTGCAGTGGTGGGCCGTCGCCGTGGCCGTGGTGGGCGTCCTCGCGCAGGCGATCATCGCCGGCGGCGTGAACTGGCCGGTGCTGATCATCGCCGGGCTCTATCCGATTTACTTCGCTTTGCGCCGCTGGACCGGCATCGATTCGATGCAGGTGTTCTTCATCGAGATCATCCTGCTCGTGGTGCCCGCCGTCGTCGTGCTCGTCGTGCCTTATGCCGCCGATCCCGATCGCGGCATCCCGACGACCTGGCCATCCGTTCTGCTCATGGCGATCCTGAGTGCGGTGGCGATGATCTGCTACATCCTCGCCTCCCGGCTGCTGCCGCTGTCGCTGTTCGGCCTGCTGTCGTACCTCGAGCCGGTGCTCGTGCTGGGAGCATCGCTGCTGCTGGGCGAGGTCCTCGGCGTCGCCGACGTGTTCGTGTACGTGCCGATCGTGATCGCGCTGGTGCTGCTGGGTCTCAGCGGGCGCCGACGCCGTGACCACCTCGAAGAACCGCCGCTGTAGAGGAGCGCGGCTCAGATCCAGCCGCGCTCCTCGGCCACCAGCACCGCCTGCTGACGGGTGTCGACGTGCAGCTTCGCGAGCACGGCCGAGATGTGGTTGCGCACGGTTCCCGGTGCGAGTGAGAGGGTGCGCGCGATCTGTCCGGTCGTCTCGCCGCGCCGGCCTGCCCGCAGCACATCGAGCTCGCGATCGGTGAGCGGACTGCGCTCGTCGCTCAGCGCGTCCGCCGCGACCTCGGGGTCGACGTAGCGCGCGCCGGCCGCGACGCGGCGGATGACCTCGGCCACCTCATCGGCATCGCGCGATTTCGGCAGGAACCCGGAAACCCCGGATGCCAGCGCTCGCCGCAGTACGCCGGGCCGAGCATGCCGCGTCACGACGATGCACCGCGTCGCGATGGAACGACTCAAGCGTTCGGCGACCTCGACGCCGTCGAGACCGGGCATCTCCAGATCGAGCAGGCAGATGTCCGGCTCCAGCTTCTCGGCGAGCGCAACCGCCTGCAGCCCGGCGGCGCACTCGGCGACGACGTCGATGTCGTCCTCCAGCCGCAGCAGCGCCGCCAGCGCCGAACGGATCATCGCCTCGTCATCGGCGAGCAGCACACGGATCACCGCGAGACCTCCGCTTCGCTCGGGGCGTCTGGCACCGTGGCGACGAGGTGGAACTCGCCCTTGCCGTGCTCCAGCTGCACGTCGCCGCCGGCCTCGGTCACGCGGCGAGTGATCCCGTCGAGCCCGGATCCGGGGTCTTCGGCAGAGGCGTCGGATGCCGCATCGTTGGCGATCTCGTACCGCCACGACCCGTCGCCCCGCACCAGCGAGAGCCGGGCCCACCTGCCGCCCCCGTGCCGCAGCACATTG
Source organism: Microbacteriaceae bacterium (assembly GCA_052085045.1). Lineage (GTDB taxonomy): Bacteria > Actinomycetota > Actinomycetes > Actinomycetales > Microbacteriaceae > Microbacterium. Next base: position 6,043 of record JBQDFB010000068.1, on the reverse strand, counting down.
GTCGTCGTCTCGCGGATCACCGGTCCCAACACGGATGCCGGCGCCTGGGCCGCATCGGCCGACACCGTGGCATCCGCCGTCGTTCCCGCTGCCCGCAGCAGATCCACGGCGTTGGCGATCTCATCGGACAGCGGCACGCCGCGGAAGCGCATCGCGAGGTCTCGCGTGCCCTGCCGTGCCTCGGCCACGCTGGTCCGTGCCAGCCGGAGCTGCTCGAGCGCAGCATCCGGGTCCTTCTGCAGCAGTCGCTCGGCGAGTTCGAGCTGCAGGGCGATCACCTGCAGATGATGCCCCTGCAGATCGTGCACGTCCGTTGCGACCCGCAGGCGTTCCTGCGTCGCACCGAGACGCGCCTCCGACACCCGGGCGCGGTCGAGCGTGACCAACACGTCCCACCACCACAGCGACAGCACACTCATCACCGGCAGCGTGATGGCGAAGAAGCCGAACAGCCACCAGGCG
>JBQDFB010000068.1:0-5481 GCA_052085045.1 Microbacteriaceae bacterium | reverse complement strand
GCGCTGCTCGTGTTCGTGAGTTCCGGCGCCCGCGCTGCCGTCGTGAACCGGCGCCGCGCGACGGCGATGGTCGACGCCAACGGCACGGTCGCCTCGGGTACCGGTGCCGCCAGCATCCCCATGGATGACGGGAACGAGCGCAAGGCGGCTCGCAAGCAGAAGTTCCAGCGGGCCCTCGACCGCTACGGCGTTCCGGGTGTGAGTCTGCTCGGCCCCCTGCTTCTTCCCACCCAGTTCACCGCGACCATGCTGGCCGCGATCGGCGTCGGAAGAGCACGCATCCTCATCTGGCAGGCCATCGCCATCGTCGGCTGGACGACGGTGCTCTCGCTGCTCGCCAGCGGCATCGTGCACTTCGCGGTCTGAGGTCGCGCTCTCGGACGAGGTCGCGTTCTCGGGCGAGGTCGCGCTCTCGGGCGGAACTCACAGCGATGGGCGGAGAATCTTCATCAGATCCTCCGCCCATCGCAGAGTTCTCCGCCCGAAGGCGTGCGGGTTCAGAAAGTCACTTGTCGAAAGCGTCCTTGACGTCGTCTCCGGCCTTCTTGACGTTGGCCTTGGCCTGATCTGCCTTGCCCTCGCCTTCAAGCTTCTCGTTGTCGGTGACCTTTCCGGCGGCCTCCTTCATGTGGCCGGCCATATCCTCAGCGGCGTGCTTCGCCTTGTCTCCGATGCCCATGATTCATTCCTTCCGTCGGTGATCATTCGATCTGCGAAAAGGCTCGCACGACCCTCGGGGGAGTGCCAAGGGGTTGACGAAGGTGCACGAGGACGTTATGCGGCGACCCGCGATGCCGGAGTCTCCACCTTTTGAGCGATGTCGGATGCCGGGCGCGCTGGTGGGCTGGAATCATGACAGCAACGCGTGCGCGCTTTCCCGATCGACTGACCTCACGACGAGGCGCCTGGGTCTCTCTCGGCATCGTCCTGATCGCCTTCGTGGCGCTGTTCGGCCTGTTCAGCCGGATCGATGCGCCTTCGAGCAACGAGACCGCGCCCGCCGACTCGGAATCGAGCAGCGTCAGCGCACTGCTCGACGAATTCCCCGATGCTGACGAGCAGTCCGTCATCATCGTCGCCTCCCGGACGGATGCTGGTGAGCTGACAGCATCCGACATCGACGCCCTCGGCGACCTCGCGCCCGTCCTCGATGAGCACACCGGCCTGGAGTCGTCCTCTCCGAGCGTCAGTGATGACGGCGAGGCGGCGGTGATCGTCACCCCGATCATCGTCGGCGAAGACAACGCCGAAACGGCCGACATCGTCAAGGAGCTGCGCTCTGCGTTGCCGGCCGTCGACGGGCTGACGCTGCAGGTCACCGGCGGGCCTGCCTTCGGCGCCGACATCACCTCATCGTTCGACGGGGCTGACTTCACGCTGCTGATCGTGACGATCCTCATCGTCGCGCTGTTGCTGATCATCACGTACCGATCACCCATCCTCTGGCTGCTGCCGCTCGTCGTCGTCGCGTTCGCCGACCAGCTGGCTTCCAAGGTCACCGGTGTGGTGGGCTCGTGGCTCGACCTGCAGTTCGACGCCGGCATCATCAGCGTGCTCGTCTTCGGCGCCGGCACGAACTACGCGCTTCTTCTCATCTCGCGCTACCGCGAGGAGCTCGCGGTGAATGATGACCACCGTGCCGCGCTGAGCACCGCCTGGCGCAAGACGGTTCCGGCGATCGTGGCCTCCAACGTCACTGTCGTGCTCGCGCTGCTGACGCTCGCCCTCGCGGTGATCCCCGGCACTCGCGGGCTCGGGATCTCGTCTGCGGTGGGCCTGTTGATAGCGCTCGCTGCGGTGCTGCTCGCTCTGCCGCCGCTGCTCGCGGTGTGCGGACGCAAGGTGTTCTGGCCGTTCGTGCCGAAACCCGCCTCGGCAGCGGAGCCGGGTCGCCCGAAGCGTGATTCGGTATGGCACCGCATCGCTACGCGAGTGATGAAGCGCCCCGTGGTGAGTCTGGTGAGCGGCCTCGCATTGCTCGCTGTGATGGCCACCGGTCTCATCGGCACGACGGTCGGGCTCGATCAGGTCGAGAAGTTCCGCGTGCAGTCGGAGTCGGCCGCCGGCCTCGAGGTGCTCGCCGAGCATTTCCCGCCCGGAGAGTCGCAGCCGATCTTCGTCGTCTCGAACTCCTCGCACGCCGACGAGGTGATCGACGCCGTCGACGACCTCGACGGCGTGGTGCGCGCACATCCGACCGGTGAGACCGACGACGGCGAGCTGACCCGGATCATGGTCACCGGAGAGTATGCGCCGGGCACCACCGAGAGCCTCGATCTTGTCACCGAACTGCGCGAAGTCGTGCACGACCTTCCCGGTGCCGACGCGCTGGTCGGCGGCGCGACCGCCACCGACCTCGACGCCCGTGCCGGCAACCAGCAGGACCTGCTGGTGATCGCCCCGCTCGTGCTCGCCGTCAGCTTCATCGTGCTGCTCGTGCTGCTGCGATCGATCGTCGCCCCGATCGTGCTGCTGCTGGTCAACGTGGCCAGCGCCGCCGCGGCGATCGGCGTCGGGTCCTGGCTGAGCCGGGTGCTGTTCGACCAGCCGGCCCTCGACCTGCAGGTGCCGCTGCTGGCGTTCCTCTTCCTCGTGGCACTGGGCATCGACTACACGATCTTCCTCGTGCATCGTGCCCGGGCCGAAGCCGAGGTGGTGGGCACGCGCGAGGGGATGGTACAGGCCGTGTCGCACACGGGTGCCGTGATCACCAGCGCCGGCATCGTGCTGGCCGCGGTGTTCGCAGCGCTGGGCGTGCTGCCGCTGGTGACCCTCGGCCAGCTCGGACTGATCGTCGGAGTCGGCGTCGTCGTTGACACCCTGGTGGTGCGGACGGTCATCGTGCCGGCACTGTTCGGCGTTCTCGGCGACCGGATCTGGTGGCCCCGGAAGGTCGCGCAGGCCGGCATTCGAGAATCCTGAGATTTGTCCCCCAAATGGGGGACAAGCAGGACCGACGTGAGTTAGTCTGTTTTTGACGCACCCTCCGGTCGTCTTTGGCCCTCATCGCTCCCCCCGCGATGAGGGCCGTCCTCTTTCCGAGGCTCGTGCAACATTTGGATTACCATCTGGTCACAGCTGTTCCGCTCCGGGCACGCCCAGATAATGTGGGCATCGTCGGGGGACCCCGGCGACATTCCAGCAGAACGGCAGTACATGAGCACCCAAGGCACGGTCAAGTGGTTCAACTCGGAGAAGGGCTTCGGCTTCATCTCCCCCGATGACGGCGGCGCTGACGTCTTCGCGCACTACTCCGCCATTGACGCAAGCGGCTACCGCTCACTCGACGAGAACCAGCGCGTCGAGTTCGATGTGGCGCAGGGCCCTAAGGGCCTGCAGGCCGAGAACATCCGCCCCGTTTAAGGGCTGATACCCACCGCACTCCCCGTCCGGGAGCACGTTACCCGCGTGCCTCGGCGGGGAGTGCTGTGGTTTCTGAGGGGTTCTCGGTGCCCGTTGGCAGGAGCAGTGCGCGCAGTGCGGTCGCATCGGCGGCGCGGAACGCCGCGGGTTCGCCCTCGGCATCCGCTCCGAAACCCCACTCCGAGAAGATGACCGGGATGCCGAACTCTGCCGCACCCTCGACGTCGTGGTGGCGGTCGCCGATGAGCACGGGGCGCGACGTGTCGGCGCCGGCGGCCTCGAGGCGTTCGAGTGCCCACCCGATCACATCGGCTTTGCCGTCGCTGCGCCCGACCTCACCGCTGCGCGCGCCGGAGACTGCGGTGAACAGCTCGAGCAGATCGTTGTGTTCGAGGATCGCCCGCACCTGATTCTCGGGCTTCGTGCTCGCTGTCGCCTGGGGGATGCCGACCGCGGCCACCGCACGGATCACATCCGGGACCCCCGGGTAGATGTTGACGGACGCCGCGTACCCGTCGCGCGCAGCGAGCGTGCGGTACCGGGTCAGCGCCTCGGCGGCGTTCTCGGGGCTCAGGCCCGCAAGCGTCTGGAACGATTCGTACATCGGCGGCCCCACCCAGCGCGCCATGGATGCCGGATCCGGCGCGGGCAGGTCGAAGGACGCGAGAACCTCGAGCAGCCGCGGGAAGATACCGGGCGTCGCATCGGCGATGGTGCCATCGACATCCCAGAGCACGCAGGAATAAGGGGAATGGGGCATGGCTCCAGCCTATGCGGCACTTCTGCTGCATCGATTCGCCATCGTGACCGTCCCCCACAGAACGTGTCCTGGCCGTCGGCGTACTCGCACTTCGCGTGACAACGTGGAGATCTAGGACGACAATGACGATGTGTTCGTGTCGATGGATGTGGTGACGATGCTCGCGAGTCTCGCGACGATTCTTGTCGCGCTCTTCGCTGGGTTCGCATGGATGATGCGCCGAATGGACGCCGGCTTCGCCGCGCAGGAAACTCGAATGGACGCGCGCTTCGCATCGCAGGAAGCCCGGTTCGATGCGAGATTCGCTGATCAGGGTGCGCGGTTCGACGCGAGGTTCGCAGCTCAGGACGCGCGATTCGACGCCGTCGACGCGCGCTTCGATCGTGTCGATGGCCGTTTGGATCGCGTCGAGCAGGAGCTGACCGAGGTGAAGATCGCGATCGCCCGCCTGGAAGGACCGGCGACACGGCTCGTCATGAGACGTTGACCGGACCCGGTGTCGATCCGCGTCAGAACAGGCGAGGCACCCCGGACTCGATGCCCTTCATCTCGTCGTAATCGAGCACGAGGCAGCGGATGCCGCGATCCTCGGCGAGCACGCGGGCCTGCGGCTTGATCTCCTGTGCGGCGAAGACGCCCTGCACCGGAGCGAGGTGCGGATCGCGCCCGAGCAGCTCGAGGTACCGCGTGAGCTGTTCGACGCCGTCGATGTCGCCGCGGCGCTTGATCTCCACTGCGATGGCGGCGCCATCGGCATCCCGAACCAGAAGGTCGACCGGCCCGATCGCCGTCGGATACTCGCGGCGCACCAGCGTCGCGCCGTCGGAGACCAGCGAGACCTGCTCGGCGAGCAGGCGCTGCAGATCATCCTCGACGCCGTCCTTCTGCAGACCGGGGTCGACGCCGAGCTCATGCGCGGAATCGTGCAGCACCTCATAGATCTGCACCCGCAGCGCATCGCCGGTCTTCTTGTGCGTCACGCGCCACACATCTACGACGCCGGCGCTCGCTTCTTCTTCACCGGGCTCTTCGGCGACCAGGGTGCATGGCGGGCTCATCCAGTTCAGCGGTTTGTAACTCCCGCCGTCGGAGTGCACGAGCAGGCTGCCGTCGCCCTTGTGCACGAGCAGACGGGTGGCGAGGGGCAGGTGGGCGTTGAGCCGTCCGGAGTAGTCCACGGAGCAGCGGGCGATGACGAGGCGCACCTGACGAGCCTACTTCTTCGACGCTGCGGCGGTCGTCTCCAACGGCTTGGCCGCCCCGGAGGCGAGGCCGGAGGCCGCGACCAGCGCGACGAGGATGAACAGCGTGTTCAGCAGTCCGATCTGCTCGCTGATCAGGCCGAGCACCGGCGGGCC
>JBQDFB010000067.1:0-9540 GCA_052085045.1 Microbacteriaceae bacterium | reverse complement strand
GCCAGGCGTTCATCCCCGACCTCGGCGGATGCCGCATCGGCGACCGGCCGATCGATTTCCACCTCGACGCGCTGCGCAAGTTCGGCGCGACGGTCGAGAAGCTGCCCAGCGGCATCCGGCTCTCGACACCCGGCGGCCGGTTGCACGGGGCGAACATCCACCTGCCGTACCCGAGCGTTGGCGCCACCGAGCAGGTGCTGCTGACAGCGGTGCGGGCCGAGGGCACGACCGAACTGCACAATGCGGCCATCGAGCCGGAGATCATGGATCTGATCGCGGTGCTGCAGAAGATGGGCGCGATCATCTCCTACGAGCCGAACCGCGTGATCCTCATCGAGGGCGTCGAGAAGCTTCGCGGCTACGACCACCGGGCGATCTTCGATCGCAACGAAGCCGCGTCATGGGCTTCGGCGGCGCTCGCAACCGATGGCGAGATCTTCGTCAGCGGGGCCAAGCAACAGGAGATGCTGACCTTCCTCAACGTCTTCCGCAAGGCTGGCGGATGGTTCGACATCCGCGAGGACGGCATCCTGTTCCGGCGTGACGGCGACGTGCTCCCCGTCGTGGTCGAGACCGATGTGCACCCCGGGTTCATGACCGATTGGCAACAGCCCCTCGTCGTCGCCCTGACGCAGGCGAACGGCCGGTCCGTCGTGCACGAGACGGTCTACGAGAACCGCATGGGCTTCACCCAGGCTCTGGTGAAGATGGGCGCCGACATCGTCGTGCACCCGCATGGACTTCAGGGCGGACCTCGCCGCGTCGCTCGCCGCGAGCTCGAGCAGGCGGCCGTCATCACGGGGCCGACTCCGCTGCACGGCGCCGACATCGTCGTCCCCGACCTACGGGGCGGGTACAGCCACGTCATCGCCGCGCTCACCGCGACCGGTGAGTCAAAGGTGTCGGGTGTCGACATCCTCAGCCGCGGGTACGAGAAGTTCCTGGCCAAGCTCGACGTCCTCGGCGCCGACTTCGACGTCATCGGCTGATCCGCATGGCTGCCGCATCGACGGAGAAGACCCGACCGAGCCTGTTCTGGGCGCTTGCCGTCGTCGTGGTCCCGTTCGTGACCTACCTGTCGAAGATGCGCTTCACGGGGCGTGAGAAGCTGCCTGCCGAGGGATCGTTCGTCCTGGCGCCGAACCACTATTCCGAGTTCGATCCGCTGATCGTCGCCGCCGCGGTCTGGCGCCTCGGGCGTGCGCCGCGGTTCATGGCGAAGGAGAGTCTGTTCCGGGTGCCGGTCGTCGGTGCCGCGCTGCGGGCCACCGGCATGATCCCCGTGGCCCGAGCCTCGTCGCGGGCGGCCTCGGCGCAGACGATCAGCCAGTCGCGCGAGCTCGTCGAGAACGGACGCGGGGTGATCGTCTACCCCGAGGGCACGCTCACTCGCGACCCCGACCTGTGGCCGATGCGCGGCAAGTCCGGCGCCGTGCGCCTGGCGATGGCCGGTGGCATCCCGCTGATCCCGATGGCCCAGTGGGGCACGCAGGCGATCATGGGGCGCTATCAGAAGGGCCTCAAGCTCTGGCCGCCGCGCAAGCCGATCGACATCGTCTTCGGCGATCCGATCGATCTCAGCGACCTGAAGGACAGGCAGGGCGAACCGGCGGCGATCGCCGAGGCGACCGACCGTCTGATGAACGCGATCACGGCGCTGCTGGAGGAGATCCGACACGAGAAGGCTCCCGCCAAGCGCTGGAACCCCGCCGAACATGGCCAGAAGGAGACCGGTCGCCTTGACTCGTAAGACCGCCGACGCCCCGGGCCCCCGCGTCGCCGTCATCGGCGCCGGTAGTTGGGGGACGACCTTCGGCAAGATCCTCGCCGACGGCGGCGCCCAGGTGACGATGTGGGCGCGCCGTCCCGAGCAGGCCCTCGAGATCGCTGAGGGCAAGCGCAACAGCAAGTACCTGCCCGGGGTCAACCTGCCGCGTACGATGACCGCCACGCACGAGTTGTCGATGGCCATTAACGGCGCGGACCAGGTGTATCTGTCGGTGCCGAGCCAATCGCTGCGTGAGAACCTCAAGGGCCTGCGACCGCTGCTCGAGAACGCCGAGATGCCGATCGTCAGCCTGATGAAGGGAGTCGAGCGTGCCAGCGGCCTGCGCATGAGCCAGGTCATCGAGCAGGAACTCGCCTGCGACCCCGAGCGCATCGCGGTGGCTTCCGGGCCGAACCTCGCTCTCGAGATCGCCCGCGAGCAGCCCACGGCCGCGGTGGTCGCCTCGCTGAGTCAGGACACCGCCGAGACCATCGCCCGGGCGGCGCATAACTCGTACTTCCGCACGTTCGTCAACACCGACGTCATCGGCACCGAATTCGGCGGAGTGCTGAAGAACCTCATCGCGGTCGCGATCGGCATCGTCGATGGCGTCGGCTACGGCGAGAACACGAAGGCATCGATCATCACGCGCGGGCTCGTCGAGATGACCGACTTCGCCGTCGCGAATGGCGCGCAGCCCGAGACCCTGCAGGGTCTCGCGGGCCTCGGTGACCTGATCGCGACCTGCCAGTCGCCGCTCAGTCGGAACAACACGGCCGGGCGTCTCCTGGGCCAGGGCTACGGTTTTCAAGATGTCGTGAAGCAGATGAACCAGACCGCAGAGGGTCTGGCATCGGTCGCCCCGATCCTGCAGCTGGCCCGCGAGTCCGACGTGCACATGCCCATCGTGGAGCAGGTGAAGATGGTGCTCGACGGCAAGATGAATCCCCGCGATATCGCACCGCACCTGACGACAGACGACGACACTCCCCAGGAGGAGCGAACCAATCATGGACAAGCAGACGGTGGTGGTGCTCTTCGGCGGGCGTTCCAGCGAGCATTCGATCAGTTCCGCAACGGCGGGCGGGGTGCTGCAGGCGATTGACCGGGAGCGCTACGACGTGATCCCGGTCGGGATCACGCGCGAGGGCGCCTTCGTGCTCGAGGAGGATTCGCCCGCGAAGTTCGCCTTGGATGCCGCGCACCTGCCCGAAGTCGTCGACAACGGCTCGCGCGTGCTGTGGCCGGAGCCGGGCGGCACGCGGTCGCTGCGGGTGGTCCGGGCAGACGGTTCGACGGCGGATCACGGCGAGATCGATGTCGTGCTGCCGATCCTGCACGGCACGCACGGCGAGGACGGCACGATCCAGGGCTACTTCGACACACTCGAGGTGCCGTACGCCGGCGGCGGGGTGTTGGATTCGGCGCTGTGCATGGACAAGCACTTCATGAAGGTCGTGCTGGAGTCCGAGGGCATCGCGGTATCTCCCTGGGTCACGGTTCGCCGCGGGGACTGGGAACAGGATGCCGAGGCGTTGCGCGCGCGGATCGAGAATCTCGGGCTGCCGGTGTTCGTCAAACCCGCCCGTGCTGGATCCAGCGTCGGGGTCTCGAAGGTGTCGGATCAGGCCGAGCTGGATGCCGCCCTCGAAGTGGCCTTCGCTGAGGATGACAAGGTGCTCGTCGAGACGGGGATCACCGGCCGGGAGATCGAGGTGGCCATCCTCGAGACCGCTGACGGCGTCCGCGCGTCGCTCCCCGGCGAGATCGTGCTGACCTCGCGCGGCTTCTACGATTTCGAGGGCAAATACCTGGGCGGCGACGGCGTCGACGTGGTCTGCCCTGCCGAACTCACCGAGACGCAGCGCGCCGAGATCCAGCAGATCGGGATCCGGGCGTTCCAGGCAGTCGACGGGCGGGGACTCGCCCGTGTGGACATGTTCCTCACCGCGGCGGGCGAGCTCATCGTCAATGAGCTCAACACGATGCCCGGCTTCACGCCCATTTCGATGTTCCCCAAGTGCTGGGTGGCATCGGGCCTCAGCTACGGCGATCTGATCAGCGAGCTCATCGAGGCTGGCCTGCGGCGCTGAGGAGTCAACTCGACGGCGTGCCGTCGAGCAGGTTCTGCGCGTCCTCGTCGAGTTCGTCGGGTGTGGTGCACCGGCCGTCGGCGGGAATCGAGGTGAGCGCACCGACCAGGGCGCGGCTGCCGATGACATCGTTCGAGCTCACGACCCCGGTGTCGATGAACAGTTGCACGGCGGGGTCGCGGCCATACGTCGTCAGCCGGAGGTAGGGCGTGTCGGAGGCGTCGACGAGCCAGTCGACGCCCTCGAGGGTTACGCACTGCAGGTCGGCGGTCGGGCCGGGAACGGTGACCCCGCATCGCAGGATGATCGCGGCGTCGCCCTCGGGCTCTCCCCACGCCACCGTCGCCTGGGCATCTGTCCACCGCCGGTCGAGATCAGCGATGGAATCCGCGTTCTTGAGGCCGACGGTGACATCCGCGCAGAGCGGGTTGTTCGCGTCGTCGGCGGGTTCGAGATGCACAGTGCTCGAGCATCCGCCCAGAAGGCCTGCTCCGAGCAGCAGGGCGACGACGAGAGCGGGACGGCGAGACATGATTCCAGGCTACCTTTGACAGCATGTCCTCCCGCTCCACCGACGACGATCCGCGCCTGGGTGACGTCTCCGAAGGCACCGTGCTGCGTGCCATCCTCGCCCGCACCGCACCCGCATCGCACACGATCCTCGGCCCCGGTGACGATGCGGCCGTGCTGGCTGCGCCGTCGGGGTCCGTGGTCGCCACGACCGACACTCTCGTGCACGGGCCGGATTTCCGGCTCGCATGGTCGAGCGGTTACGACCTCGGCTGGAAGTCAGCGGCGGTGAACCTCGCCGATGTGGCTGCGATGGGCGCCCGACCCACCGGACTCCTGGTCGCTCTCGCCGTGCCGCGGGACATGCGCCTGTCGTTCATCGAGCAGCTGGCCGACGGCTTCCGGGCTGCCTGTGAGGCACTGGCGCCCGGGTGCTCGGTCGTCGGCGGCGATCTGACGGTCTCGGACGTGCTGACGATCGCGGTCACCGCCCTCGGCGACCTGGAAGGGCGAGAGGCCGTGACACGGGCCGGAGCCCGACCGGGAGACGTTGTGGCGGTGGCGGGGGAGTTGGGGCTCGCGGCCCACGGTTTGGCCGTACTGTTCGGCCGCTTCCGTGACGGGGAGACGCCGGTGCCGGTGGATGCCCAGCGCCTCGCCGACGGAGAGTCCGCGGCGGTCTCCGCACAACTGCGTCCGGCGCCGCCGATCGGGCTCGGCCCGGTCGCCGCGATCGCCGGCGCCACGGCCATGATGGACATCTCGGACGGTCTCGCGCTGGACGCCGGGCGGATGGCGACAGCGTCCGCCGTGACGATCGACCTCACCCGGACCGCCCTCGGAGCCGATCCGGAGCGTGCGCTGGCCGGCGGCGAGGACCACGCTCTGCTGGCGACGTTCCCTTCGGAGTCCCTGCCGCCCGGCTTCCGCGCCATCGGCGTCGTGCGGGAGCGCGGGGCCGACGGCGTGCTGTGCGATGGACAGCCGGCCGGTGCTGCGGGCTGGGATCCCTATCGCGACTGGGATGCCGCGGCCGGCTGAGCCCACCACACCGCGGTGTCGCCGTAGACCTTCTCGCGGAAGATCTCCAGCCCCGCGGCATCCGCGTCCGGTGGCGTCGAGCGTCGCGCCCGTTCGATCACGACGACGGCCTCCTCGGACAGCAGCGGTGCGAGCGCGATCAGGTCGGCCGTCATCGCCTCGTCGTCGAGCTCGTAGGGCGGATCGGTGAACACGAGGTCCCAGGGCCCGGCGGCGCGGCGGAGGAACGGCAGGACGGCGCTCTCATGCACGCGTGGGGCGCCTGTGAGATTCTTGGCCACGACGACGGCGTTTCGCCGCACGACGGCCGCCGCAGGCCGTGAGCGCTCGACGAGATCGAGGCTGGCGGCGCCGCGACTGAGCGCCTCGAGTCCCAGGGCGCCGGAACCGGCATACAGATCCAGCACTCGGACATCGGCGACGGCCCCGGCCGACTCGAGCGCACCGAACAGCGACTCGCGCACCCGGTCGCTGGTCGGTCGGGTCCCCGTACTCGGCACCTCGATGCGCAGGCCGCGTGCGGCACCGGCGATGATCCTCGTCACCTCATCAGCCTAAGACTGTCCGCGACGTTATCTAGACTTCAGGAATGGTCTTCTCGCTCGACACGCGCCTGGAAGATGCCGTGGGTAGCGGCCCGGCGAAGAAGCTCGAACGCGCATTCGACATGCGCACGGTCGGCGACATGCTCGCGCACTACCCGCGCCGCTATGCCGATCCGGCTGAGTTGACGCCGATCCGAGATCTGCCGGTGGGTGAGACGGTGACGATCGTCGCGGAGGTTCTCTCGTCATCCGCCCGCGCGATGCGGAACAGGTCGGGGGCGATGACCGACGTCATCATCGGCGATGAGAATGGCCGCGTCTCGCTCACGTTCTTCGCGAAGGGTCTCAAGCAGGCTGAGTGGCGCAGGGACCAGCTGCATCCCGGCCGCCGGGGCGTCTTCTCCGGCAAGGTCGGTTCATTCAAAGACGTCACGCAGTTCTCCCACCCCCAGTACGAGCTGTTCGACGACGATGAAGAGCGCCGGACGCAGGTCGAGGAGCGCGCCCACCGGCCGATCCCGATCTACCCGGCCACCTCTGCGGTGGCGAGCGGACAGTTCCGAGAACTCGTCGAGCTGGTGCTGCCGCAGCTGGGTGAGATTCCCGACCCGCTTCCCGAGTCCGTACGCACCGCAGAGGGAATGTTGGACGCGCGCACGGCGCTGAACCAGGTGCATCGACCGGAGACCAAGACCGATGTCGACCCGGCTGTGCGCACCCTGCGCATGCACGAGGCGCTCGTGCTGCAGACAGCGCTGCTGCAGCAGCGTGCGGCCGTGCGTGCGCTCACGGCGACACCGCGCGCGGCTGCGCCCGGTGGACTGCTCGAACGATTCGAACAGGCGCTGCCGTACACGCTCACCGCCGACCAGAAGACGGTCGGAGAGCAGGTCGCATCCGACCTCACCGGCGCCTGGCCGATGAACAGGCTCGTCCAGGGCGAGGTGGGATCGGGAAAGACTCTCGTCGCACTGCGGGCGATGCTGCAGGTCGCCGAATCCGGCGGGCAATCCGCGCTGATCGCCCCCACCGAGGTTCTGGCTGCGCAACACCTGCGGTCCATTACGAAGATGCTCGGGCCCCAGCTCGCCCCCGAGGTCATGCCGACGCTGCTCACCGGCCAGATGCCCGCGGCTGAGCGACGCAAGGCCGCGCTCCGCGTTGCGGCGGGGCAGGCGCTGATCGTCGTCGGCACGCACGCGCTGCTGGGGGAGAAGACGACGTTCGCCGAGCTCGGCCTCGTCGTCGTCGACGAACAGCATCGATTCGGCGTCGAGCAGCGCGAGGCTCTGCGCGCCAAGGGGTCGAGCCCGCACGCCCTGGTGCTGACGGCGACGCCGATCCCGCGCACGGTCGCGATGACGGTGTTCGGCGATCTCGACACTTCGGTGATCCGCACGATGCCGGCCGGTCGTGCTGGTATCGAGTCTTTTGTGGCGCCGCTGGCCGAGCATCCGGCCTGGTTCCAGCGCGTCTGGGCCCGCGCGGCCGAAGAGGTCGCTCAAGGACGGCAGGTGTTCGCTGTGTGCGCCGCGATCGACACGACCAAGAAGACCGGTGCCGCCGAGGAAGACGCCGCAGCGCTGGTGCCGCCCGATGAGGGCGCGGCAGGTCCGCGTTGGGGTGTTGTCCAGCTCGATGAGGCGCTGGCTACGCACCCGACGGTCGGCACGCTCCGGCGGGCGGTGCTGCACGGGAGGATGCCCTCCGACGAGAAGGATGCCGTCATGCAGGCCTTCGCGCGGGGCGAGATCGACGTGCTCATCGCCACGACCGTGATCGAGGTCGGTGTCGATGTGCCCAACGCGTCGACGATGATCGTGCTGGATGCCGACCGGTTCGGTGTCTCGCAGCTGCACCAGCTGCGCGGCCGCGTCGGGCGCGGTTCGGTCCCTGGTCTCTGCCTGCTGGTCACCGAGGCTGAAGAGGGCACCCTCGCACGCGAACGCGTCGAAGCTGTCGCGGCGACGCTTGACGGATTCGCCCTCGCCGAGGTCGACCTCGAACTGCGCGGTGAGGGCGACGTTCTCGGCCAGGCGCAGTCGGGGGTTCGATCGTCGCTGCGGCTGCTCCGCGTGGTCAAGGATTCCCGGCTCATCGCCCGGGCACGCGAACTCGCCGAAGAGATCCTCGGCGCCGACCCCACCCTGGCTGCGCACACCAGCCTGCGCGATGTCATCACGCGCCGGGTTACCGAAGATGACCGCGCCGCCCTCGCGAAGAACTGATCACATTCGTGCAATAGGCTGAAAAGCATGCGAAGCACCGAGCGATCGAAGGAGACGCAATGAGCAGCCGGATTGCCGTCGTCCCCGGATCATTCGATCCGCCGACCCTCGGACACCTCGATGTGATTCGACGCGCGGCGAGACTCTACGACGAGTTGCACGTGCTGGTGGTGCACAACCCCGGCAAAGAAGCGATGCTGCCGATCGCACAGCGTCTGTCACTTCTCGAGCAGTCCATTCAAGAGGACGGTATCGAGGGCAACGTCATCGTGGGCTCGTGGAGCATGGGTCTGCTCGTCGATTATGCGCGTGACGTCGGCGCCGGCGTACTGGTCAAGGGCATCCGCTCCCAGATCGACGTCGCCTATGAGTCTCCGATGGCGATCGTGAACCGTCATCTCGCCGAGATCGAGACGGTGTTCCTGTTGCCGGACCCGTCGCACGCGATGGTTTCGAGCTCCCTCGTGCGCCAGGTCGCTGCCCTCGGCGGAGACGTCGCCCCGTTCGTGCCGACAGCGGTCGCATCGTTCCTCGACACCGGCGCCCGCGGCATCTGACGCTCAGCGTCCGCTGAGCCGGCTGCAGCATCGGCCGGTAGCATGGTGTGTGTGAAGACTCGACTCAACGGTCCCTTTGTGGTGCCCGTCCGCGACATCGTCCGGCATCCCGGCGAGATGCGAGAGCACCATTTCTCCGTGACTCTTCCCGAACAGTGGGGGGAGGGCATTGTCTCGTTCGAGCTCGGCTCGGACGTCGATCTCGACGTGCGCGTCGAGTCGGTGCACGAGGGCATTCTCGTCACCGGAACGGCGGATGCTGAGTACACCGGAGTGTGCGGGCGATGCCTTGTCGACATCACTGAGCCTGTCGAAGTCGAGTTCCAGGAGCTTTTCGCGTATCCTGGTGAGGAAGAAACTGACTTCGAGGTTCAAGACGACCACGTGGATCTTGAAACTCTGGTCAGGGAAGCGGCAGTTTTGTCGCTTCCGTTTCAGCCGGTGTGTCGGCCGGATTGCCCAGGGCTCGACCCGAAAACGGGCGAGAGGCTGACAGAAGGCACCAGGGCCGAGGAAGACATCCCCATCGATCCCCGATGGAGTGCGCTCCGCCAGATCGCAGACCAGGGGAGCGCGGCCGAGAGCCGCGATCCCGAGAACAAAGAAGAGAGTTAGCCATGGCCGGTAACCCCCCGAAGCGCAAGGTATCCCGTTCGAACACCCGCTCGCGTCGCGCGCAGTGGAAGGCAGCGCCCGTCACGCTGGTGAAGACCGTTGAGAACGGCAAGACCGTCTACAGCCGTCCGCACCAGGCGAAGGTCGTCACCGACTCGCAGGGCACCGAGCTGTTCCTCGAGT
>JBQDFB010000066.1:6061-10287 GCA_052085045.1 Microbacteriaceae bacterium | reverse complement strand
GGCACGCTCGTCGTGAGCGCGGGAGAGCGCGAAAGGCGCACCCGCACGGTGGTGAATGCGACGGGCACGTGGACCCAGCCGTTCCTGCCGCACTATCCCGGCATGGAGACCTTCCTCGGCGAGCAGCTGCACACCGTCGACTACCCGGGGCCCGAGCACTTCCGCGGCAAGCGCGTGCTCGTCGTCGGCGGCGGAGCCTCGGCGGTGCAGTTCCTCGGCGCGCTCGCTCTGATCACCGAGACGCTCTGGGCGACCCGCCGCGAACCGGTGTGGCGCAACGACGACTTCACTCCTGAAGCCGGCGCCGCGGCCGTCGCCCTCGTCGAGCAGCGCGTCGCCCAGGGGCTGCCCCCGCAGAGCGTCGTGGGGGTCACCGGGCTCATGCTGCGTCCGCAGGAGCGCGAAGCCGAGCGGCTCGGTGCGTACGATGCCCGCCGCCCGATGTTCGAGCGCATCGAGCCGGACGGCGTGCAATGGGCCGACGGCTCGTTTGAGCGCGTCGACGCGATCATCTGGGCGACCGGATTCCGTCCCGCGATCGGCCACCTCGGCCCTCTGCACCTGCGCAGCGAGGCCGGTGGCATCCAACTCGACCGCAGGGGACGCGGCACGACGGCCGTGCCGGACCCGCGCATCCAACTCGTCGGTTATGGACCATCCGCCAGCACGATCGGTGCGAACCGGGCCGGACGCACCGCGGCGAAGGGCGTCCAGCGCGCGCTCGCGACGATCGCATCCAGATCGCTCGCCTGACGCGATCTGTGATCGCGAGACCCCGATCTCGATAGCCTGAGCGCATGTTCAGAATCGTCGCCTTCGTCATCTGGCTGCTGCTGTCCGCCTGGCTGCTGCTCTGGGTCGGCGTCGGGCTCTTCGGAGTCGACCAGCGGTCCTCGATCCTGCCGTTCGGCGACGACACCATCGGTGCGCCGATCATGCTCGGCGTTGCCTGGGGACTCATGCTGACATTCGGTGCCGGCCTGTTCGGGTTCCGGCTGAGAAAGAGAATGACGGGCACCACGCAGGTGGGTGTCGGCCGGGTCGTCGAGACGCGGCGCACGGGCGTCACGATCAACGATGTGCCGCAGTACGACCTGTTCGTACGGGTCACTGGCAATGAGGGCGACGAGTTCATCAGCCAGATGCGGATGCTGCTCGATCCGATCGAGCAGGGGTCGATCGAACCGGGCATGGTCCTGCCCGTCCGATACAGCCCGACCGACCACGACGCCGTCGAGATCGCCGACATGACCGATGCCACCGTGCGCGATGCCATGCTCGATTGGCGGATCAGGCGCGGACTCATTGCACCCCATCTCGTTCGCGCCCGCCGCAGCGGTATGCAGTCACCGGCATCCGTGCTCGCCATCCGGCCCACCGGAGCGCGCCGCGAGGGGCAGAGCGAACTCGAACTGCGACTGCTCATCACACCGGAGGGTCAGCAGAGCTGGGAAGCGGACACCACCGTGTTCGTCTACCCCGAGGCGCTCGCGCGCGTGCAGGTCGGCTCACCGGTGTGGGCCAGCTACCTTCCCGCCGATCCGCAGACGGTGGCCATGACGATCGAACGGGAGAATCGCGCATGAACCTGCTCGACACGCTGATCTGGCTCGTCAATTTCCCCGTCACCCACGGCTACGTCATGATCTTCATCGCCGGGTTCTCGTTCTTCGGCATTGGCGCCCTCGCGTTCCGTCCTGCGCGCGGCGGGAGCTCCCGTCTGGTGGCGATCCGTGAACGCGAAGGGCTGCCGGAGGCTCAGAGTACCGGCGGGGGACGCTTCACCGCGGCACGGGCGCAACGGCTCTTCTTCCGCATCCTGGGGGTCGTCATGGTCGCCGGCTTCGCCCTGGGGCTCCTCGGCCTCTTCGGGGTGCCCGTCACATCCGCCTACATCCAGCAGAACGGCGTGCCGACGACGGGCACGGTGGAAGACGACTGGGTGACGTTCTCGACACCCGGGGGCGAGGAGTACACCCTGGAGAACAACTTCTTCACACCGTCGGAGTATCCGGACCGCCATGCGTGGCTTCCGGATGACAGCCCGGTCGTGGTGCGCTACCTGCCGAACCATCCGCAGGCGTTCATCGTCGACACGACCCAACTGCCAGAGTGACGCAACTTCCAGAGTGACGCGGCACGAGTGACGCCAGCCCAGAGGAGGGTTAGCCTGGAGCCATGTCCCGCGTCATCGTCTTCGGCGGCCACGGCCGCATCGCTCTTCTGCTCGCCCCGATTCTCGTCGCTCGCGGTGACGAGATCACGGCGGTGATCCGCAATCCCGATCACGTCGCCGACGTCGAGCAGACCGGCGCGACCGCCCAGATCGCCGACGTCGAACAGCTCGACACCGCCGCGATCACCGAGCTCATCCGCGGTCACGACGCCGTCGTCTGGTCGGCAGGCGCAGGCGGTGGCAACCCGGAGCGCACCTACGCGGTCGATCGCGACGCCGCGACCCGGACGATGGATGCCGCGGCCGCTGCCGGCGTGAAGCGCTACATCCTGGTGTCCTGGCTCGGCTCCACCGCCGACCACGGCGTGCCCGAGAGCGACTCGTTCTTCCCGTACGCCGACGCGAAGTGGGCTGCCGACGAGTACCTGCGCGGTACCGACCTCGAGGGGACGATCCTGGGGCCGGGCACGCTCACTTTCGATGAGCCGACCGGGCGAATCGACCTCGATGCCCCTGATCGCGGTCGTGTTGCTCGCGCCGATGTGGCCGCCGTCATCGCCGGAGCCCTGGTCGAACCGACCACGATCGGGCGGACTGTCCGGTTCGGAAACGGTACGCCGGACTCCTCCGAGCCGATCGCCGACGCGCTCGCGCGCTGACCGTTGCGTACGCTTCGCGCTGCAGCGATTCTCGTGGTGGCCCTGGCGGCTGCCGCGGCGACGCCCTCCGTCGCGGCCGGTGACAGCCGACCCGCTGCGGCGCCGACGACCCGCGGCCCCGCGGCAGAGGCCGAACGCCTCGTCGCGGAGATGACGACCGCTGAGCAGGCCGCGAGCATCGTCATGGGACACATCTCGACGAGCGACCCTGCGGCGCTGACCCCGTACATGCAGAACAGCGGCATCGGCGGGTTCATTCTGATGGGCGAGAACGTCTCGGGCACCGAGGCTGAGCTGCGGGCGGTCACCGACGCCATCGCCGCTGACGCCGACGTGCCGCCGCTGATCGCCATCGACCAGGAGGGCGGCGTCGTCTCCCGACTGCCGTGGGACGACCTCCCCGCATCGGGGACGCTCAAGGATCGTCCGGCAGCAGAGACCACCGCGGCTTTCGCGGCACGCGCGGCACTGGTCGACCGTGCCGGCGCGAACGTCAACTTCGGCATCGTCGCCGACACCACCGCCGACCCGGGCTCGTTCATCTACGGACGATCGCTCGGCGCTGATCCGGCCACGGCCGCGGAGCGGGTCGCCGCCGGTGTGACGGCCGAGGAATCGTACGTCGCCTCGACGATGAAGCACTTCCCCGGCCACGGCGCGGCCCCCGGAGACTCGCACGAGCTGATCCCGAGCACGGACAAGACGCTCGATGATTGGCGTCAGAGCGATGCCCTTCCGTTCGTCGGGGGCATCGATGCCGGCGGGTCTGTGCTGATGTTCGGGCATCTGTCATACACGGCCGTGGATGAGGCGCCCGCCTCCCTGTCGCCCCGCTGGCACGAGATCGCCCGTGATGAGCTCGGCTTCGACGGCGTCATCGTGACAGATGACCTCGGGATGCTGCAGTCCACCGGCATCCCGGAGTACGCCGACCCGGTCGCCAACGCGGTCTCCGCCGTTGCCGCCGGCAGCGACCTGGTGCTGATGATCGCGCACTCCACGCCTGACACGGCGGCGCAGCTCACCGAGGGAATCACCGCGGCCGTCGACAGCGGCGCGATCCCGGCGGCACGGCTTCAGGATGCCGCGGAACGGGTGATGACGCTGCGGTTGGAGCTCGCGGCATCCGGTGCCGTCTGGGCGGCGTGCGACGACTGCGAACCGGTCTCCTGACCATCGCCCAGCCACGCCGCCAGCATCCGGCGGCGCAGCGCATTGCCGCGCTCGGCGAACTCCCGCTGCCGGCGCGCATACGCGCTCTTGCCCTCGGCCGTCTCGATGGGCACAGGCACGATGCCCCAGTCGGACAGGTCGTAGGGGGCGGCCTCCATGTCGAGCAGCCGGATGTCACGCGCCAGCTCGAACGCGTCGAGCAACAGTTCACCGGGGAG
>JBQDFB010000066.1:3670-5961 GCA_052085045.1 Microbacteriaceae bacterium | reverse complement strand
CGTCGAAGTGCGTGCAGCGCAGATCGTTCGCCTCGACGACCGCATCGGTACCGGCCTGCCCCAGGCGGAGGGGCGCAGGATGCCGGTGCTCCTCCTCGCGGTACACCATCGCCCATTCGTGCAGCCCGAAGCACCCGAACTGCCCGGGACGCGCGGCGGTGCGGCGCAGCATCCGTTCGATGAGGTCGGCGAGAGCCGTTTTCTCGCGCGCGAACGCGGCCGCATCGGGAACGACCGCGTCCGGGCTGGTGCCCGCCGCGTACCAGCGCCAGCCGGCCCGTTCGGGGGCGTCGTCGAGTTGGATGCCGGCACCAGGGTGCCAGCGGCGCAGCTGCGCCGGTGCGTACGAGTAGTAGGTGAACAGGAAGTCCCAGACCGGGTGCTTCTCGCCCCGCGCCGACCGCTCGCGGTGCGCTGCGGTCAGCGCATCGGCACGCTCCTGGTGCGCGCTCTCACGCGCTTTCCACGTGCGGCGATCGAGGGAATCGGCTGGCATTGCAGGAGTCCTCGTCAGTGCAGGATGCCCACGTCGGTGAGCTGTTCGCGCAGTCCGGCGCCGTCGGAGGCCGTCACCCACGGCGCGGTGCCTTCGGAATGGTCGTCGGAGACGGCGCGACCACCGGCGAGCATCGCCTCGGTGGTCGACAGCTGGCGGATCGCGACGCCGGCGACGGAGCCGGGGTGATCGATCAGGAACTCGGTGTAGATCGCCTCGTCATGCTGTCCGTCGTCGCCGATGAGCAGCCACTTCACGTGCGGGAACTCCTGGGCGAGACGGTACAGGTTGCGGAGCTTGTGCTCGCGTCCGCTGCGGAACCAGCGGTCGTGCGTCGGACCCCAGTCGGTCAGCAGCATCGACCCGCTCGGGAACAGGTGCCGGCTCATGAAGCGGCTGAGCGTCGGGGCGACGTTCCACGCACCGGTGGACAGGTAGATCATCGGGGCGCCGGGATGCTGGCGCATCAGCTGCTCGATGAGCACAGCCATGCCGGGCACGGGAATGCGCGCGTGCTCATCGACGACGAACGAGTTCCACGCGGCAATGAAGGGCCGGGGGAGCGCAGTGACCATTACGGTGTCGTCGACATCGGAGACCACGCCGAATTTCACGTCGTCGCCGACGATGAACGTGGTGCCCTCGATGGGGGCCTGACCCTCGACTGACATCGTGAAGCTCTGCCACCCGGCCTCGAGGTCGGCATCGAGCACCGTGTCGATCACGCCGCCCCGATCAGCGATCACTTCGTGGACGCTCCCGGCGATGGTGATGGTGACCTTCGAGAACCCGACGGGGATCCCGACGAAACTGCGCCAGCCGCGCACCGACTCGTAGTCGCCGTGCGCGTTGCGTCGCCGCGGGGGGACGATCAGTACGCGACCGACGACCCGCACCCACCCGGTGCCGCCGTACCCCGCGAACGGCAACACGGTGGCCGTGCGTCCACGACGCCGCGCCCGGCTCTCCCGCCAGACGTGCAGACGGTGCTCGAGTCGCGCGAACCAGTGGATCCTGGGCTTGTTGGCGGTGTCTTCGGACATCGCTCTCAGTCTTTCATGTCCGGTGCGGCATCCTCACCCGAGGAGCTCTCCGCCGTGCCCATATGACGCGCTTCCCACTTCTCGAGGAGCTTCTTGCCGACGAACACCAGCAGCAGGAAGAGCACGATCACGCCGACGAAGATGTAGCCCGCGAAATGCACGCGGTCGACGAGCTCGCGGAACCCGCCGGCGGCGAGTGAGGTCACGCTCACGTACGCGCCCGCCCAGATGATGCAGGCCGGTGTCGTCCAGGCGAGGAACCGGCGGTAGGAGTACGTGCTCATCCCGACCGTGAGCGGCACGAGCGAGTGCAGGACGGGCAGGAAGCGCGAGAGGAAGATCGCCACCCCTCCGCGGCGCTGCAGGTACAGTTCCGCGCGCGTCCAGTGCCGTTCGCCGATCTTGCGGCCGATCCAGGAGCGTCTGATGCGCGGTCCGAGCCAGCGACCCAGTCCGAACCCGATGCTCTCCCCGATGAGCGCGCCGACGACGACGGCGACGACCATGGCGATGGTCTCGACCGGACCGTCGACGCCGATGGAGGCGATGATCACGATCGTGTCACCGGGGACGATCAGTCCGATGAGGATGCTCGTCTCGAGCATGACCGCGAGCCCGGCGATGAGAGTGCGGGCGACCGGGTCGACCGCCTGCACGGTATCCAGAAGCCACAGCAGGAAGTCGTCCACGCACACGAGAATACGCATCTACGCTGTGATCGTGCTTCGCAATCCGCTTCTTTCTTCCCGCCG
>JBQDFB010000066.1:0-3570 GCA_052085045.1 Microbacteriaceae bacterium | reverse complement strand
CGGCGCTGCGCGCCTCCGCTCAACGCCCAGCCCGGTCGTTGAGCGAGCGGAGCGAGACGAAACGGACTGAGCGAGCGAAGCGCGTCGAAGTCCTTCACCGCCACACTCCCGACGAGTACGCGGCTCTCATCGAACGCTGCCGTGCGGCGATCCGCGCCGGCGACGCCTACCAACTGTGCCTCACGACGCGGTTCACTGTGCCCGGCGATCACGACGCCGTCGAGACCTACCTCCGCCTGCGGACGGCGACGCCTGCCCATCACGGCGGTTTCGTGCGGATCGGCGATCGTGCTCTGCTCAGCGCCAGTCCCGAGACCTTCCTGCAAACGTCCCACGGCCGCATCCGTACGCGCCCCATCAAGGGCACCCGCCCGCGCGGCGCAGACGAAGCATCTGATCAGGCGTTCGCCGGCGAACTCGTGGCGAGCCCGAAGGAGCGCGCCGAGAACGTCATGATCGTCGACCTCATGCGCAACGACCTCTCGCGGGTGTGCGATCCGGGATCGATCCGGGTCGAGGGGTTGTGGGAGGTCGAGTCGTATCCGGCCGTGCATCAGCTGGTCAGCACCGTCAGCGGCCGGGCCGCCCCCGGGCTCACCGCTCAAGCGCTGTGGGACGCCGCATTCCCCGCGGGCAGTATGACGGGCGCCCCGAAGCTGTCGGCCATGACCCTGCTGCACAGCCTCGAGTCCGGCCGTCCGCGCGGCGTGTACAGCGGCTGCTTCGGGTACGTCGGGCTGGACGGGGCGATGGATCTGGCGATGGTCATCCGCAGCATCCTCATCGACGATGAGCGGGCCGTCGTCGGCGCTGGCGGAGGTATCACCTGGGGGTCCGTCGCCGACGACGAAGTCGACGAGGTGGCGACGAAGGCCCGCGCACCGATTGCGGCCCTGCATGCCGAACTGCCGGAAGCCTGGCGCCGCGAGTGATCCGATATCCTGGAATTTCTTGACATCTCTGAGCACGCCTCCCCGATTGGCCCTTCGTTGACTGAATTCCCCGCATCCGCCGCCGACGCCGTCGACGAGTCCACCTCGCCGCACGCCATCCAAGCCAAGTGGCAGAAGTACTGGGCGGACAACGAGACCTTCCTCGCCGGGGGAGCGGAGGACAATCGGCCCCGCAAGTTCGTGCTGGCGATGTTCCCGTACCCGTCCGGCGACCTGCACATGGGGCACGCGGAGAACTACCTGTACTCCGATATCGTGGCGCGCTTCTGGCGCCACCGCGGGCACAATGTCCTGAACCCGATCGGCTGGGATTCGTTCGGACTTCCGGCCGAGAACGCGGCGATCCGCCGCGGCGCCGACCCGCGCGAGTGGACCTACCAGAACATCGACCAGCAGAAGACCGGCTTCAAGGCATACGGCGTCTCGTTCGACTGGTCTCGCGAGCTGCACACGTCAGACCCGGAGTACTACCACTGGAACCAGTGGCTGTTCCTGCAGCTGCACGAGCGGGGGCTCGCCTACCGCAAGAAGAGCCCGGTCAACTGGTGCCCGAACGACCAGACGGTCCTCGCGAACGAGCAGGTCGTCGACGGTCGCTGCGAGCGGTGCGGCGCCGAGGTCATCAAGAAGAAACTGACCCAGTGGTACTTCAAGATCACCGACTACGCCGACCGGCTGCTCGACGATCTGAATCAGCTCGAGGGTCGCTGGCCGCACAAGGTGCTGCAGATGCAGCGCAACTGGATCGGCCGCTCGATCGGCGCCGACGTCGACTTCCGCATCGAGGGCCGCGAGGAGCCTGTGACGGTGTTCACGACGCGCCCCGACACGCTGCACGGGGCGACGTTCTTCGTTGTCGCGCCCGATTCTGACCTTGCTGCCGAGCTGGTCGCCGAGTCGCCGACCGAGGTGCAGTCGCGGTTCCAGGAATACCTGGAGAAGGTTCAGAAGACCACCGACATCGACCGGCAGGCCACCGACCGCCCGAAGACCGGCGTGTTCCTGGAGCGCTTCGCGGTCAACCCGGTCAGCGGCGAGCGGCTGCCGATCTGGGCCGCAGACTATGTGCTCGCCGACTACGGCCACGGCGCGGTCATGGCCGTGCCCGCACACGACCAGCGCGACCTCGACTTCGCGCGCGCCTTCGACCTGCCCGTCAAGGTCGTCGTCGACACGACCGCGCCCATCACCGGCGCCATGCCGGTCATCGATGTGGACGATGACGGCGTGCCGATCGAGCCCGCCGAGAGCCTGGACGATCAGCATCCGGCATCCACCGGAAACGCGCTGACCGGCGAGGGGCGGATGATCAATTCCGGCGACCTCAACGGACTCTCCAAGCGTCATGCGATTGCGCGGACCATCGAGCAGCTGACGGCGGCCGGCACCGGCCGAGCGGCGAAGAACTACCGCCTGCGCGACTGGTTGATCTCGCGCCAGCGGTTCTGGGGCACGCCGATCCCGATGCTGCACCACGACGACGGCACGGTGACCCCGGTTCCCGCCGAACAGCTGCCCGTGCGCCTGCCGAGCGTCGACGGTCTCGACCTGTCTCCGAAGGGCTCCTCGCCGCTGGGCGCCGCAGAGTCGTGGGTGCGCACCGTCGACCCCGCCTCGGGCGACCCCGTGCTGCGCGACGCCGACACGATGGACACGTTCGTCGACAGCTCATGGTACTTCCTGCGCTTCCTGTCGCCGAACAGCGACCAGTTCGCGTTCGACCCGGCCGAGGCCGCCCGCTGGGCGCCGGTCGACAGCTACATCGGCGGCGTCGAGCACGCCATTCTGCACCTGCTGTACGCGCGCTTCATCACCAAGGTGCTCTTCGACATGGGTCTGATCGACTTCACCGAGCCGTTCAGCAGCCTGATCAACCAGGGCATGGTGATCCTGAACGGCGCCAAGATGTCCAAGAGCAAGGGCAACCTGGTGCTCTTCCAGGAGGAGCTCGACAAACACGGCGCCGACGCGCTGCGGGTCGGCCTCGCCTTCGCCGGTCCGGTGGAGGACGACAAGGACTGGGCCGACGTCTCGACGACGGGGGCGCAGAAGTTCCTGGCGCGTGCGATGCGACTGAGCCACGAGGTGTCGAGCCCCGTGGACGTGATCTTCAAGGGCGGCGATGCGGCGCTGCGCCGCGGCACGCACAAGCTGCTCGCGGAGGCGCCGGCACTGGTGGAGCAGACGAAGTTCAACGTGCTCGTGGCACGCCTGATGGAGCTGGTGAACCTCGCCCGCAAGACCGTGGATGCTGCCGGCGCCGACGATCCTGCCGTGCGCGAAGCCGTGGAGACCGTCGCCGTCATGCTCGATCTCATCGCCCCGCACACAGCGGAGGAGATGTGGGAGTCGCTCGGCCACGAGCCGTCGGTGGGGATGATCACCTGGCGTCAGGCCGACCCCGCGCTGCTCGTCGAAGACACGATCACGGCGGTCGCGCAGGTCAACGGCAAGGTGCGCGCGCAGCTCGAGGTGCCCGCGAAGATCACCGCCGACGAGCTGGAAGCGTTCGCCCGCGGAGATGAGCGCGTCATCCGTGCCATCGGCGACAAGGAGATCGTGAAGGTCATCGTCCGTGCGCCGAAGCTGGTGAACTTCGCCGTCAAGGGGTGAGGTT
>JBQDFB010000065.1:0-10717 GCA_052085045.1 Microbacteriaceae bacterium | reverse complement strand
CGAAGAAGGCCACGGCCCACATCGCCGCGGTACCGCCGATGCGATCTCGGAGCAGGCGGTGCAGCGCGACGCAGGCGAAGAAGCCGGCGACCAGCGAGATCAGCAGCGCGCCCGCACCCCAGGAGCCGAGCGGCAGTCCGACCACCTGCGCGGCATATGCATAGACGGGCATGAACGCCCACGCGTTCTCGGCGACCTGCCCCGCTTCGGTGAGGGGCAGCGTCTGCGGATACCCCTCCCAGGCGACCAGCCAATACCACTGGGCATCCCAGCCCAGCACGAAGTCTGCGATATTCGCATCGGAGCCGAAGCGCGACCCCGGGCCGGCGAGATCTGCAGCCAACGCGAGGAACGCGGTCGTGATGACACGCCCCAGCAGGTAGATGATCGCGATCCGGCCGAAGACCGGAATCTGAGCCCAGTGCCGCGCCGCGCGGATCACCGTGCCGCGCATCGTCGTGTCGCCAGTCACCGGTCTGGGGTCAGCGCGCGGTGAGCCACGCGCGCAAACCGCGCTCGACCGCGTCGATCTGCGCGAACGGCACGCGCTCTTCATCGTGGTGCGCGAGGTGCGGGTCGCCCGGCCCGTAGTTGACCGCCGGGATGCCGAGGGCGCTGAACCGCGCGACATCGGTCCAGCCGTACTTCGGGCGCGGCTCGGCCCCGATGGCAGCGACGAACTGCTGCGCGATCGGCGAGTCGAGACCGGGGCGCGCGCCCTCTGCGGAATCCGTGATCTCCACCTCGAACCCGTCGAGCACCCCGCGAAGGTGCGCTTCGGCGTCGGCTGCGGACTTGCTCGGAGCGAATCGGTAGTTGACTTCCACCTCGCACAGATCGGGGATCACGTTGCCGGCAACGCCGCCGTCGATGCGCACGGCGCTGAGGCTCTCGCGGTAGGCGAGACCTTCGACCGGCACCGTCTTCGCGCGGTACTCGGCCAGGCGCGAGAGGATGGGCGCTGCGGCATGGATGGCGTTCTCGCCGATCCACGCCCGCGCGCTGTGGGCGCGCACGCCACGGGTGCGGACGACCGCGCGCAGCGTGCCGTTGCATCCGCCCTCGACCTGCCCATCGGACGGTTCGCCGAGGATGGCGAAATCCGCCTGGAACAGGTCGGGTCGGTCGGCGGCGAGCAGATTCAGCCCGTTCAGGGTGGCCGCGACCTCTTCGTTGTCGTACCACATCCAGGTGATGTCGACGACGGGGTCGGCGAGTTCGGCAGCCAGTTTCAGCTGCACGGCGACGCCGCCCTTCATGTCGACCGTGCCGCGCCCCCACAGGTGCGGCACGCCCTCGATGTCGACCGTGCGCGTGGGTACGTTGTCGTTGATCGGAACGGTGTCGATGTGCCCCGCGATGACCACGCGCTGAGTGCGACCGAGGTTCGTGCAGGCGACGATCGTGTTGCCGTGGCGGATGACGTCGAGGTGCGCGAGCGGCGTGATCGCGGCCTGGATGGCATCGGCGAGCAGGTGCTCACTGCCCGACTCGCTCGGGATGTCGCAGATCGCGCGGGTGAGATCGACGGATGACGCGGTCAGATCGAGCTGCATGCACCCAGCCTACGGCGCGCGGGCGTGGGCGAAGTCGCCGCACCGCACCGGTACCGTGGGAGGTATGAACAACGCGCGCACTGTCTGGGGCATCGGCCTGACCACGCTCACCGCGAGCGGCACCGCTCTGGATGCCTGGTACCGGCAGGTGGGAACCGGCGAACTGCCCGATGCCGACATCGCCGAGCTCGAGGCCCAGACCGGCCAGGACGAGCGCCGGAACGTCCGCATCGAGACCGTGCGGCTGGCGATCGATCTCGATGCCGCCCCGGCATCCACCGCCGATGCGTATCTGCGCCTGCACGCGCTGTCGCACCTGCTGGTGCGCCCGAACGAACTCAACCTCGACGGCATCTTCGGCCATCTGCCGAACGTCGCGTGGACCAACGCCGGTCCCATGCATCCCGACGACGCCGCGCGGCTGCAGCCGCAGATGCGCCGTCACAGCATCCAGGTTCAGGGGCTCGACAAGTTCCCGCGCCTGACCGACTACGTCCAGCCCGCCGGCGTCCGGATCGCGGATGCCGCACGCGTGCGCCTCGGCGCCCACCTCTCCCCCGGAACCACCGTGATGCACGAGGGGTTCGTGAACTTCAACGCCGGCACGCTCGGCGCTTCGATGGTCGAGGGGCGCATCTCGCAGGGCGTCGTCGTCGGCGAGGGCAGCGACGTCGGCGGTGGGGCATCCATCATGGGCACGCTCTCTGGCGGTGGCACCGTGCGCGTCTCGATCGGAGCGCGCACCCTGCTCGGCGCGAACTCGGGCCTCGGTATCGCGCTGGGCGATGACTGCATCCTCGAAGCCGGTGTCTACATCACCGCCGGCTCCAAGGTCGTCCTCGCCGGCGGCCCGGATACCGCAGACGGCGGAAAGCGCATCGTGAAGGCGTCCGAGCTCTCGGGGCAGAACGGCCTGCTGTTCTGGCGCAACTCCGTGACCGGCGCGATCGAGGCACGGCAGCGCGACGGCGCAGGGGTCACCCTGAACGAGACGCTGCACGCCTGAGCTTGTCTGAGCGCGCGGAGGCTTCGGCTCGCTCCGCTCGCTCAACCCGTTTCGGCTTCGCGCTTCGCGCTCCGCTCAACGCCCCGCCGGGACGCTCCAGCCGGTGGCTCCCGCCGGACCGCTCCGGGCGTTGAGCGAGCGCAGCGAGACGAAACGGGCTGAGCGAGGAGCGCAGCGACGAGCCGAAGCCGCCCCCTGACGCTCGACTCACAGACAGCACTGCTAGGCTGATGAGCGACGCCCCTCGCTGATGCGAGACGTCTGCGTCGTCGATATATGTTCCGCACCGGTCTCCGGTTGCGATCCTCTCGAACGGCGAACCGATGCGCGATCCCGCGCCGTCGCCCGTTTCCCGCAGCACCCCGTGCTGTGCCTTCCTCTTCATGGAGTATCTCAATGCCCAGTTTTCTTGATCTCGGCGTGCCCGCACGCCTCGCCGACGTGCTCGCCGCGGACGGCAAAACCGAGGCGTTCGCCATTCAGCGCGACACGCTTCCCGACTCACTCGCCGGACGCGACCTGCTCGGCCGCGGCCGCACCGGCAGCGGCAAGACCATCGCCTTCGCACTGCCACTGGTCGCGCGTCTCAGCGACTCGCAGAAGCGCACCCGCGCTCAGCACCCCCGCGGCCTCGTGCTCGCACCGACCCGCGAACTCGCCACGCAGATCGCGGCGACCATCGCCCCGCTCGCCCAGGCGGCAGGCCTGCGCGTCGCCACCGTCTTCGGCGGTGTCAGCCAGCGCCCGCAGGAGCAGGCGCTGCGCAGCGGCGTCGACATCGTCGTTGCCTGCCCCGGCCGCCTCGAAGACCTGATGAAGCAGAAGCTCGTCTCCCTCGACGCCGTCGAGGTGGCGGTGCTCGACGAGGCCGACCACATGGCCGACCTCGGCTTCCTGCCCGGCGTCACCCGCATCCTCGCCGCGACCCCGGCCGGCGGACAGCGCCTGCTGTTCAGCGCCACCCTCGACCGCGGCGTCGACACCCTCGCCAAGCGGTTCCTCTCGAGCCCCGTCAGCCACGAGGTCGATGAGGCCAGCGTTCCGGTCGGCGAGATGACCCACCGTGTGCTGGTGACCAACGGAACCGAGCACAAGACCGGGCTCGTGCGCGACCTCGCCTCGGGCACCGGCCGCCGCATCCTGTTCACCCGCACCAAGCACCAGGCGAAGAAGCTCGCCAAGCAGCTCACCGCTGCGGGCATCCCCGCCGTCGACCTGCACGGCAACCTGTCGCAGAACGCCCGCGAGCGCAACCTCAGCGCCTTCTCGGCCGACCCAGCCGACGGCGGCGTGCGCGTGCTCGTCGCGACCGACGTCGCCGCCCGTGGCGTGCACGTCGACAACGTCGACCTCGTCGTCCACGTCGACCCGCCCATGGAGCACAAGGCGTACCTGCACCGCTCGGGCCGCACGGCTCGCGCCGGGGCCGCCGGCACCGTCGTCACGGTCGTGCTGCCCGAGCAGCGCCGTGATGTGAAGGATCTGCTCCGCAAGGCGAAGATCACCGCAGACCTCGAGCAGGTCAACGGTGCGATCGTCGACGAGCTCGTCGGTGAGCGTGCCGCGCACGTGAAGCCCGCTCCCCCGCAGCCGCAGCAGCGCCAGCAGCCCAAGAAGCCCAAGCAGCCGCAGCAGGGCGGCGCCCCCGCCTCGGGGTCGCCCGCTCGTCGTCGGCGTCGCCCGCAGGGGCAGGGCGGGCAGGGTCACGGTGGGCAAGGCAAGGGCGGACAGAGCCAGCCTGCAGCTCAGGGGCAGCGCTCCGGTGGCGGTCAGCGTTCCGGCGGTCAGCGCTCCGGCATCCAGGTCGGTCAGCGCGTCGACACCCGTCGTCCGCGGCGTGCGCAGGGCGGTGGGTCTCAGGGGCGCTGAGCCCTTGGTTTCGACTCGCTGACGCTCGCTCAACCCGTTTCGTCTCCGGCGCTCCGCGCCTGCGCTCAACGACCCGCGAGAAGCGGAACGGCTGCGCTCAACGACGGGGAAGCGAAAAGCCCCGGATGCCTCTTTCGAGAAGCATCCGGGGCTTTCTGCGTCCGCTGGTCAGCGGGTCTGGAACGTACGCTCCGCCGGGCCGGTGTACAGCTGCTGCGGGCGACCGATCTTGGTCTGCGGGTCGAGATTCAACTCACGCCACTGCGCGAGCCAGCCGGGCAGACGGCCGATCGCGAACAGGACGGTGAACATGCGGGTCGGGAAGCCCATGGCCTTGTAGATCACGCCGGTGTAGAAGTCGACGTTCGGGTACAGGCGGCGCTCCTTGAAGTAGTCATCCGCGAGGGCGATCTCTTCGAGCTCCTTGGCGAGATCGAGCAGCGGGTCGGTGACGCCGAGTTCGCGCAACACCTCGTCGGCGGCCTCCTTGACGAGCTTGGCGCGCGGGTCGTAGTTCTTGTAGACCCGGTGGCCGAAGCCCATGAGCTTGACGCCCTCTTCCTTGTTCTTGACGCGCTCGACGAAACGCTGCACGCCCTGCCCCGAATCACGGATGTCGGCGAGCATGCTCAGCACGGCTTCGTTGGCGCCGCCGTGCAACGGACCCGAGAGCGCTTGGATGCCGGCAGAGATCGAGGCGAACTGGTTCGCGCCGGTCGAACCCACCAGGCGCACCGTGGAGGTCGAGGCGTTCTGCTCGTGGTCCTCGTGCAGGATCAGCAGCAGCTCGAGCGCCTTCGACATGACCGGGTTGACCTCGTAGGGCTCCGAATGCACGCCGAAGTTGAGCTTGAGGAAGTTGTCGACGAAGCTCAGCGAGTTGTCGGGGTACAGGAACGCCTGCCCGACGCTCTTCTTGTGCGCGTAGGCGGCGATCACCGGCAGCTTGGCGAGCATGCGTACCATGTTCAGCTCGACGTGCTCGGGGTTGTTCGGATCGGTCTGACCTTCGTAGTACGTCGACAGCGCCGACACTGCCGACGACAGGACCGACATCGGGTGCGCGGTGTGCGGCAGCGCCGAGAAGAAGTGCTTGATGTCCTCGTGCAGGAGGGTGTGATGACGGACGCGGTCGTCGAAGTCAGCGAGCTCTGCAGGCGTCGGAAGCTCACCGTAGATGAGCAGCCATGCGACCTCGAGGTAGGAGCAGTTCTTCGCGATCTGCTCGATCGGGTAGCCGCGGTAGCGCAGGATGCCCTGGTCTCCGTCGATGAACGTGATCTCGGACTTCGTGGATGCCGTGTTGACGAATCCGTAGTCGAGGCCGGTGTATCCGGTCTGCTTGGTCAGCGTCGAGAAGTCGATGCTGTCGGTGCCGGCTGTGCCGCGCAGAAGAGGGAATTCGGCAGTGGTCTCGCCGATCGAGAGAGTGGCCTTCGTCTGCTGGTCTCCCGCTGCACTCACGCGGACCTCCTTGTACGTTTACGCGACCTGTCGGTCTGGTTCGTCCTGTTGGTCGGATAGATCGAGGCGATACATAGCGCAGAGCGCCTGACCGGGTCACGGTCGGATCGCCTTTACAGCCTAGTCGCCAGATCGGCCTACTGTGACAACCGCCAAGAGCCGCGCGACTTTGACGGCGAGAACCTACAGAGCAGCGTCGCGGAGGCGCCGGGCGCCCTCGGCGACCCGCTCGAGGGGCGCGGTGAGGGCGAGGCGCACATGCTCACCGGCATCCGCTCCGTAGAAGGGGCCGGGGCCGCCCAGGATGCCGAGATCGGCAAGCCTGTCCATCGACTCCCAGGCATCCCTGCCCTCCGTCGCCCACAGGTACAGGCCGGCCTCGGAGCCGTCGATGCGGAAGCCGGCGGCCTGCAGCGCGGGCAGCAGCAGGTCGCGTCGCGCGCGGTAGAGCTCTTTCTGCGCCGCGACATGGTCGTCATCGCCGAGGGCCGCGACCATCGCGTGCTGCACGGGCAGCGGCATCATGAGACCGAGGTGCTTGCGCGGTGCGAGGATCTCGGCGATCACGCGCGAACACCCGGCGACGAAGGCTGCGCGATACCCGGCGAGGTTCGACTGCTTGCTCAGCGAGTACACGCTCAGCAGGTTGCGCCGCGTTCCGCCCGTGACGCGCGGGTCGAGCACCGACGGCACGGGTTCGGTCGCCCAGGGTCCCTCCCAGCCGAGCTCCGCGTAGCACTCGTCACTGGCGAGCACCGCGCCGAGTTCACGAGCACGACTCACGGCCGCCGCGAGCTCGTCGAGCGTCCAGGTGCGGCCGTCCGGGTTGCCCGGTGTGTTGATCCAGATGAGCTTGGTGCCCTCCGGCCACGCCGCGGGGTCATCTTCGGCAAGGGGAGTGGCTCCCGCGACGCGAGCGCCGACCTCATAGGTCGGGTACGCGACCCGCGGGAAGACGACGATGTCGCCGTCTCCGAGGCCGAGCAGCGTCGGCAGCAGCGCCACGAGCTCCTTCGAACCGACCGTGGGCAGCACGTTCTCCACCGTGAGATCGGAAACCCCACGGCGGCGGGCGTACCAGTCGACGATCGCCTCGCGCAGCGCCGGGGTACCGATGTTCTGCGGGTAGGAATGCGCGTCGGTCGCCTCGGCGAGCGCGCGCCGGATCACCTCGGGCGTCGGATCGACCGGCGAGCCGATCGACAGATCGACGAGGCCCTGCGGATGCTGCGCCGCGCGCTCACGAAACGGAACGACGGCATCCCACGGATAGTCGGCGAGATCCCGGACGCCCACGGCGACTACTCGCCCTGCGGAGGAAGAGCTGCGACGATCGGGTGGTCGTACTTGATGACGCCCACCTTCGCGGCACCCCCCGGAGACCCGATCTCGTTGAAGAACTCGACGTTCGCCTTGTAGTAGTCCGCCCATTCCTCAGGCGTATCGTCCTCGTAGTAGATCGCCTCGACGGGGCAGACGGGCTCGCATGCTCCACAGTCCACGCACTCATCCGGGTGGATGTACAACATGCGCTCACCCTCGTAGATGCAGTCAACGGGGCACTCGTCGATGCAGGCTCGATCCTTGACATCGACGCACGGAAGGGCGATCACATACGTCACCCCTCCAGTCTACGACCCGTTCTCGTGCAGCGGCGTCTCACGCGGGAGCCGCATCGGGGAGCGCTTCAGATTCGGCCAGGCGACAACGAGCACAGCGATTCCCACGATCAGGTAGATCCAGACCTGTCCGAGCGGGGTGTTCGGCACGATCACCGATCCGCCGGCTCCAGGACCCGAGATGATCAGCAGCATCCCGATCATGCCGATGGCGGTAGCGACGGCCGCTGCCCGGTCATGGGTGAGTGCGCGGACGGCGATGAGAAGAGCGGCGCACGCGATCGCCCCCACGATGAGACCGATCGGGATCGGGCCCCACATGAGGCTGTGTGCGATGGTCCCCGCGGTTCCGTAAACGACGCCGACGAGAGCGGCGGCGATCCAGGACAGCGTTCGAGTCAACCAGTAGGGCACGCTGAGATCCTACGCCGTCAGCTCGCCCAGCCCACCAGGCGCAGCAGCGCGGCGACAGCGGCAGCGGCGATCACGACGACGAGGAAGGACTGACGCAGATACAGCAGTCCGGCGGCGACGAGCACGGCCGGAATCCGGGCATCCACGATAACCGCCTGGCCGGCTCCGACCGTCTGCACGGCGACGAGAGCGGCCAGCAACGCGACCGTCAGCAGGTCCGAGATGCGCGCTGGCCGCGGTGCCTCGAGCAGATGCGGCGGAATGAGGTACCCGAAGGCCTTCAGCGCCACGCAGATGCAGGCCGCCAGCAGGACGGCACTCCACACGCTCACGCGGATCCCCTCTGCTCGCTCGCTCCCAACCAGTTGAACCAACCGACGACGATGGCGACGACGGCCGCGATCAATACAGGAAGCCCCGGCATGACGAAGGGCGTGAAGGATGCCGCGATCACCGCGGCTGCGACCCCCACGGCGATCGCCTGGCGCTGCTTGAGCCGCGGCCACAGCAGGGCGAGGAAGGCGGCCGCTGCCGCGGCATCCAGTCCCCAGGCTTTGGGGTCGCCGAGCACGTCACCGAGGAGGGCGCCGAGCAGCGTCGTGAGGTTCCAGCCGATGAAGACGCCCAGGCCCGTCACCCAGAATCCGAGGCGGCGCAGCGGCGGGGTGCTCTGCGAGATCGCCACCGCCGTGGATTCGTCGATCGTCACCTGAGCGGCGGCAGCGCGACGCAGGAACCCGGAGCCGATGATCGGCGACATCCGCATGCCGTAGGCGACGTTGCGCACGCCCAACAGGACGGCAGAGGCGATGGCCGAGGGCAGTGCCGCGATCCCACCCGCGCTGAGCACGCCGATGAAGGCGAACTGCGATCCGCCGGTGAACATCAGCAGGCTCAGCACGCAGGTCTGCCAGACATCGAGTCCGGATGCCACGGCGAGAGCCCCGAACGAGATCCCGTAGGCGCTGGTGGCGACGGCGACGCCGATGCCCTCGCGCCACACTTCGCGGCGCGCGGCGCCCGCGGCATCCATCGTCGTTCGATTCGATGAACGCATGCTCATCATTCTGAACACCCCTCGACGGATAGTCAAGTGAACGATCGTTTGGCATGATGAACGGATGGATGACCTCGGAACACGCATCGCCCGAACCCTGCGACGCGAGCGTGAAGCGCACGGCATGTCGGTGTCAGAGCTCGCGCGGCAGGCAGGTGTGTCCAAGGCGACCGTCTCGCAGCTCGAGAACGGTTCGGGCAATCCGAGCGTCGAGACGCTGTGGGCACTCGGTGTCGCGCTCGATGTTCCCTTCGCCGTGCTCGTGGACCAGCAGGCGAATGCCCCGACGCTGATCCGCGCCGACGACCACGCCGGCGTGCCCTCATCCGCGGCCGCCTACAGCGCCACGCTGCTCTCAGCGAGCCCTCCGGGCGCCCGCCGCGACGTCTACCTCATCCAGGCAGAACCAGGCGAACCGCGCCGATCAGACCCGCATCACGCGGGCACGATCGAACACGTCGTCCTGATCTCGGGCGCTGCCGACATCGGCCCCGCTGGCGCTCCGGTCCGGCTCTCCCCCGGCGACTATCTGTCGTACGCCGGTGATGTACCGCACGTATTCGAGGCCGTCGAGCCGGGCACGAGCGCGGTGCTCATCTCGGAGCTGCGCTGAGCTGCACGGCAACGGTCAACGGCAGCGGTCAACGGCGACGGTCAACGGCGGCACCGCAGTCGGTCAGGCGTTCGCGTCCTGGCGCTTCATGCGCGAGGTCTCGCGGCCGCGGACCGTCTGGTCGAGGATCACCTTGCGGATGCGGACGACCTCAGGCGTCACCTCGACGCATTCGTCGTCGCGGGCGAACTCGAGGCTCTCCTCGAGCGTGAGCTGGCGCGGAGGCGTCATCGATTCGAAGGAGTCCGAGCTCGCGGCACGCATGTTCGTGAGCTTCTTCTCCTTGGTGATGTTCACGTCCATGTCGTCAGCGCGCGAGTTCTCGCCGATGACCATGCCCTCGTAGACCTCCTGAGTCGGCTGCACGAAGAACGACATGCGCTCCTGCAGGGCGATCATCGCGAACGGGGTGACGACACCCTGACGGTCGGCGACGATCGAGCCGTTCTGGCGGGTCGTGATGTGCCCGGCCCAGGCGTCGTAGCCGTGCGAGATCGCGTTCGCGATGCCGGTGCCGCGCGTGGTCGTCATGAACTCGCTGCGGAATCCGATGAGGCCGCGCGAGGGGACGATGAACTCCATGCGCACCCAGCCGGTGCCGTGGTTGATCATGTTGTCCATGCGGCCCTTGCGGCTCGCGAGGAGCTGCGTGATCGCACCGAGGTGCTCTTCCGGCGTGTCGATGGTCAGGTGCTCGAAGGGCTCGTGGACCTTGCCGTCGACCTTCCTCGTGACCACCTGGGGCTTGCCGACGGTGAGCTCGAAGCCCTCACGGCGCATGTTCTCGACGAGGATGGCCAGCGCGAGTTCG
The DNA here is from genome assembly GCA_052085045.1 of Microbacteriaceae bacterium. GTDB lineage: Bacteria > Actinomycetota > Actinomycetes > Actinomycetales > Microbacteriaceae > Microbacterium. Next base: position 308 of record JBQDFB010000065.1, on the reverse strand, counting down.
CCACGGCCCTGGACCTCCCAGGCATCCGGGCGACCGATGTCCACGACCTTGAGCGACACGTTGCCGATGAGCTCGCGGTCAAGGCGGTCCTTCACCATGCGGGCGGTGAGCTTGTGCCCCTTGACCTTGCCCATCAACGGCGAGGTGTTGGTGCCGACGGTCATCGAGATCGCCGGGTCGTCGACGTGGATCTGCGGCAGCGGGCGCACGTCATCGGGGTCGGCGATGGTCTCGCCGATCGTGATGTCCTCAAAGCCCGCGATCGCGACGATGTCGCCGGGGGCCGCGGAATCAGCCGGGTAGCGCTC
>JBQDFB010000064.1:8822-11197 GCA_052085045.1 Microbacteriaceae bacterium | reverse complement strand
CCGCCCGTGGGGTCGTAGAAGCGCTCGATGAGCGAGAGGATCGTGCTCTTGCCCGCGCCGCTCGGCCCGACCAGTGCCACCCGCGCGCCGCGCGGAACCTCGAAGGAGACGCCGCGGAGGACATCGCGGTCGGTCTGCGTCGCAGCATCCACCGCTTCCTCAGCGCGTTCGAGATGCGCGTCGACGAGCACGGTGCGCGCCTCTTTCGCGGCCGATTCGCGCGCCGCGACGACGGCGTCAGGGTAGCGGAAGCGCACGTCGTGGAACGACAGGGCGGGAAGGGACGGCCCCGGCTCACCCGCCGCCGCGACCGATGCGGCGATCGCGGCATCTTCCTGATCCTCGGTCGGCAGATCCAGCACCTCCTGGATGCGGCCGAGCGCACCGAGCGCCTGGTTCACCGAGGTGATCGCGCCGAACGTGGTGGCCAGGGGCATGAGCATCATGAAAAGGAACATCACGAAGGTCACCAGCGACGCCACCGTGATGGCACCGGCGGCGACGCGGAAACCGCCGACGCCGAGCACCGCGAGCAGCGAGAGCTGCAGGGCGACGCCGGAGATCGGCACGACGAGCGCCGAGACTTTCGCGATGCGCACGCCGATGCCGTAGGCGTCGCGGGCGATCCCGGACACGGCATCCGTCTCGCGCTCGGTCGCACCCGACGCGCGCACGGTGCGGATAGATCCGACTGCGCGCTCGACGGCCGAGGCGAGTTCGCCGACCTTGACCTGCTGAGCCGTCGACGCGGTGCGGATCCGGCCGCCCAGCAGCACGACGACCGTCAGCGAGGCCCCGACGACCACGACGATGATCAGCAGCAGGATCGGGTCGATGAGCAGCATCGCGATGAGCGCTCCGAGGAACATCAGGGCACTGCCGACGGCATCGGCCAGCCCCTGGGTGAGCACCGCGTACAGCAGTGTCGTGTCGGTGCCGACGCGCGAGACGAGGTCGCCGGTGCGGCGGGCGTCGAACTCGCGGATCGGCAGGTGCAGGATGCGGGCGATGAGCTGCCGGCGGCTGGAGTGCACGACGGCGGTGCCGGTGCGCTGCAGCAGATAGTGCTGATAGCCCGAGATGACCGACGAGATGATCACGAACGCGACCAGTGCCCACACCAGCATCCCGAGGGTCTTGCCCTCCTGGACGAACGAGATCACCTGACCGACCAGCAGCGGCTGCACGAGCGAGGTCGCGGCGCCGATGACGCTGAGCACGGCGACGACGATCAGCGTGCGCTTGTGCTCGAAGAGGAAGGGGAGGAGCTGGCGGAAACTGGCGCGCGGGCCGTCCTGCGGTGCGCCGCGTCCGCGCCGGCGAGTGGGCGCCGTACGAGACATGCGAGACCTCGATCTGAAGAAAAGGGGTTACCTACGACCGTACTTCCTGTGCGCGGGCGCGCTTGACCTGTTGACGGACGGGTGAGTTATTCACAGAAGTCGATCCAGCTACATGTGCAGAGCATGCGATCATGGGAGTATGTCTCGCATGTTGCAGGTGAGAAACCTTCCGGATGACGTTCACGAGCGGCTCAAGGAGCGCGCCGCCGCGGAACGGATGAGCCTGTCCGACTACGTTGCCCGCCAGCTGACCGAGCTCGTCCGTTTCCGAACCAATGCCGAGATCGTCGCTGCCGCGCGGGAGCGGACGGCGCGGCGTGGGCGCACGCTGACGCCCGATCAGATTCTCGAGGCGCGTGACGCCGCTCGTGCCGAGCGAGATTCGGAGATCGACGAGTGGTGAGCGCCGTGGTGTTCGACCCGTCTGCCGCTGTGGATGCGAGTCTCGGGGAAGGAACCTGGCCGGTTCCCGATGTGCTCCATGCGCATGCGGGGCTCGACATCGAAGTGCTCTCGTCGCTGCGGCGGAAGACGCTTCGCGGAGAAATCCCAGCGAGTGATGCCAGGGAGGCGCTCGACACGCTTGCTCTCTTGGAGGTTGAGCGTCATCCCCTGCATGGCCTGCTGTCGCGGATCTGGCAGATGCGAAGCGACATCTCTGCATACGACGCGGGATACGTCGCGCTCGCCGAGGCGTTGGACCTTCCCCTGCTGACGCTCGATCGGAAGCTCGCCAGGACCGCCGAGCGCTACTGCGACGTGATCGTCCCGTGACGTCCGCCACAATGGGGTGATGTCACGAAAGCTCCTCCCCGGTGACCGGGTCGCGGTCCTCTCGCCCGCGTTCGCCGCTCCCGCGGTCGCACCCGCGCTGCACGAGCAGGCACTGCGGCGGCTGACCGAGCTGACCGGCCTCATTCCGGTCGAGTATCCGACCACGCGCGACCTCGATGCCTCGCCCGAGGCCCGCGCGGCCGACGTCAATGCCGCGTTCGCCGACCCGAGCATCCGTGCGATCCTCGCGACGATCGG
>JBQDFB010000064.1:5598-8722 GCA_052085045.1 Microbacteriaceae bacterium | reverse complement strand
GAGCTCGAGCTCACCGAACCCGGGGAGTCTGAAGACGTCGGCCAGCGCTGGACGGATCCGCGTGCGCTGACCGAGTACGGCGATCGCATCCCGACCGAACCCTGGGTATGGGCGGGCCCGGCCGCGCGCGTCGAGGGGCGCACGTGGGGCGGCTGTCTCGAGGTGATCGATCAGCTCGCCGTCGCCGGGCGGCTCCCTGCGGAATCCGATCTGGAGGGCACGATCCTGCTCATCGAGACGAGCGAGGAGCGCCCCGCCGCATCCTGGGTCGGCCGCTGGATGCGGGGGCTGGGGGAGCGCGGCATCCTCTCGGCCGTCGCAGGGGTCGTCGTCGCGCGCCCGCCGGTGAGCGACTTCGACTTCCATCCATCAGCTGCCGAGGCCGACGCGCTCCGCGCCGCGCAGCGCGACGTCATCATCGAGACGGTGGCGCGCTACAACCCGGATGCCGTCACCTGTGTCGGCGTGCCCTTCGGGCACACCCGGCCGCAGTGGATCGTGCCTTACGGTGGCCGGATCGTGCTCGACGGCGCAGCACGACGGGTGTTCGCCGGCTACTGACGCTGTGGTGGTCGCGGCTGGCGGCGTTTACCAGAGAACCGCGATGCCAGCGTTCACAAGGGTGAGGATGCCGACCAACCAGAACATTGCCGGGGGGACGCCGCCGGACTTGCGCTGCTTGGACAGCCCGATGCCGAGGAGGGCACCGATGATCAGCAGGATCACGAGCTTCGTGCCGATCTTGGCGTAGTTCATCTCGGCGCCGTCGGGCATTCCCCACGGTGCGGCGAGGATCAGACCGGCGACCGCGGCAATCGCCATTCCGGTGTTCATCAGCCGCGTGAACTCACGCTTCCCGCCGGAGGCCTGCACGACCCAGGAGCCGAAGAGGGTGGCGAAGCCGATGAGGTGGATGAACACGACGACGTGCCGAAGAATCTCCATGCGGTCAGGCTAGTCCCGCTGCCGTCGCGGCGCTAGAAAGGCGAGCCTCACCCGCGCAGCGCCCTGACGACCAGGGCAGTGCGCAGTGCGGCATCCGCCGCCTCCGCGCCCTTGTCCTCCTTCGATCCCGCAAGCCCGGCCCGGTCGATGCCCTGCTGCTCGTCGTCGAGGGTGAGCACGCCGAAGCCGACCGGTTTGCCGGCATCCAACGAGGCGCGCGTGAGTCCGTCGGTGGTCGCTGCCGAAACATACTCGAAGTGCGGTGTGCCGCCGCGGATGATGACGCCCAGGGCGACCACGGCATCCGCGCCACCAGCGAAAGCCGCCTGCGCGGCGACCGCGAGTTCGAACGATCCCGGAACGCGCACGGTCTCGTATGACGCGCCGGATGCTGCGAGCACCCGCTCGGCGCCTGCGATCAGCCCGTCCGTGATGACGTCGTGCCAGGTTCCGGCGACGACGACGACCTTCAGGCCGGTGCCGTCGATCTTCTCGTGGGGGGACGGTGCTCCTGCGCCGCTCATGCGTTCTCCTTCCCCTGCGCGAGGGCGGCCGCGAGATCGGCCTCGCCGATGATGTGGCCCATGCGGTCGCGCTTGGTCTCAAGGTACTGGTGGTTGTTGGGGCCGACGCCGACGATCAGCGGCACCTGCTCGATGACGTCGAGACCGAGTTCGCGCAGCTTCGTGGCCTTCTCGGTGTTGTTCGTGAGCAGGCGGACCTTCGAGACGCCGAGATCGCTGAGGATGCCGGCCGCAGCCGCATACTCGCGCGCATCAGCCGGCAGGCCGAGGGCGAGATTCGCGTCGACCGTGTCGAGCCCGCCCTCCTGCAGGCTGTAGGCGCGCAGCTTGTTGATCAGCCCGATGCCGCGGCCCTCGTGCCCGCGCATGTAGATGACGACGCCGCCGTCCTGTTCGATGGCGTCCAGCGCCGCATCCAGCTGCGGCCCGCACTCGCACTTCAGCGATCCGAACGCCTCACCGGTCAGGCACTCCGAGTGCACCCGCACCAGTGCCGTCTCACCGGGCTCACCGGAGACAACGGCGATGTGATCGGTGCCGGTCACGCGGTCCTTATAGGCGAGGAAGCGGAAGACGCCGTGATCGGTCGGCACCGTGGCATCCGCTCGCAGGCTGACCCGACGCTTGCCGGCACGCGACGACGTCACGGGACCGTCGAGCGGATCTGTCTTGTTGAGGTGCGCGATGAGCTGCTCGATCGTGATGACCGGCACACCGTCGCGTTTGCCGAGCTCTTTGAGCCCCGGGAGCCGCATCATGCTGCCGTCTTCGGCGACGACCTCTGCGATCGCACCGACCGGCTGCAGGCCGACGAGCTTCATGAGGTCGACGGCCGCCTCGGTGTGGCCGCTGCGCTCACGCACGCCGCCGTCGACAGCGCGCAGCGGCAGCACATGGCCGGGGCGGATCACGCTCGTCGCGGTCGATGCCGGGTTCGCGAGCACGTTGAGCGTGCGCGCGCGGTCGGCCGCACTGATGCCGGTGGTCACGCCGTCTGCGGCATCGACGCTGACCGTGTACGCCGTCGAACGGGCGTCCTCATTGGCCTCGACCATGGGCGGCAGATTCAGCGAATCGGCGAGGTCGGCGGGCATCGGGGCGCAGATGAACCCCGACGACCAGCGCACCGTCCACGCGACCCACTCCGGGGTGGCGAGCTCGGCCGAGAGGATGACGTCGCCCTCGTTCTCGCGGTTCTCGTCGTCGGCGACGATGACGGGGCGGCCTGCACGCAGCGACTCGAGAGCTTCTTCGATGGTGGAAAGGCTCATCTCGAGCCTCCTTCCGAGACGGCCCGGAACGCCAGGAGGCGCTCGACATGACGGGCGAGAATGTCGGTTTCCAGATTGACGCGGTCTCCGACGACACGGCCCCCGAGGGTCGTGGCGGTGAGCGTCTCCGGGATGAGCGAGACCTCGAGCCAGGCGTCGGCATCGGTCGGGTCGCTCACGGCGCTGACCGTGAGCGAGATGCCGTCGATCGAGATCGAGCCCTTGTCGACGACGACGGGAGCGAGGTCGGCGGGGATCGCGACGCGCAGCACGCTCCACTGATCGCCGGGGCGCACCTCGACGATCGTGCCGGCGCCGTCGACATGGCCCTGGACGATGTGCCCGCCCAGGCGCGCGCCGACCGGCATCGCCTTCTCGATGTTG
>JBQDFB010000064.1:0-5498 GCA_052085045.1 Microbacteriaceae bacterium | reverse complement strand
GTGAGTGCCAGGCGCTCGCCGCCGAGCAGCACCGGTGCGATGTACGCCAGGATGCTGTCGGCAAGGCCCGCGGCGATGAACGCGCTCGTGAGCGTCGGCCCGCCTTCGACGAACACGCTCTGGATGCCGCGGGCATGGAGATCCCGGGTGATGGCCTGCAGGTCGTGGGTGTCGAAGAAGAGCGGTTCGTGCGGGTGGCGGCGCACCGCGGCATCCGCCGGTGTCTCTCGCGACCCGATGACGACCGGGACCGGCTGGCGCGCATGGAGCGCGTCGCCGTCGCGGGCGGTGAGGGCCGGGTCGTCGGCGAGCACGGTGCCGGTGCCCACGACGATCGCGTCGGCGATAGCCCGGCGGCGGTGCACGTCGGCTCGCGCTTCGGGCCCGGTGATCCACTGGCTGGTGCCGTCGGAAGCTGCGGCGCGGCCGTCGAGGCTCTGCGCCCATTTCACGGTGATGTGCGGGCGGCCCCGCCGCTGCGCGCTCAGCCAGTCTGCAATGAGAGCGGTTGCGGCATCCGCCTGCTCGCCGGCTTCGACCTCGACACCGGCGGCGTACAGGCGTTCGGTACCGCCGCCGGAGACGGCGCCGGGGTCGTCGAGAGCGTAGACGACGCGGGAGACTCCGGCGTCGATGAGGGCGAGAGCGCAGGGGCCGGTGCGACCGGTGTGGTTGCAGGGCTCGAGGGTGACGACCGCGGTCGCGCCGCGGGCCGCACCGTCTGCGAGATGAGACAGGGCATCGATCTCGGCATGCGGCGTGCCCGCACCCCGATGCCAGCCCTCAGCGAGGACGTCGCCGGCGGGGGAGAGGATGACGGCGCCCACCTGCGGATTGATTCCGCGCGGACCGCGGACCGCAAGTGCGAGCGCACGCGTCATCGCGCGGCGCTCCGCGTGGGTCACTGCCATCCGTCGTCCTTCGTCCTGACCCCGGGGATGACAGCATGCGCGTCGCCGCGCATCGTGCTGCCTCCCTTCCGGACTAGTGGGATCTCTCCCACATCACCGTCGGTCCCGGAATTTCACCGGATCGGCACTTCGGAAACCGAAGCGCTCGCGGACTGTCACCGCCGGTTCGGATTCACACCGACCCCGGAGCACGTTGATGCTCAGTGTACTCAACGTCTGCGCGGGCAATTCATTCCGTGTCGCGCGACGTCACTTCAGCAGGCGGGACAGCCGCCGGTCGGCGAGGGGCTTGCCGCCGGTCTGGCAGGTGGGGCAGTATTCCAGCGAGCGGTCGGCGAAGAAGACGCTGCGGACGGTGTCGCCGCAGACCGGGCACGCTTCGCCGCGGCGGGCGTGCACGCGGAACCCGGCCCGTTTGGCATCTTTGAGGTCGGCGGGCGGCTTACCGGATGCTGCGGCCACGGCATCCGTCAATGTCGTCTGCATCGCGGTGTAGAGCCGGTCGATCTCGCCGTCGTCGAGCTTTCCGCTGATCGCATACGGCGACATCTTCGCGACGTGCAGGATCTCGTCGCTGTAAGCGTTGCCGATTCCCGCGATCACCGATTGGTCGCGCAGCAGGCCCTTGATCTGCATCCGCCTGCCCTCCAGCAGGCTCGCGAAGACCTCGAGGGTAAATGCGTCGCTCAGCGGTTCCGGGCCGAGCCGGGCGATGCCGGGCACCTCCTGCGGATCGCGCACGACGTACACGGCGAGCGACTTCTTCGTTCCCGCCTCAGTGAGGTCGAACCCGCTGTCGTCATCGAGCGCGACGCGCAGCGCGATCGGAGACTTGCCAGGCTTGATCAGCGTCGTCGGCAGCAGCTCGTACCAGCGCAGCCAGCCAGCCTTCGCGAGATGAACGATGAGATGAAGATCGTCGGTGCAGGAGAGCACGATGAACTTGCCCAGCCTGCTGGCAGCGGTGATCTGCGCGCCGTGCAGGGCGGTGTTCGGCGGGTCGTAGGTCTTGAGAGCAGCGATCTCGCCGACGTTCGTGCGGACGATCGTATGTCCGACCGCGCGCTCGCCGAGGAAGTCGACGAGCCCCTGAACCTCCGGCATCTCCGGCATGGGTTCATCCTGCCATCCGGGTGGGACGTTCGGGAGGCCCGGCCGTGTCGGGGTTGTTGCGGGTGCTGCGGCGCCGCACCCGCGGTTTCCCGGACACACCTCGCGGCCGTGTCGGGAATATTGCGGGTGCCGCGGCCCGACACCCGCCGTTTTCCCGGACATGCCAGGGGTCAGAGAGCGACGGGCCAGGGTCAGAGAGCGACCGGCCAGTCGACCGGCGTGCGGTCATCAGCAGGGAGCAGACCGGCGACCCAGCCATCGTCGCGTCCGCGCGGGCTGGTGAGGGCCTGCCGTTGGAGGCCTTCGTAGCGGAAACCGAGCGCCCGCGCGGTGCGTGCCGACGGGACGTTGCCTGCCACGGCGCGCCAACTGATGCGTGCGAGATGCAGTTCGCTGAACCCCCACTCGATGACGGCGCGGGATGCTTCGACCATGAACCCGCGCCCTCGGCTCGCAGCGGTCGCCCAGTAGCCGAGCTCGGTCGAACCGCCCGCAGAGTGCGAGGTGATGTGGTGCAGCCCTACCACCCCCGTCAGCACGTCATCGTGGAAGACGCCCCAGATCGTCTGGCTGCCGTCTGCCCACCACTGCGCGATCAGATCGACGAACTCCTCGCCATGCTGACGGGTGTACGGACTCGGCACCGTGGTCCAGCGCGGAATCTCCGGATCCTGGCACGCCGCCGTGATCGCGTCGACATCGTCCGCTGTCGGGGCACGGAGGACGAGGCGTTCAGTGCGCAGCGTGACGGGTTCCATCGGGACAGGGTATCGGTGTCCGAAGCCGCGTCTAAGCTTGTGTGGTGACTGTTCCCGGGATTCTGCGCGCCTTGGAAGAGGCCACCCTGTTCCAAGACGCCCTGACCTGGGCGCAGACCGATGCCGACCTCGGACTCGTCGACGGGCTCGACGCTCCGACGATCGCCGGGCTCCTCGAGAAGCGCACGAAGTCGGGGCACCCCGCATCCCTTCTCGTGATCGCGCCGACCGGGCGCCGCGCGGAATCGCTGGCCGGCGCACTCGGTTCCTTCGTGCCGGATGCTGAGATCCTCAGCTTCCCCGCGTGGGAGACGCTGCCGCACGAACGCCTGAGCCCGAGCCCCGACACTGTTGGACAGCGTCTCGACGCGCTGCGCCGCATCACCACCTGGTCGGGCGAGCATCCTCTCATCGTTGTCGCGTCGGTGCGCGCAGCGCTGCAGCCCATCGCCGGCAATCTCGGTGACACCGCACCGCTGGCGCTCGCGCTGGGCGCTCGCGGGCTCGAACTGGACGACGCGATCGAACAGCTCGTCGAACGCGCCTACTCGCGCGTCGACATGGTCTCTCGTCGCGGTGAGTTCGCCGTGCGCGGCGGCATCCTCGATGTTTTTCCGCCGACGAGCGAGCACCCGTACCGCGTCGAGTTCTTCGGTGACGAGATCGACCAGATCCGCGCCTTCTCCGTCGCCGATCAGCGCTCGCTGCCCGGTGACGTCGACCTCGTCGAACTGCCGGCGACCCGGGAGCTGCTGCTCACCGCAGACGTCCGCGAGAAGGCGCGTTCGCTCGTCGCGGGCTTCCCCGCGATCGCCGGAATGCTCGAGAAGATGGCCGAGGGGATCCCTGTCGAGGGCATGGAATCGCTCCTGCCCGTCCTCTCCGGCCCGCTCAAGTCGCTCGCCGAGTACTTCACGCCGGGCACCGCCGTCGCCCTCGTCGACCCCGAGCGCGCGAGCGCCCGCGCGCAGAGCCTCGGTGAGACGAACCGCGAGTTCCTGGAGGCCGCGTGGAGCGCGGCGACATCCGGAGCATCCGCCCCGATCGACACTTCGGCCATGCTCAGCACCAGCCTCGGAGCCGGCGACTTCCTCAGTGTCGCGCGGCTGCGCGAGATCGTCCGCGAACAGGGCGGCGTCTGGTGGCGGTTCAGCCCATTCGCGGCTGATGATGCGGATGCCGCGAACATCGACGCGTCGATCATCCCCTCCTTCCACGGCAACGTCGACGGCGCGATCGCCTTCGTCGAGGCCCATCTCTCAGACGCCTGGAGCGTCGTGGTCGTGGCATCCGGAACAGGACTCGTCGACCGGGCGCGCGACGTCCTTTCCGACCGCGGGCTCGCCGCCCGCGTCGTCGAGACGCTCACAGAAGCGCCGGATGCGGGTGTCGCAACCCTCGTGCTCGGGTCCCTCGAGTCCGGGTTCCAGATACCGGAGGCGAAACTCGCCGTCCTCACCGACAACGAGTTCTACGGCCGCACGATCGGCGGCGACCAGCGCGTCGTCAAGAAGCTCGCGTCGCGGCGCCGCAACGTCGTCGACCCGCTGCAGCTCAAGAACGGCGACCACGTCGTGCACGCCACCCACGGCATCGCGAAGTTCGTCGAGATGACCCAGCGCGAGGTATCCACGGGCGGGCGCAACGCCACCAAGACCACGCGCGACTACCTCGTTCTCGAGTACGCGCCCTCCAAGCGCGGATACCCGGGCGACAAGCTCTACGTCCCCACCGATCAGCTCGATCTGCTCTCGAAATACGTCGGAGGCGAGGCCCCGACGCTGTCGAAGATGGGCGGCAGCGACTGGTCCGCCGCCAAGGGCAAAGCGCGCCGGGCCGTACGCGACATCGCTGTCGAACTCGTGAAGCTGTACTCGGCGCGGATGTCGGCCAAGGGGTACGCATTCGCCCCGGACACCCCGTGGCAGCGCGAGCTCGAAGAGGCCTTCCCGTTTGCGGAGACCCCCGATCAGCTGCAGACGATCGACGAGATCAAGGCCGACATGGAGCGAGCGATACCCATGGATCGCCTCCTGTCTGGCGACGTCGGCTTCGGCAAGACAGAGGTGGCCGTGCGCGCGGCGTTCAAGGCCATCCAGGAGGGCAAGCAGGTCGCCATGCTCGTGCCGACCACGCTGCTGGTGAAACAGCACTTCGAGACCTTCACCGAGCGCTTCGCCGGATTCCCGGTGAAGGTCAGGGCGCTCTCGCGATTCCAAACCGACAAAGATGCCCGGATCACGCTGGACGGGCTCCTGGACGGCTCTGTCGACATGGTCATCGGCACCCACCGGATCCTCACCGATCAGGTGATCTTCAAGGATCTGGGACTCCTCATCATCGATGAGGAGCAGCGCTTCGGCGTCGAGCACAAAGACAAGCTCAAGAAGCTGAAGACCAACGTCGACATCCTCGCGATGAGCGCGACCCCGATCCCGCGGACGCTCGAGATGGCGGTCACCGGCATCCGCGAGATGTCGACGCTCGCGACACCGCCCGAGGACCGGCATCCGATCCTCTCCTTCGTCGGCGCCCGCAGCGACAAGCAGATCGCCGCGGCGATCCGGCGCGAGATCCTGCGCGAGGGGCAGATCTTCTTCGTGCACAACCGCGTGCAGTCGATTCAGCGCGTCGCCTCCGATCTCGCCGAGCTGGTGCCCGAGGCACGCATCGCCGTCGCCCACGGCCGGATGGGCGAGCACCAGCTCGAACAGGT
>JBQDFB010000063.1:0-11242 GCA_052085045.1 Microbacteriaceae bacterium | reverse complement strand
ACCGAGTGGTCGCGCACCGGGCGCCACACCGGGCTCACCGACATCCCGCTGACCGCGCACGGAGAGGAGCTCGCCCGCGCTGCGGGTGAGCTGGTGCGCGACTACGACTTCCGGCTCGTGCTGAGCTCTCCCCTGCAGCGAGCTCGCCGCACCGCCGAGCTCGCGGGGCTCGACGCCGACATTGATCCGCTGCTCGTCGAGTGGGACTACGGCGGATACGAGGGGCGGACGACGAAGGACATCCGGGCCGAGCTCGGCTACAACTGGTCGACATTCACACACGGCGTGATCCGCGGCGAAACCCCGGGCGAGACCGTCGAAGAGGTCGCGGCTCGCGCTTCACGCGTGCTGACGAGGGTGCTCCCGGCGATGGCATCCGGCGACGTCGCCGTCGTCGCGCACGGGCACTATCTGCGCATTCTTGCCGCGGTCTTCCTGCGGCAGGCGCCGCGATTCGCAGCATCCATCACGTTCGGCGCCGGATCCGTCTCGGTGCTGGGGTACGACCGCGAACAGCCGGCGATCCTCGCCTGGAACCACGGCCCGCAGCTGCCGATGGAGCCGCCGGCGTCGTGAGGCGGCGTGCCCTCACCCGTTCACGCGCTGTTACCCGGCATTAGGCACGATGGAGGCATGACCGACGGTTACGACTCCGAGTTCCTAGCCACCTCCCTTCCCCTCCCCCGGCCATCCGGAACCATGCGCGACCTCACGTACCCGCGGTTCACGGTGCTGCTCGATCCGCAGCGCCGTCTCGCGGCGGTCACCGCCGTGAACATCGATGGCGCGCGTCTGCAGAGCGTCCCGCGCACCGGGGACTGGCGCCTCGACCCCCGGGTGGATGCCGAAGAGCAGACCGGCTCGGATGTCTACGCCCGCAACGACCTCGACCGCGGGCACCTCGTGCGGCGCCGCGATCCGGGGTGGGGCGACGCCGACGAGGCTCGGGAGGCGACGGAGGCGACGTTCTTCTATCCGAATGCCGCTCCGCAGGCGGCGGGCTTCAATCAGTCGAAGGAGCTCTGGCTCGGGCTCGAGGATCACGTGCTCGCGTACGCCGAAACGACAGATCAGCGCGTCTCCGTCTTCACCGCTCCGGTGCTGGGCGATGACGACCCGCCTTATCGCGGCATCCACGTCCCGCTCCAGTTCTGGAAGGTCGCCGCCTGGCAGGGCGCGGACGGGCTCGCCGCGGCCGGGTTCCTCCTCGATCAGACCGAGCTCGTCGACACGGACCAGGGCATCCTCGCCGCGCCGCCGCTGGGTGCGTTCCGCACCTTCCAGGTACCGATCGACGAGATCGCCAGTATGACCGGCATCGATCTCGGTGCTCTGGCAGAGGCCGACGTGCTGGTGACGCAGGCCGTCCGTCCCGGTGGGCGGCGAGCGCTCGACAGTACGGACGACATCGTTCTCTGAACGTCGCCATGGCCGGAAGTTCGCAATTGTCGTCGAGGTGACCCATGGGCATCGTCGCTCAACTGCGTTAGTGTCTCGGCTAACCCTTCTCCGGTCGAGCGGGGGCGCCCGAGCCGGGGGGTTGACGATGAGCCGCGGAGTTCCGAGGCGATCACCGGAAGATCAGCGATCCGAGCAGCTGACCGAACTGCCGCCGCAGCTGCGCGACCGGCTCGATACGGCCCGGCACGATAGCGTCGGCGAGCACTGGGCCGGCGGCCTTCCCGCCCAGTACGGCGTCGCGCCGAAGCTGCGCATCGGTCGCGATCGATGGTTCAACGTCCTCTGGCTGATCCCCGCGGTGATCGTGCTCGGCGGGGTGGGCATCCTCGTCGCCCGCGGCCTGCTCACGCTCCCGGCCGTGCAGGACTTCGTCCGCACCTTCCCGGGGGCGAGCGAGGTTCCCGACGGAACCCCGGAGGGCTTTCCGGCATGGATGCGCTGGCAGCACCTGCTGAACATCCTCTTCATGATCTTCATCGTCCGCGCGGGTCTGAGCATCCTCGCCGACCACCCGCGGCTCTACTGGTCGCGGCACTCGGTACCGGGGCGCGAATGGCTGCGGTTCCAGAAGCCGGTGCCCGACGACCCGTCGTACACGGCGAAAGCCGACTCGCTGACGCTGCCCGACCAGGTCGGGCTGCCCGGGCGTCGCCACTCGATCGGCCTCGCCCGCTGGTGGCACCTCGGCGTCGACATGCTGTGGCTGATCAGCGGCATCATCTTCATCGCACTGCTGTTCGCGTCCGGGCACTGGGCGCGCATCGTCCCCACCAGCTGGGACATCATCCCGAACGCCATCAGCACCGCGCTGCAGTACCTGTCCCTCGACTGGCCCACCGACACGAGTTGGACGAACTACAACGCACTGCAGCTGCTCGCCTACTTCATCACCGTCTTCATCGCCGCACCTCTGGCGATGCTCACCGGACTCGGGATGTCACCGGCGCTTTCGACCAGGTTTCGACGGATCAGCCGGGTCTTCAGCATCCAGTTCGCGCGTTCGCTGCACTTTCTGGTGCTGTGCTGGTTCCTGTTCTTCGTCGTCGTGCACGTCACTCTGGTCTTCGCGACCGGGGCGCTGCGCAACCTCAACCACATGTTCGCCGGCAACGACACCACCTCATGGGTCGGGTTCGGCTTCTTCGCCGCGGCCGCTGCTGTGCTCGTGGTGATCTGGGTCGCGGCGACACCGTTCACCTACCGGCACCCGCGGGCAGTGCGCCGCTTCGGCATGGCCCTGATCGGACCGGTGCAGCGCCTGTTCGAACACGTCGACGGCCGACCCGGCGAGTACACCGAGAAAGACATCTCGCCCTACTTCTGGGCCAACGGCCGCGTGCCAGACAGCGACGAGTACAAGCAGCTGCAGGCTGACGACTTCGTCGATTACCGGCTGCAGATCACCGGCCTGGTGGATCGGCCGGCATCGCTGTCGCTGACGGACCTTCGCGCGATGGCCGCGCACGAGCAGATCACGCAGCATTTCTGCATCCAGGGCTGGTCGGGCGTCGCCAAGTGGGGCGGTGTATCGATGTCATCGATCCTCGACCTCGTCGGCCCGCAGCCGGAAGCGCGCTGGGTGGTCTTCTACTCGTTCGCGGAGGGCGCCGACGGCGGCCTGTACTACGACGTGCAAGAGCTTTCACAGATGCGGTACGAACTGACGATGCTCGCGCTCGACATGAACGACGAACCGCTGTCGTTCTCGCACGGCGCGCCCGTGCGACTGCGCAACGAAGTGCAGCTCGGTTTCAAGATGGTGAAGTGGATCCAGGGAATCGAGTTCGTCGACAGCTTCGAGAACGTCGGCGACGGAGCAGGTGGATACAACAACGACCATGAGTTCTTCGGCTACCGCCAATCGATCTGAGGCGCCCGTGCGAACCCGTCTGATCGCCGTCATCGACGCGCTGCCGCCGAACGCCTTCGCCGCAGTGATGGCCACCGGCATCTTCGGCGTCGCCGTCACGCACATCGTCTCTCCGGCGATCGGCATGGTGCTGTTCGTCATCGCCGAAACGTTCCTGCTCGCGCTGATGGTCGGCACCATCGCCCGGGCGATCCGCGATCGTCACGGTTTCGCGGCCGCCGCGCGCGAAATCGGCCCCGCGCTGGGCTGGTTCACTTTCCCGACCGCCATCGCCGTGAGCGCTGCTCTCGCGAACGCGCTGGCGATCCCCGGAGTGCGGTGGCCGGCGCTGATCATCGCCGTACTGTCGTGGCTGTTCCTCAGTTACGTCGTTCTGCCGACGGCGTTCAGCCGGCACAAGAGCTCGCCGTTGGCCGACACGGTGGACGGAACCTGGTTGCTGCTCGTCGTCTCCACCCAAGCGCTCGCGATCGTCTGCAGCCTCGCCGGTGCGGCCGTCCCGGCGATCGTGCTGTGGGGCACCGGGATCGTGCTGTACCTGCTGCTCGCCTCGGCGCTGCTGGCGCGGCTGCTGCACAACTCGGGCGGATACGCCGCACCCACGGTCTGGATCGTCATGGGCGCGACCGCGGTCTCTGCTCTCGCCGCCACCCGCATCGCCGACCTGGACGCGCTGCGTCCGCTCGTGCCGTTCCTGGACGGTATGGCGGTGATGCTGTGGGGATTCGGCAGCCTCTGCATCCCGTATCTGATCCTGCTCGGCGTGCGCCGCTATTTCATCCGCCGCGAGCCGGTCCGCTTCGAAGTCGGGCTCTGGTCGGTGGTCTTCCCGCTGGGAATGTATGCGACAGCGACGCATGCGCTGGCGTCGGTCCTGCACGCAGAGATCCTCGACGTCGTCGCGGTCATCGCGCTGGTCGCGACCACGACGGCCTGGATCGGCGTCGTCGTCCTCGCGGCCATCGCGTTCTTGAGGATCGCACCGGCGGATGCAGCGGTCACTCGTCCGGAGGAGTGACGCAGCCGGGCGGGCGGGAGTTGCCGCTGACCTCGAAATCGGCGCACGTGAGGAAGTGCTCCTGAACAGTGCCGAGGACAAAGGACACCACGGCGACAGCGATGACGACGCTGAAGACGCCGACGCGAGCGCGGGTTCGCAACTGGCTGAAGAGGTCGGGCCACATCAGCCCGATCAGGGTCCAGACGGTGAACGGCACTCCGATGATGCCGACGAGCAGACCCAACAGGGTGACCATGATGCTCACCAGATCGGCCGACGTGTTCTGGTCGATGAATGCGAGCACGAGCCATAGCGTCGGGATGGACAGTGCCCATATTCTCGGCCAGCGCCGACGCCGCTCGCCCGGGTGCGCTGCGACGATGACCAGCCCGACGGTGGCGATCACCCAGACGGTGAGCAGCTGGTCGAAGAACAGCTCGCCCCACGCCCCGAGCGTGAACGCCGGCCACCACACGGCGACCGACATGCCGATGAGGACGACGCTGAACCCTCGGGCATCGCCCGTGCCGCGGTGAGCAGGCGTCGGTGCTTCAGCCACGTTCGCCCCTCCGAACGACTCGAGAACGTTGCCCTCAATATACGGTGCGCTGGCGAATCGGCGTCAGTCAGCGGCCGGCTGTCGCCACCTCGACCGAACTAGGAAATGGCGGATGCTTCGGTGAGGCGGTGCCAGGTGCGGTTGTGGTAGACCAGCGCCCCGGATCCTTGATCGGGTGCGCGGGTGATGGTGCCCTGCAGGGCCTGGGCGACGACCAGAGTGGACCCGCCGGCCTCGAAGCGATTGATGATCGCGGCACGGGTCCATGCGCGGACCCCGTGATACAACGGTTCCCCGGTGGCCAGACGCGTCCAGCGGTCGCGATCGGCAAACCGGTCGGCGCCGCTGGTGGAGGCGAGCTTGGCGACCTCGAGGTCATCGCCATCGAGCAGGTGCACGACCACGGATTCCGCCGCCAGGATCGACGGCGCCGCCGAAGTCAGCTCGGAGACGGAGAAGATCAGCAACGGCGGGTCGACGCTCACCGATGCCACCGATGTCGCCGTCAGCGCCACCGGACCGTCGGGCCCTTCCGCGGTGATCACGGAGACAGCACCCGGGTGACCACGGAACAACGCCTTGAAGCCGTCGGCGTCGATCGACGACCCGGCAAATCGGGTACTGGTGTCTGCCGCGAAGGCCGGACTCGGGTTGGTCAAGGACATGCGGCCAATGTAGTCCGCGGCAGAGAACCCCGCGCTGTATGTGACGGATCGTGACGCGTCGTATAGGCTGAACATGTTCAGTGAACACGTTTACCGAAAGAGTCCACGGATGACTACAACGCGCGAGCAACTCAAACTATCGACACAGTCTCGTGTCCTCGATGCCGCTAGTCAGCTGTTTCAGGAACGTGGTTTCGCCCCCACGACGGTGCGGGACATCGCTGAGACAGCCGGCGTCAGCGCCGGGACCGTCATGACGGTCGGTGACAAGAACGCACTGCTGGTTACTGTTTTCGACTCATTGGTGGCTGCGGAGCATGCCCAGCGTGCTGGCATCGATCTGCAGTCAACTGCCATTGGCGCCTGCGTGGACCGTCTTAGCGCTCTTGTCCAGCCGTTCGTCGTGCTGTTCACCGGCAGCCCCGACCTAGCGCGGTCGTACGCATCGATCTTGATATCCGGCACACACTCCTCCTCCCTGTTCACAGACCTCGCAGCCCAACTCATTGACGAGTTCGCGACCGCAATCACCATGCGCGGATGCAGCTCTCAGGCTGACGCACCGACCAAAGCGAAGGCGCTCTATGCCGCCTACGTCGGGACGCTCTTCACCTGGTCGGCACTCGGCTCTGTCGAACTATCCAGTCTCACGGAGAGCCTCCGAACCACCTTCGCGGCTATCTGCACCTGCAAGGAGTAATCCGATGTCCCTCACCCCTGATCTGTGGTGGCCTCCGGCAGTCCTCGCCCTCGTCTTGTTCATCGACGCGGCGCTGTCTCTGCGGCCGCCGAAATTCATTCGCGACTGCCTCAACGGCGTCGGCTTCCCGCGCGAGTGGTGGTGGACGCTCATCGTGATCAAAACTCTCGCCGTGATCGGTCTCATTGCCGGGATCTGGATTCCTGGGATCGCTCTGGCTGCGAACACTGGCGTGATCGTCTACTTCATGAGTGCCGCCGTGGCCCATATCCGATCCCGCTTTCTTGGGCAGGCGTTCTGGCTCAACTGCCTTGGCATGCTCGCGCTCTCGATGGCAGTCCTCGTGCTCTCGTTTGCGCTCTGAATGGTCTACCCGAGCAGCGTCACCCCGAAGCCGGCGACCACCGTCCGCAGTTCGGCGAGGTAGAGCAGTGCCTGCTCGGTGAGCGGGATCGCGGAATGGCCGATCCAACCGATCTCGATGCGCTCGTCGACTTCGAGCGGGATGGCGACGATCTCCGGATCGAGGTCGTCACTGATGATGCCCGTTGAGATCGTGTACCCGTCGAGGCCGATCATGAGGTTGAAGATGGTCGCGCGGTCGGAAACCCGGATCTCCTGCTTGCTCGACAGCGTCGAGAGGATCTCCTCGGCGAAGTAGAACGAGTTGTTCGCCCCCTGGTCGAAGGTGAGCCGCGGCAGGTCGGCGAGGTCAGCAAGGGCGACGCGATCCCGCGAGGCGAGCGGATTCTTGCGAGAGACGAAGACGTGCGGCTCGGCGAAGAACAGCGGGTGGAACGCGAGGCCGGAGTCGCGGAGCAGTTTGTCGATGACCTTCCCGTTGAAATCGTTCCGATAGAGAATGCCGAGCTCGCTGCGGAGCGTGCGGACATCCTCGATGATGTCCCGGGTGCGAGACTCCCGCAGCGAGAACTCGTACTCGACCGCTCCGCTGCCCCGCACCATGCGGACGAACGCGTCGACCGCGAACGAGTAGTGCTGCGCCGACACCGCGAGCAGACGCCGGGATGGCGGCCGACCGAGGTAGCGCTGCTCGAGGAGAGCCACCTGCTCGACGACCTGTCGGGCGTACCCGAGGAACTCCGCGCCATCGGCGGTGAGGGTCACCCCGCGGGCGGAACGGACAAACAGGGCACGGCCCACGCGAGCCTCGAGGTCTTTCATCGCCGCGGACATGGTCGGCTGTGCGACGTAGAGCATGTCGGCGGCGGCGCTGATCGATCCCTCCGCGGCGACCTCGATGAAGTAGTGGAGCCGCTGCAGCGTGATGCCGTTCGATCCTCGAGCCATACGCAAATCCTATGGGAAGGCATAGCTGAGGTGAGTTCGTCGATAACCCTGCTGTGTCTGCACGATGGGATGCATCGACTTCCGCACGGCCGAGCCCGGCCGATCAGCCCCGATAGGCCACTCATGACGAACGATTTCACGTTCAGCATCACCACCACCCGGTTCGACGAGGACTACTCGCCATCGGACAGCTCTCGGGCCACCACGAACTTCGCCAATCTGGCCCGCGGTGAGCACCGCAAGCAGAACCTGCGCAACGCTCTGACGATGATCGACCGCCGCTTCAACGACCTCGCGCACTGGGACAACCCGAATCGGGATCGCTACACCGTCGAACTCGAGATCGTCTCCGTGGACCTGCGTTTCACCGACGAAGCGCATGAGGGGTTCCCGCTGCTCGAGATCCTGGATATCCAGATCGTCGATCAGCAGACCGGCGCCCGCCACCACGGGATCGTCGGCAACAACTTCTCGTCGTACGTCCGCGACTACGACTTCAGCGTGCGGCTTCCGGCGCTCAACGATCAGGCGACCTCGTTCACCGTCCCCGACGACTTCGGCGTTCTGCACGGCAAGCTTTTCCAGCATTTCCTCGATTCCCCGCTGTATCGGGAGCGCTTCGGGGTGCCGCCCGTGATCTGCATCAGCGTTTCGACGAGCAAAACGTATCGCCGCACCGAGAATCACCACCCGGTCCTCGGCGTCGAGTACGAGCAGGACGACTTCTCGCTGACCGACGACTACTTCGGGAAGATGGGGCTGCGCGTCCGGTACTTCATGCCGCCCGGCGGAAAGGCGCCGCTGGCGTTCTACTTCCGCGGTGATCTGCTCACCGACTACTCCAACCTGCAGCTCATCGGCACGATCAGCACGATGGAGACGTTCCAGAAGATCTATCGACCAGAGATCTATAACGCGAATTCCGCCGCCGCGAGCGTCTACCGGCCAACGCTGGATCAGCACGACTACTCGCGGACCCAGATCGCCTACGACCGCGATGAGCGCAGTCAGCTCGCGGTCACACAGGGCAAGTTCACCGAGGAGCACTTCGTGAAGCCGCACGGGAGAGTGCTTCGGCAGTGGGCCGCCAGCTACCCGGCTCCCGTCCGATGAGCGCCGGAGAAGCATCGATCATGCACACGTCACTGCCCACATCGATCGTCGGCAGCCTGCCGAAGCCGTCATGGCTCGCGCAGTCGGAGACTCTCTGGTCGCCGTGGAAGCTGGACGGCGACGCGCTGGTCGAGGGCAAGCAGGATGCGCTGCGTCTCGCCGTTCAGGAGCAGCGCCACGGCGGCATCGACATCGTGAGCGACGGGGAGCAGACCCGCCAGCATTTCGTCACGACGTTCATCGAGCATCTCGCCGGGGTCGATTTCGAGCAGCGCGAGACGGTGCGGATCCGCGATCGATACGACGCGAGCGTGCCGACCGTCGTCGGCGCGGTGAGCCTCGCCGAACCCGTGTTCGCTGACGATGCGAAGTTCCTCCGTCAGCAGACCGATCAGCCGATCAAGTGGGCGCTCCCGGGCCCGATGACGATGATCGACACGCTCTACGACCGCCACTACAAGAGCCGCGAGAAGCTGGCGTGGGAGTTCGCGACGATCCTCAATCAGGAGGCGAAGGAGCTCGAGGCCGCCGGGGTCGACATCATCCAGTTCGACGAGCCCGCGTTCAACGTCTTCTTCGACGACGTGCAGGACTGGGGGGTGGCGGCACTGGAGCGAGCGGCAGAAGGACTGCGCGCAGAAACCGTCGTGCACATCTGTTACGGCTACGGGATCAAGGCGAACAACGATTGGAAGGCGACCCTCGGGTCAGAGTGGCGACACTACGAGACATCGTTCCCGCTCCTGCAGCAGTCCAGCATCGACACCATTTCGCTGGAGAGCCACCACTCCCACGTTCCGATGGAGCTCATCGAACTCATCCGCGGCAAGAAGGTCATGCTCGGCGCCATCGATGTGGCGAGCACGACGATCGAGACCCCGGAAGAGGTCGCCGACACTCTCCGGAAAGCACTCGAGTTCGTCGATGCCGACCTGCTCATCCCGAGCACGAACTGCGGCATGGCGCCGTTGTCTCGGGATGTTGCGCGCGAGAAGCTGAGCGCCCTGAGCGCAGGAGCGGCCATCGTTCGCGAGGAGCTCGCTGCCGCGAAGCGCTGATCACCCCGGTCCGCGCACAGCTCGCATAAGCTTCAGAGGGCGTATCGGCTGAGCGTCACTCCACCAGAGAATGCCTGTACTTCGAGGAGCTTCAGAGCATCCGCTGCCCAGTCCTCAGGGAAGAGGCGGCGACCTGTGCCGAGCACGATAGGGAATGTGAAGAGCCTCAACTCATTCACAAGACGAGCACGGAGCAGGTCGTGCGCGAGCGTGATGCTCCCGGTGAGCACGATGTCGGATCCGTCTTGATCGATCAGGGCGCGGATCTCCGACGCCAGCCCCTCCCGCCCTCGCAGAATCGTCGTACCCGCCCACTGGGGGTCATCGAGTGTCGTGGATACGACATACTTCTGGACTCGATTGAGGTGCTCGGTGACTCCTGTGCGGTCGTCGCGCTGCCGGGGCCAGAATCCCCGCATCTCCTCGAAAGTAGTCCGTCCGACGAGAAATCCGTCGGACGCTGCGGCGTGCTCGGCGGTGACGGCAGCGAGCTGTTCGCCTTGTTCGGTGTCAACGGTGATATCGAACCAGGACTGCTCGTTGTCGACCACGCCATCGAGCGTGATGTTCTGCGTGATGACGATCCGGCGCATCCACCAACCCTAGAAACTGTTCCTGTTCCCTGCAATGGTCGCGTACTGAGGTCCGGGCTTGTCACGGCGAGCGACCTCAGGATGTCGAGCTGCCCGGTATTCCACGCGAGTTCGCTGAGCACGTGCGTGTACAGGCTCAGGATGCTGCGCGGGCTGCGGCCTGTGACCACATCGGCGAGGTCGAGACCCGCGAGATTCTCGCGTGAGTGCTCGTGGATCTGTCGGCAGTGCTCGGCGACGGAGAGGATGCTGTCGGCCTTGCGGGTCTTCCACGAATGAGCCGCCGAAACTGCTCGCCGTTCGCATCTCCGCATAAATTGGTCTACTGTTCTTAATCACATGAACAGTTGGGACTGCGATGCGAGTGGTGGTATCGACGACCTCGGCTACGCCGATCTACGAGCAGATCAAGAGACAGGTTCGGTCATCGATCTTGTCCGGTGCGGTGCAGCCAGGGCAGACTCTGCCCTCCCTGCGACAGCTCGCCGCAGACCTTCGAGTAAGTGTCATCACTGTTACCCGCGCATACAACGACCTCGCGGCGGAGGGGCTCGTGCACAGCGAGCATGGCCGTGGCTTCGTGGTCTTGGACGTCGAGCCAGACGTCGCATCCGCGGCACTACGCGCGCGGGTTGATGACGCGCTTCGCGAAGTGATGATCGCCGCTCGACACGCCCGAATGAGTCTGACCGACATCCACAACCACATCGATGAGATCTGGAGCAAAGATGACTGACTACGTAGCGAAGATCACCGACCTGCACGTCCGACGACAGGCCTTCGAGGTCGACGGGGTCTCACTCACGCTCTCTCGCGGCACCGTCGTCGGTCTCGTCGGCCCAAATGGGGCAGGGAAGACCACGACCATTCGAGCCCTGCTCGGCTTGCTGACCCCCGACTCGGGCGACATCG
>JBQDFB010000062.1:0-11491 GCA_052085045.1 Microbacteriaceae bacterium | reverse complement strand
CGTCCAGGCCGCGGAGGTGGTCACGGGCGGCGAGTTCGCCGAAGACGCGCTCGGCCTCGGGCACGATGAACGGCGGGCGGCAATGCGCGATGCCCGTGCCACCAGGGTGCGTGTCGGTGTCGCGGATGTCGCCGCCCCAGACATACAGGTCATGCGTCAGATGCCGGTGGATGGCCTGCAAGTGCGGGAGGTCGAATCGGCTGGGGATCGGGTGCTCGGTGAGTTCGACCATGCGCTGATGGATCGCGGCCGTCTCCACGGCTTTCCAGCGGTCGTAGTCGGTGATGCCAAGCTTGTTGATCAGAACCAGGCTGTTCGGATAGCTGTAGCGGTCGGGCACTGGTGCTCCTGCCCGGACGGGTTACTTCTCGGGGAAGCGGTCAAGCGCCGCAGCGATCGCCTCGCGCACGGCTTCATCGGCGGACAGCTCCCCACGCACCTGACGTCGAGCGATCTCCCGATCCGCGTCAGAGACGACCGCACCGGCCGTGACCTGCCCGGCCTCGACCTCCGCGAGCACACGCCGGACATGGGCCTCGGATACCGGAGTCTTGAGAGCCATGCGGGATGCCTCCTCGTGGTTGGCGTACTCAGGTCAGTTTACGTCGCACCGCCGACATTTACCGGAAGCCGGGGCGCTGGGGTGCCGATTCGGCACCCCAGCGGAATCGTTACGAATCGCTGCCCTCGGAGGTGCTGTCTGCGAAGAGGTGCAGGAACTTCTCGCGCGGGATAACCACCCGCCGCCCGAGCCTAACGGACGGGATAGTGCCATTGTCGATGCTCGCGGTGATCGTGCGGGGATCGACGCCGAGTGCGGCGGCTGCCTCGGTACGGGTGATGACGGCGCTGCGGGAACTGCGGAGGTCATCGAGTGTGAGAGTCACGGCTCGCATCGCCAGCCTCCTGTTTCCAAAACGGTGTGAACAGTTCCTAAAGATACATCACGGAGCTTGACGAGTCAACAGCGGGCTTGTATGTTCCTATTATGGAAACAGAGAGGGTGCGCGGTAACCCCGCGGGCATCACACATACACACGTCACCGGGAATCTCCGCAACGCGAGGCAGGCAATCGGCATGGACGTGCGCACCGCAGCCAGGCTCATGACGGAGGCGGGGCGGAAGATGTCACCGTCGGGGATCAGCAAGATCGAGAACGGTGACCGCCGTGTGGACGTGGACGACCTCACCGCGCTCGCGTACATCTTTCGAACAACCCCGGCAGCACTCCTCACCCCACCGACCAAGGCGGTCACCCTCACCGGAGTGCCGGACTCCTACCTGCCAGAAGAAATACAGGCATGGGTCGCGGGAAGTGTGAAGCTCACCACCGAGGACTTGGTCAGGTTCTGGAAGGAGCAGCGGTTCACGGCGATCAACGCGAAGCGGTGGGCGGAGCAGATGCTCACCACCTACGACCAAGGCCAGGTCGGCGTCACCCCGCGCGAGGTCTACCAAGAGCGTTACGAGGCACAAGACGCCCGCGAAGCGCACGCGACCGGCAGGCTGCTGCAGTTCGACCCCAACGCCTCAGTCACGTTCGACTAGCCCGAATCCGAAAGACCATCCACCGCCCCGCCAGCGAGGGCGCGACGATTCACCACGGAAAGAAAGGAATAAGACATGGCAGAACAAGACGCCTCGCCACCATACGAGGCGGCCGCGAGCGACAAGGAGGCGAAACGGCAGCGGCGATCCCGGTCAAGACATCAAGGATCGCTGGGCGATTACCAGACCCGGAAGGGGAAGCGGTGGAAGTTCCAGATCTATGTCCTCCTCGACCCGGAGAAACCCGAACTCGGAGAGAAGCGGCTCACCCGTGGCGGGTTCACCGACCTTGAAGAAGCCCAAGCCGCGCTCACCGAAGCCCTCAAGAAGAAGGCGCGGAACGAGAAGTTCCAGGGCAAGACCCCGACCATCGCCGTCTACGCCGACCACTGGGCATCAAGCCTTCGTCTGGCAGATTCAACGATCAAGGGGTATCGGAAGATCATCCGCAACCACATAACCCCAGACCTCGGGAAGATCCGCATCGACAAGCTCACCGCGACCCGCATCGGCTCCCACTACCGGGAACTGGAGAAGCAAGGACGCAAGGACGAGTACGGCAAGGGGGAACCACTGTCGGCTAACAGCATCCACAAGGTACACGTCGTCCTCGGCGCGATCCTCGATGCCGCCATAGACGACGGGCTGATCACCGCGAACCCATCGAAGAAGAAGCGCACCGTCAACGCGCCCAAGTCCTCGCAAGTGCGCGCCCAGAAGCCCGAGATCGTCACCTGGACGGGCGAACAACTCACGACGTTCCTCACATGGAATCGCGACGAACTCAAAGACGAATTGTTCCCACTGTGGCGACTCATCGCCTACACCGGCATGCGCCGATCCGAAGCCCTCGCACTCAGGTGGAACGACATCAACACCAAGACCGGCAGGCTCAGCATCCGCCGCGCGGTCAACACCGAGGACTGGACGACCACGAAGACCACCAAGACGGGCAACGCCCGTGTCATCGACATGGACGCCGACACCCTCAAGGTGCTCGCCAGCTACAAGGTCACGCGCGCGGAAGTGTCGTTCGACCTCGCCAGAGCTGACGCCTACGTGTTCGGTGACGACGAAGGAAAACTCCGGTCACCCGACGCGATGACAAGCCGGTGGGATCGCCGCATGAACTGGCTTGCCAAGAAGTACCCAACGCTGTCCCGAGTCACTATCAAAGGGCTGCGCCATACGCACGCCACGCTCCTACTGGAACTGGGCGAGCACCCGAAAGTGGTGCAGGAACGCCTCGGGCACTCCACCATCACCACCACGATGAACATCTACAGCCATGTCACCCCGACGATGCAGAAAGCCGCAGCAGACCGCTTCGCGGCCCATCTCGGGAACGCTTAGCACATATCTCAGCACATGGAACAAAAATGACTCCCAACCCGGAGAACTAACCCCCAGGCCAGGAGCCATTTTCATAATGTGCGCGAGGGGGGACTTGAACCCCCACGTCCATAAGGACACTGGCACCTGAAGCCAGCGCGTCTACCATTCCGCCACTCGCGCGAGCGTCTCGTTCCTAAGAACTCAACTTCACGAGGATATCACGGGGGTGGAGGTGGGTTGAAACCGAGGCGAGGCGTTACGGAACTGAGCGAAGGCTTCGACTCGCCTCCGGCTCGCTCACCCCGTTTCGTCTCGCTTCGCTCGCTCAACGACCCGCATAGAAGAGGCACCACCTGCGCTCAACGACCCGCGGAGAGTTCCTGTATCCGCTCACTCAACGACCCGCGGAGGGACCTTTGCCGACGGGCATTAGGATGCCCGACGGGCACATATCCAGGTCACCTGGCTACGATATGTCTACCGCCGCCATGCCAGAGGAGCCCAGTGGGACTACTTGACAGCTTTGAGAAGGGTCTTGAGCGCGCCGTTAACGGCGCTTTCGCCAAGACCTTCCGCAGCGGCATCCAACCGGTAGAGATCGCATCGGCGATCCGCCGCGAGGCCGATATCAAGGCCGCAGTCGTCAGCCGCGACCGCATCATCACGCCCAACAGCTACGTCGTGCGCCTGAGCGCAGACGACTACGAGCGCATGCACGCACTCGGCGGAGCGCTCACCGATGAACTGCACGCCCTGCTCACGCAGCATGCGAAGGCACAGGGATACAGCTTTGCCGGCCCCCTGACGATCGCCATCGAATCCGACGAGAAGGTCTCCACCGGCACGGTGCGCGTGAACTCGGGCACCGTCGAGGGACGCGTGACGTGGCAGGCCGTCATCGACGTCGATGGACAGCGCCATTCCCTCGCGCGTGCGCGCACGGTCATCGGCCGCGGCAGCGACGCCGACATCACGATCACGGATGCCGGATCCAGCCGCAAGCACGTCGAGATCCTCTGGGACGGCGAGCGCGCCATGATGCGCGACCTGGGCTCCACCAACGGCACCAAGGTCAACGGTCAGAAGGTGCGCGAAGCGCCGATGCCCAGCGACACCACGATCACGATCGGGCGCACCGACCTCGTCTTCCGTGTCGTCGCCGTCGCCGCAGAAGGAGTCGATCGATGAGCGAACTGGTCCTCCTGCTGCTGCGCATCGGCTTTCTGGTGCTGCTGTGGTTCTTCGTGTTCGGTGTCGTCTACTCGCTGCGCGCAGACCTGTTCGGCGTCAAGGTGCGAAAGCTGCCCGCAGAGGCCGCCAGCGGCGCCCCCGTCGCCGCACCCGCACCGGTGGCAAAGCCCAAGCCCGCCTCCCGCGGCGGAAAAGCCGGCTCCCCCGCCACCACGAGCAGCGTCTCGAACCTCGTCATCACATCGGGCCCGAAGGCGGGGCTCGAACTGCCTCTCGGCGCCGACGCCATGACGATCGGCCGCTCCAGCGAATCCGGGCTCGTCATCCGCGACGACTACACCTCCAGCCACCACGCACGGCTCCTGCTGCGCGGCGACACCTGGGCGATCCAGGACCTCGACTCCACCAACGGCACATTCCTCTCCGGCAAGCGGCTGGGCAGCGCTCCGGCATCCATCAACATCGGCGACACGGTAAAGGTCGGCGCCACGACCTTCGAGCTGCGAGCCTGAAACCGGCATGGTGTTCGAAGGATCAAGCTCCGCGATCTCCCACACCGGGAAGGTCCGGTCCAACAACCAGGACTCCGGCTACGCCGGCGCGAACCTGTTCGCCGTCGCCGACGGCATGGGCGGTCACGCCGGCGGCGACGTGGCATCCACCATCGCCATCCAGCAGCTCGAGCGGCTCGACCAGGCCTTCGCGTCCACGGATGACGCGCAGGCGTCCCTCCAGGCCGCCGCGACAACCGCCGCGGGCGACCTCATCCGCGCCGCCAAGGATCGCCCCGAGCTCGCCGGGCTCGGCACCACCGTCAGCGCGATCGTCATGGTCGATGACCACGCCGTCATCGGTCACATCGGCGATTCGCGCATCTACCTCTACCGCGACGACGAGCTGACGCAGATCACCGCCGACCACACCTTCGTGCAGCGTCTCGTCGATTCCGGGCGCATCACCCCGGAAGAGGCGCGCTTCCACCCCCGCCGCTCGGTGCTCATGCGCGTGCTCAGCGACATGGACAACGACCCTGAGCTCGACCTCTTCGTGATGCCGACGCTCCCCGGCGACCGCTGGCTGCTCTGCTCCGACGGACTCTCCGGCGTCGTCGACGACGCACACATCCTCAAGGCGATGCGTCTCGATCTCACCCCCGGCCGCACGGCAGACAACCTGCTCAAGCAGGCCCTTGACGGCGGCGCCCCCGACAACGTCACCGTCGTGCTCGTGGACGTCGGCGGGCAACACCCGCTCTCCTCCGGCACTGCCACCATCGTCGGGGCGGCATCCGCTCCCTCGGGCGTGCTCATCCCCGCAGCGCGCGCGAGCCGCCCGAGCTGGCTGCATCCGGTGCGCCAAGCCGCGAACGAGCCGTCGCATTTCGAACCGGCAGCCGACTATCTCGAAGAGCTCATCGAAGAGGACCGCCGCCGCGCCCGAAGGCGCCGGATCGGATGGGTCGCCGCGCTCGTGGTCGTCGTCCTCGCCCTCACCGGCGCTGGGATCCTCGCCTACAGCTGGACCCAGACGCGTTACTTCGTCGGCGCCGACGAGGACAGCGTCGTGATCTTCCAGGGCGTGCAGCAGAGCATCGGCCCGATCACGCTGTCCACCGAGATCGAGGACACCGGCATCCTGCTGGCGAACCTGCCGCCGTACCAGCGCTCATCCGTGGAGCGCACCATCAACGCCCGCTCGCTTGCCGACGCCATGGCGATCGTCGAGCGTCTGCGCGCCGGTGAAGAGGCGGTGACCGACGACATGTCCACGCCGTCACCCACGCCGAAGCCGACATCGACTCCGACACCCGCGCCGACCTCCACCCCCGTCGGCGCCCCGGCCGACGCGCCCGCCGACCCTGTCGGGGAGGTGATCGGATGACCACCGACGTCTCCGCAGACACCGCGGTCATCAAGGCTCTCAAGCGCATGCGGCTGCCGCAGACGCAGCGCAACCGCGAGTTCTGGCTCTTGCTGTTCGCCTGCGCCATCAGCGGTGCCGCGCTCGCCCTGGTGCAGCTGGGCGCACTCGGGTTCATCGATCCGTTCATCCTCTTCATCGGCGGCGGCATGGCCGTGTTGGCCTTCGCCCTGCACTTCGTGCTGCGGGTCGTGGCCTCCGATGCCGACCCGTTCGTCGTGCCGATCGCGACGCTCCTCACGGGCCTGGGCATCGCGATGATCTACCGCATCGACATCGCCGAGGGCTTCACCGGCTGGACGGCAGCGTCGACCAGGCAGCTGGTGTGGACGGCGATCTCCCTCGCCGGGGCCATCGCCACCGTCATCCTGCTGCGCAACTACCGGATCCTGTTCCGATACACGTACCTGTTCGGGCTCGCCGGCATCCTGCTCCTGCTCCTGCCATTCATCCCCGGCCTCGGCGTCAGCGAGGCGAACGCCGACGTGTGGGTCTCGATCGGCGGGATCTTCTCCTTCCAGCCCGGCGAGATCGCCAAGATCTGCCTGGCGATCTTCTTCGCCGGTTATCTCGTCCGCACTCGCGAGAGCCTCACCTCGGTCGGCAAGAAGGTCCTCGGCATCACCTGGCCGCGCATGCGCGAGCTCGGGCCCGTCATCGTCGTGTGGCTGATCTCTCTGGGGATCATCGTCATCCAGCGCGACCTCGGCACCGGCATGCTCATCTTCGGCCTGTTCATCGCGATGCTGTACGTCGCCACCGGCAAGACGAGCTGGGTGCTCATCGGCCTCGCGATGGTTGCTGCGGGCGTCGCCGCCGCGACCCAGATCCTCCCCTACGTGCACGGGCGCTTCACGAACTGGCTGTACGCCTTCGACTTCGACGTCGTCGACCCCAGCGGATCCGGCTTCCAGCTCGTGCAGGGCATCTTCGGACTCGCCCACGGCGGTCTCATCGGCACGGGCCTCGGCCAGGGTCGTCCCCAGGTCACCCCGCTCGCCGAGAGCGACTACATCATCCCCAGCCTCGGTGAGGAGCTCGGCCTCATCGGCCTGTTCGCGATCCTGTGCCTGTACATGGTGTTCGCCAGCCGCGGCATCCGGATCGGCATCGCCGGCCAGGACGACTTCGGCAAGCTGCTCGCGACCGGCCTGTCGTTCACGATCGCCCTGCAGGTGTTCATCATGGTCGGGGGCGTGACGCGGGTGATCCCGCTGACCGGGCTCACCACCCCCTTCCTCGCCGCCGGCGGCTCATCGCTGGTCGCGAACTGGCTCATCGTGGCACTGCTGCTGCGCATCTCAGACGGCGTGCGCCGTCAGCCGAGGGTGGTGATCGGATGACGAAAGAGATCCGCCGTCTCAGCGTCGTGCTGCTGTTCATGTTCCTGTCGCTGTTCGTGGCGACCAGCTGGATCCAGGTCGTCCAGGCCGACACGCTCGCCCAGACCGACCACAACACGCGCTCGCTGATGGACAGTTACGAGATCCAGCGCGGGTCGATCATCGCGGGCGGCTCGCCCATCGTCACCTCGGTGCCCGCCGACGACGAGTACCAGTACCAGCGGGTGTACTCCGATTCGCCGATGTGGTCCTCGGTCACCGGCTTCTTCAATCCGGCGCTGCAATCGTCGACCGGCATCGAGAACGCTCTGAACGCCGACCTGTCCGGCACGGGTGCCAGCGCCTTCCTCTCCGAGATCGAGCGCATCGTCTCGGGTCAGCCGCAGCGCGGCTTCAGCGCTGAGCTGACCCTCGACCCGGCCGCCCAGCAGGCGGCGTACGAGGCGTTCGGCGATATGGAGGGCGCCGCGGTCGCGATCGAGCCGTCCACCGGACGCGTTCTCGCGATGCTCTCCACCCCCGGCTACGACGCCAACGAGCTCGCCGTCCACAGCGCCTCGCAGGCCGAGGAGGCCTACAACGCCCTGGACGCCCTCAAGCCGAACCCGCTGGTCAACGCGGCGACGAACGAGGTGAACCCGCCGGGGTCGACCTTCAAGATCCTCGTGGCCGCCGCGGCGTACGCCACCGGCGACTGGAATCCCGACTCGACCCTGCCCAACCCCGCCCGCTACACGCTGCCCGGATCGTCGTCGCAGGTCTCCAACGCCTGGGGCGGCACCTGCGGCTCCGGCAGCACCGTCACGATCGCCGAGGCGATCAAGCTCAGCTGCAACATTCCGATGGCCGAGCTCGCTGTGGAGCTCGGCAGCGAGACGATCTTCGAGATGGCCGAGAAGTTCGGCTTCAATCAGGAGCACACGACGCCCCTGACGGTGTCTGCGTCGAGCTACCCGCGCTCTCTCGATGACGCCCAGACGGCGCTGACCGGCTTCGGCCAGGGCCAGGTCACCGCGACCGCCACACAGGTGGCGATGATCTCGGCCGGACTCGCCAATGACGGCATGGTCATGAAGCCGCGCCTCGTGGATGCTGTGATCGGCAACGACCTCTCCACCGTCCGCGAGTACGCGGACGAGGAGTTCGGCCGTGCCGTGGAGGCGGACGATGCGGACGACGTGACCGCGGCCATGGTGGCGAGCGTCGCAAACGGCGCGGCTCAGGGTGCAAGAATAGACGGGATCGACGTTGCCGGTAAGACGGGAACGGCAGAGAACGACGGCGACGAACCGTACACACTGTGGTTCACCGGCTTCGCGCCGGCGGACGATCCACAGGTCGCAGTGGCGGTCGTCGTCGACAACGGCGGCGGTATGGGACAGTCGGGATCCGGTGATACGCTCGCCGCCCCGATCGCGAAGAGGATCATTGAGGCGGTGCTTAACAGATGAGGCCGACGCAGGGTGTGTCGTTCGGTGGGCGATACGAGCTTCAGTCGCGTATCGCGATCGGTGGCATGGGCGAGGTCTGGGAGGCCACGGACCACGTCATCGGACGAACCGTCGCCATCAAGATCCTCAAGGACGAGTACATGGGGGATCCGGGATTCCTCGAGCGCTTCCGCGCCGAGGCCCGGCATGCCGCACTGGTCAATCATGAAGGCATCGCCAGCGTCTTCGACTACGGCGAGGAGAACGGCAGTGCTTTCCTCGTCATGGAGCTCGTGCCCGGTGAGGCGCTCTCCACGATCATCGAGCGCGAAGGGTCGTTGAGCTCCGACAAAACCCTCGACATCGTCGCCCAGACGGCTTCGGCTCTGCAGGCCGCGCACGCCGCCGGCCTCGTGCACCGCGACATCAAGCCCGGAAACCTGCTGATCACCCCGGACGGCCGGGTCAAGATCACCGACTTCGGCATCGCCCGCATCGCCGACCAGGTGCCGCTGACCGCCACCGGCCAGGTCATGGGAACCGTGCAGTACCTCTCGCCCGAGCAGGCCTCCGGCCACCCGGCATCCCCGGCGACCGACACGTACTCGCTGGGCATCGTCGCTTACGAGTGCCTCGCAGGCAAGCGCCCGTTCACGGGCGAGTCGCAGGTCGCGATCGCGATGGCGCAGATCAACGAGCAGGCCCCGCCGCTGCCGCCGACGGTGCCGATCCCGGTGCAGAACCTCGTCATGGCGATGATCGCCAAGAAGCCGAGCGACCGCCCGTCGTCCTCGGCGACCGTCGCGCGTGCCGCGCAGGCTCTGCGCCGCGGCGACCTGAACTCCGCGGCGATCGCGGTGCCGGCGATCGCGACCGGTGGCATCGCGGGCGACGACGCCACCCGCCTCCTCACCACCGGGGATGATGGCACCACCCGCATCCTGCCGACCACCGCCCAGGTGTCCACCGACGACGAGGGTGAAGGCGACGGTGAAAGCGACGAGAAGAAAAAGAAGAAGCGCAGCCCGTGGACCTGGCCGCTCATCGCGCTGATCGCCCTGCTGGTCATCGTGCTCGGCGGCACCGTGTTCGCGCTGCTGAATCAGGGATCGCCGGAACCCGACCCGACCAACTCATCGCCCACCGCGACGAAGTCGCCGAAGCCGACCACGAGCGAACCGGTTCCCGAGCCGACCCGCATCAACGTGGACAGCCTCGGGCTCGTGGGTCTGAGCTGCGACGAGGCGTCGGCGCGGGCGAGCGAGGCCGGCCTCGCTCCGGTGTGCGAGACCGGGTCGACTGCGGCCTCCTCCGACGAACAGGTAGGAACCGTCGAGTCGGTCAACCCGCGCGGCGAGCTCGAGCAGGGTGCCGCGATCACCCTCACCCTGTTCGGCGACCGCGTGCAGATCGGTGATCCGCAGAGCGCACCGACGATCTCCGGCGACCCGGTTGCGGGCGGTACGGTGACGCTGAACTGGACGAACTTCACGTGCCCGAGCGGCACGGGAACCCTCAGCGGCTACAACGTCACGATCACCAACGCGACGTTCGCCGACGGCAGCACCGCGCGAGCCTTCGATCCCGGAACCCGCACGGCGGATATCACGCTGGGGGAAGGCGGGCTGCAGGCGACGGCCACCTACACGGCCACCTGCTCGGGCGACGGCGGCCAGCGCGAGTCTGGTCCCTCGCCGCAGATGTCCGTCGCCATCACGCCCGAAGCCACCGAGCCGCCGGAAGATGAGGGCGAACTCCCGGAAGGCTGAAGTAGCCTTGATCACAGCCGCATCGTCGCCAATTCGGGGGGAATAAGAAGTGTCATCTGAGCCGCGCATCATCGCCGAGCGATACCGCGTGGACGACCTCATCGGTCACGGCGGGATGGCCAAGGTCTATCGAGGCTACGATCTCACCCTGGGCCGCGATGTCGCCATCAAGATCCTCGACCCTGAGCTCGCCCGCGACACGGCGTTCCGTACGCGGTTCCGTCTCGAGGCGCAGGCCGCGTCACGCATGTCGCATCCGTCGATCGTGCGCGTGTTCGACGCCGGCGATCCGTCCTCCGCAGAGGCCGCAGGCTCCGGATCCGATGGCGGGCGCGAGCCGTACATCGTCATGGAGCTCGTCAGCGGACGTCTGCTGAAGGACATCATCGCCGCGGGCCCCGTGCCCGTCGATGACGCGATCCGCTACATCGACGGCATCCTGGAGGCGCTCGACTACTCGCACCGCGCGGGCGTCGTGCACCGCGACATCAAGCCGGGCAACGTCATGATCACCGACAGGGGTCAGGTCAAGGTCATGGACTTCGGCATCGCCCGCGCGGTGTCGGACTCGTCTTCGACGGTTGCCGAGACGACGCAGATCCTCGGAACCGCCGCGTACTTCTCGCCGGAACAGGCCAAGGGCGAGCCGGTGGATGCGCGGGCAGATCTGTACTCGACGGGCGTCGTGCTCTACGAACTGCTCACCGGCCGCCAGCCGTTCCGCGGCGAGTCGCCGGTGGCGGTCGCCTACCAGCACGTCAGCGAAGCCCCAGTCGCCCCCACGGAGGTCAATGAGGATGCCCCCGGCGCCCTCGACCCGATCGTCCTGCGCGCACTGGCCAAGGATCCCTATCAGCGATACCCGGATGCTGCGAGCTTCCGCCTGGCGCTCGACAGCGCCATGTCGGGTGCGGCCCCGACCAAGAAGGAGCTCGGCGCGCTCACCAGCGAGCT
>JBQDFB010000061.1:0-11570 GCA_052085045.1 Microbacteriaceae bacterium | reverse complement strand
CCTCGACCTCAGCCCTTGGTCGCACCGGCCGTGAGACCGCCGACGATGTACTTCTGCAGGAAGAGGAACAGGATCATCACCGGGATGGCCGCCATCACCGCTCCGGCGGAGAACGCCGACCAGTCCGCGTAGCGCGGGTTGGATACGAGTTTGGTGAGGCCGACCACGAGGGTCTGCTGCTCCGGATCGATGAGCATGACGCTGGCCACGACGTACTCGTTGACCGTCCCGATGAAGCTCAGCAGCCCCACCACGGCGAGGATCGGAGCCACCAGGCGCAGGATGATCGTGAAGAAGATGCGGGCGTGGCCGGCGCCGTCGATGCGGGCGGCCTCGTCGAGTTCTTTGGGGATCGTGTTGAAGAAGCCGTACATGAGGTACGTGTTCACACCCAGCGCGCCGCCGAGGTAGACCAGGATCAGCCCGGTGTGCGTGTTCAGTCCGATGGCGGGGAACCAGTCCCCCAACGTCGTCATGAGCAGGAAGATCGCGACCACCGCGAGCAGCTGCGGAAACATCTGCACGACGACGATCGTCACGAGGCCCACGCGACGCCCGGCGAAGCGCATGCGTGAGAAGGCATATGCCGCACAGGCGCCGATGAACACGGTGACCAGGCCAGTGACGACGGCGATGACGAGCGTGTTGAGGAACCACAGCCCGTACGGATTCTTCGGGTCGGTGAGGATGCGCACGTAACTGTCGATGCCGACGGCCGAGAACAACTGGTTCGAGCCGGTGAGTGTTCCGCGCGGGTTGAGCGAGGCCGAGAACACGTACAGCAGCGGGAAGATCGCGAAGATGGTCACGACGACGGCGACCAGGTGGCGCCACCCGGTGTCACCGAACCACGTGCCGAAGGATCGCCGACGGGGGCGTGCGGAGGAGGTGGTGGTGGTGGTCATCTCAGTTCAGCTCCTCGAGTGCCTTGGTCCTTCGGAAGCTGACGATCGAGATCACAGCGACCACGATGAAGATGATGATCGTGAATGCCGATGCGAGGCCGTAGTCGCGCGTCTGACCGGTGAAGGCGACCTTGTACACCATGGAGATCAGGATGTCGGTGTGGCCCACGGGGATCGACACATCGGTGAACCTCGGTCCGCCGCCGGTGAGCATGTAGATCAGGTTGAAGTTGTTGAAGTTGAAGGCGAACGTGGAGATCAGCAGCGGAGCCACGGTCACCAGCAGCAGCGGCAGCTTGATCTGCCGGAAGACCTGCCACGGGTTCGCGCCGTCCATGACGCCGGCCTCGTTCACTTCTTCGGGAATCCCCTGCAGCGCCCCCATGCAGACGAGGAACATGTAGGGGAAGCCGAGCCAGAGATTGACGATCAGCGCAGACACCTTCGCCAGAACGGGGTCCGTCAGCCAGGGGATGGATGCTCCGCCGAAGAGCACCTGGTTGATGAAGCCGAAGCTCTCGTTCATCATGCCCGCCCAGACCAATGCCGACAGGAACGCCGGGAACGCGTAGGGAAGGATGAGCAGGATGCGGTAGCCATTGCGGAACCGCATCCTGGTGTTGTTGAAGACCAGAGCCAGCAGTAGGCCGAGGAAGAACGTCGTGGCGACCGAAAGCAGGGCGAACGCGAAGGTCCAGAGCGTCACTGAGACGAGGGGGCCGCGGATCGATTCATCCGTGAACGCGCGGACGAAGTTGTCGAACCCGACGGTGATCTGCCAGCCGGGCATCAGTTCTTCGCCGTCGGCCGAGGTGAAGGCACCGGTACCGATGTCCTCGTAGATCGTGTCAGACCCGGTGTCGGTCATGGTGCCGGCGGCCTCGTCGTACACGAGCGATGAGACGTACAGGTAGCCGTTCTGGCCGTCCGGGGTGCGGATGGCGCCGTCGTTCGGGTCGTTGCTGTAGTCGACCGACAGCTGCTCGATCTCGTTGGACCGGGTGAGAACCTGGGCGAAGCTGAGCGCGTCCCACCCGTCGACGGCGACCGCCTTGCCGTCCTCCATCGTCGCGCCGTCGACCTCCGTGAGCGGCTGGTCGTTCGAACCGACGCTGACGTCGCCGTCCGCCGGATCCGTGACGAGCAGCCCGAGGGTGCCGAGCTGCTCGACGACGGTCACCGGGTAGGCGGGCGAGTCCTCGACCCGTTCCTGCGCGGAGGCCATGAGCGCGGCGACAGCCTGATCCTTCGAGCCGTTGTGGCCGGTGCCGTAGTTGGTGAAGCCGATGTAACCGGTGTACAGCAGCGTGAACACCTGGAAGATGATCAGGAAGATGACGCCCGGCGTCAGGTACTTCGCCGGGATCGCCTTGCGGGAGAAGTAGACGTAGTTGACGAACGCGGTGACGAGCACGACCAGTCCGAGCACGACCCACTCACTGTGCGTGAACAGCACGAAGACGGCATACAGCGCGATGGCATCGACGACCGCGAGGAGCACGATCTTCAACAGCATCCAACCGATGCGTCCGGAGGCGGCCTCGGCGATCTGCGCGGCCTGACGCTGACGCCGAGTGGGCGGCGGCGTCTGCTCCGTTGCGGTGGGGTCGGTCATCTTCATCCCGTCATCACGCTGTCGGGACGAGCGCGTGCGCACCCGCCCCGACAGAACGAACTGTGTTCTCGAGGCTCCGAGGCGCTACTCGATGGAGGCGGACACGTCGTCGGCCAGCTTCTGCCAGGTGGCGGCAGGGTCGGCGCCGTTGATGACGGCCGCCTCGGCGATGCCCCAGAACTGGAAGACGGCGCCCATCGCGGGGATGGCCGGCATCGGCACGGCGTCGGCGCCGACAGTCTGGAACCCGGCGATGATCGGGTCGGATGCCGCGGTGTCGGCCGCAGCGGTCAGAGCCGGGAGGATGTTGCCGGTCTCGAACAGCTCGAGCTGGACATCCTCGGTGCCGAGATAGTTGACCAGGAAGTCGTTCGCGGCAACCTTGTTGTTCGACTCGGAGCTGACGAAGAACCCCTTCACGCCGGCGAATGGCGAAGCGACCTCGTCGGTCGGGCTCGGAACCGGATCGATCTCGACGTTGATGCCGGCGTCGACGGCGGCGCCGACGTTCCACGGACCAGTCAGCCAGAAGGCTGCCGTGCCGTCGATGAACTGCTGCTTGGCGATCTCGCCGTCGATGTCGGTGTTGAGCACGCCGTCGGCGCCCTGGGCGCCGAGCCACGTGGCGAACTCCGTGCCGCCCTCATTGCCGAGCTGCAGATCGGCAGGGTCGTAGCTGCCCGATGAGTCGGTGCCGAACACCGGGGCTCCGAACGCGGTCTGGAACGGGTACAGGTGGTACGGGTTGCCCTCGGCCCCCTGTTCGACGACGAACGGCTGGTCGAGTCCGGCGGCCCGACCCTGGGCGATCATGTCGTCGAAGTTCGAGGCGGGCTCGGGGACGATGTCGGCGTTGCGCAGCACGGCGATGTTCTCGACCGCGTACGGGAGCATGTAGACGGTGCCCTCGTAGGTGGACGCCTGGAGTGCGACATCGAGGTAGTCGGATGCCGAGTCGCCCAGTTCGAGCGGAGCGACGACGCCGTTGGTGGACAGTTCGCCCAGCCAGTCGTGCGCTCCCATCGTGATGTCCGGGCCCTTGCCGGTCGGAACCTGCTGGATGAAGTCATCCTTGACGGTGTCGACGTCCTTGCCGACGATCTCGACGGCGACCCCGGTCTTCTCCTCGTAGGCATCGGCTGCGCCCTGCACGGCATCGACGCGCTCGGCATCGACCCAGACGACCAGTGCGGAGTCGGTCGATTCGTCGTCGCCCTGGGCGCTGTCGCCACCGGCGGAGCAGCCAGCGAGCGTGAGTGTGGAAACCGCGGCGATCGCGCCGAACGCGAGAATGCCCCTCTTGTTCACCTTCATTGGTGTGTGCCTCTTTCGATGCTGTTGAGTGCCCGCCGTACTGCAAGCGCTTACAGTATGCATCGCAACGCGCCCATAAGGCAATGCAGAATGCCGCTGATATCAAGTCGTGACACAGAGGTCGACTGGCTCGCCGCAGTGGAAACGCTTCCAAGATCCGTGCAGGAGGGCAGGATCGATAGGATGGCGCCATGGCAGACTCATCGTTCGACATCGTCAGCAAGGTCGACCACCAGGAGGCGGAGAACGCCCTCAACCAGGCCCGCAAAGAGATCGAGCAGCGCTACGACTTCAAGGGCACCGGTGCTTCGGTCGAGTGGAGCGGCGAGTCCGTTCTGATCAAGGCGAACACTGAAGAGCGTGCGAAGGCCGCGCTCGACGTGTTCCAGTCCAAGCTCATCAAGCGCGGCATCTCACTCAAGAGCCTCGAGTCGGGTGAACCGTTCGCCAGCGGCAAGGAGTTCCGCATCGTCTCCACGCTGAAGGACGGCATCTCCTCGGAGAACGCGAAGAAGATCTCCAAGATCATCCGCGACGAAGGCCCAAAGGGCGTCAAGAGCCAGATTCAGGGCGATGAACTGCGCGTGCAGTCCAAGAGCCGCGATGACCTGCAGTCGGTGATCGCGCTGCTCAAGGGTTCCGATCTCGATATCGACCTGCAGTTCATCAACTACCGGTAGGCCGCGCGACGCTCACCCGCTGGTTACGCCAGCTGGTCGAAGTCCGACTCCTCGTCGTCATCGCCGTCGCGCACGTCTGACCCGGCGCTCCACAGGTCGTCCGGGTCCACGTCCTCCCCTTCGGGATTCGGGTCAGATTGCTCCAGTGCGTCTTCTGGATAGACGGGCTCGCTCATCGTGGACTCCGTTCGTCGATCAGGGCTCAAGCATCTCACCCGCGTCGCCGTTCGTGACCACCGTTGACACTCAGCGGCCGTAGGGCGATAATCCCGCAAACTCCAGGCACATCATCCCTGACGGGCAGCCGCCCACCCGGTGACCCAGCGCCCCAGCCGGGCGTAGGCATCGTCGCGCGCGTGCTTGCGCGAGAGGAACACGTCGTGGAGCGCTCCATCGATCCGCTCCACCGTCACCGTCGGCCCCAGCTTCAGCGCGCGGCGGGCGATCTCTTCAACAACGAGCACCGTGTCCGCCGAGGTGAGCTCGTCCGACCAGCGCGTCGGCGGCAACGATCGGGCCGACAGCAGTACGCACACCGGCGCATCGATCTCGAGGCCCGCAGCCACCCTCGTGTGCCCCGAGAGGATGGCGTTGAGCCAGCCGGCATGAACAGTCATGGAGTGCTCCGGGCGCCACGCGAGATTCACCTCCATGGGGTCGTCGGGGTCGGCCACCAGTGCCTGTGCGCGTGAGTAGAACCCCAGATCCACCTGCGGTGCAGCGTCATGCGGTCGCCATCGCGCCCCCAGCTCAACCACCGGGAGGATCGCAGTGCGCACGGCTCCGAGTTGGAACTCCAACCACGGCGAGTTCAGGACGACCGCATCCGCCCGACCAGGATGCCGAGAGGCCCACAGGCTCAGCACGAGCCCGCCCGTCGAATGACCGAGCAGCACCAGCCGGCGCCCGCCCGGCGATGCCGCGGCATCCGCCCCCATCACGTCGAGAGCTGCGGCGATGTCTTCGTCGTAGGTGACGAGGTCTGTGATGTAGCCGGGAGTCTGCCCGTCGCGCAGGCTGCGC
The DNA here is from genome assembly GCA_052085045.1 of Microbacteriaceae bacterium. GTDB lineage: Bacteria > Actinomycetota > Actinomycetes > Actinomycetales > Microbacteriaceae > Microbacterium. The sequence goes on along the minus strand of JBQDFB010000061.1, from coordinate 6,033 downwards.
CCGTACTTGCGCAGGTCGAGGGCGTAGAACCGCGCGCCGCGCGCCGTCCAGAATCGGGCCAGACGCTTCTGGAAGAAGTAGTCCGACCAGCCGTGCACGTACAGCACGTCCACGCCGTCGAGCATCGGAGGTGGGTCATCGACCGCTCTCCCGCGCAGGCGCCGCATGAACCGGTCCCACCCGCTGGGTGCCGCCGACGGCGTGGCGGGCAGCGCACGCACCAGCGTCGCGACCACATCGCCCTCGTCGTCAGACCCGAGCGGCAGAGTGCGCTGCTCGAACTCGTCCCCGAGGACGTCAGGCACCCAGTCAGACATGCCCCCACGATACTCAGCACGGCGACATCCTCGCGGCCGCAGCTGCGTTCACCCTAGGCTGGGCGCAACGACGCCGTCGAAGGACAGACACGAACGGCGCATCGCATCAAGGGGGGCACATGTCACGTCATCACCGTTCATCCGTACTCCGCGCGGCCGCCGCGCTCGTCGCACTCGGCACAGCCTGGGCAGTCAGCGGCTGCGCATCCGCCGAACCGGGTGGCGAAGCGCTGCCACCGGTGATCGTCGACATCAATGAGATCGACGGGACGACGGTCGAGGTCGACGAGGGCAACGCCATCGATCTGACCGGCGACGACGATACGTACCTCGACTGGACAGCTGAGATCGAGAACGGCGATGTGGTCACGTTCATTCCGGGCAAGGACGACGGCAGTGCGCAGTTCAACCCTGCCCTGGATGCCGTGACCGTCGGGGAGAGCGAAGTCACCCTGGACAACGCGACCAGCGGCGACACCGTCACCTTCACGGTCAAGGTCACCGAACCGGCGAACTGACCGCTGCCCGCATCACTCCCCGCGCGAGATCCGCACCATCTCGTCGCGAGGAACGACCTTGATGCGCGCGCGCTCGTGCGGTTCGCCGAGCCCGATCTCGTGCTGATCGAGCCGGTGCCAGCCCTCGAGATCCGTCCACTGCACGCCGCGCTCCGCCAGAAGGGCGGGGATCGCCTCTTCGGAGGGGTCGGCCGGCTGCCACCACGACCCCTGATCGTTGACCAGGTGCTGCACGGTCTCCATCGCGTCGGACTTGGTGTGCCCGATCAGCCCGACCGGGCCGCGCTTGATCCAGCCAGTGGCGTAGATGCCCGGCACGCGCTGGTTGGAGTCCTTGGCGATGACCTGGCCCTCGCGGTTCGGGATGACGCCGTGCTTCTTGTCGAACGGCACATCCTGCAGCGGGGAGCCGAAGTATCCGACCGCACGGTAGAGCTGTCCGATCGCGATCTCGCGCAGCTCGCCGGTGCCGCTCATGCCGCCGGAGCCGTCCGGCTGCGTGCGCTCGTAGACGATCGCGGCGACCCGGCCGTCGGCATCCTTCTTGATCTCCACCGGCCGCGCCCAGAAGTGCAGGTGCAGACGCCTGCTCGCCTCTCCCCCGGCGTTGTCCACCGACGGGCGCGTGCGCCACTGCTGGAGCACCCGGTCGATGACCTTCACCTGCTTGTTGCTGGCGATGGCGGCGATGGATGCCTCGTCGTAGTCGAAGTCTTCGTTGTAGACGACCATGTCGACGTCGCGCAGCTCGCCGAGCTCGCGCAACTCGAGCGGGGTGAACTTCACCTGCGCCGGACCGCGGCGCCCGAAGACGTGCACATCGGTGACCCTGGAGGCGTCGAGCCCCGCGTGGACGTTCTCGGCGATCTCCGTAGGCAGCAGGTCCTCAGCGTGCTTGGCGAGGATCCGCGCCACGTCGAGTGCGACGTTGCCGTTTCCGAGCACGGCGACTGACTCGGCATCCAGAGGCCACTCGCGGGGCACGTCGGGGTGACCGTCGAACCAGCTGACGAAGTCCGCCGCCCCGTAGGAACCCTCGGCGTCGACACCGGGAATCTCGAGATCGGCGTCGCGGACAGCACCGGTGGCGAAGATCACGGCGTTGTAGTGCTGCTTCAGATCCGCCAGCGTGATGTCCTCGCCGAAGCGCACGTTTCCGAAGATGCGGATGTCACCGCGGTCGAGCACGTCACGCAGAGCGTTGATCACGCCCTTGATGCGCGGATGATCGGGGGCGACGCCGTAGCGAACCAGCCCATAGGGTGCAGGGAGCTGTTCGAACAGGTCGATCGAGACGTCGAAGGAGCGCTCGGTCTTCAGCAGGATGTCAGCGGCATAGATGCCCGCGGGGCCCGCCCCGACGATGGCCAGCCTGAGCTTGGTCATAGATGTCCTTTCGGATGCTGCAGTGATCGACGAGCGATCATCTGCTGCGGTCTGCAAGTGTTTCGGCGAAGCGCACCAGCGCCTCGCGCACGGTGCCCTTCGGCAGCGGTTCCAACGCGTCGACGGCTTCCCGCGTCCAGGATCCGGCGAGCTCGAGCGTCTTCTGCGTGACGGCGTGGTCACGCAGCTCGGCGAGCGGCTGATCCAGGATGACGGGGTCTGCACCGTCGGTGATCCGGGCGACGCCGTCATCGATGCGGGCCGCGAGAGCAGCGGCCGCGGCATCCGATTCGTTCTTCAACAGCAGGTACGGCATGGTCGGCACGCCGGCACGAAGATCGGTCCCCGGAACCTTGCCGGTCTCAGCGGGATCGGCAGACAGGTCGATGACGTCGTCGAGCAGCTGGAAAGCCACCCCGACCTTCTCGCCGTACACCCGCAGCGGCTCCTCGTACTCGTCGGGAGCATTCGAGAAGATCGACCCGCCCTGGGTCGCCGCCGCGATGAGCGAACCGGTCTTGTCAGCCAGCACCTGCAGGTAGAAAGCGATCGGGTCATCGCCCTCCTGCGCACCCACGGTCTCATGGAACTGCCCCATCACGAGCCGCTCGAACGTGTCGGCCTGCAACCGGATCGCCCGGTCGCCGTACCGCGCCATGAGCTGGCTGGCGCGGGAGAACAGGATGTCGCCGGTGAGGATGGCGACGCTGTTGCCCCACACGGCATGCGCCGCTGGGACGCCGCGGCGGCGGTCAGCGCCGTCCATGACGTCGTCGTGGTAGAGCGAGCCGAGATGGGTCATCTCGAGCGCCTTGGCGATGTCGATGACGGCGGGGATGTTGCCCTCGCCGAGTTGGGCGGTCAGCAGCGTGAGGACGGGGCGGATGCGCTTGCCGCCGGCCTCGTAGAGATAGCGGGCCGAGGCATCGGCGATCGAGTCGGCGACGTGCAGTTCGTCGGCGAGGCCCGTTTCGACGAGTTCGAGCCCGTCTTCGATCTGGCGCGCGACCCGGCGCGCGGCTGGTCCGACGAACACGCGGTCGCTGAAGCCGAGACGGCTCGCGAGGCGCGAACCCGGGGCAGCGGGGCTCGAAGTCACGGTTCCCACCCTACCCGCACGCGGGTCGTGCGAACCGCGTCAGAAGCCGACCGGCTTGGTCGCCCGGTGCAGCGCGACGATGCCGAAGGAGAGGTTGCGGTAGGCGACGTCAGTCCAGCCGGCCTCGCGAATCCAGGCGGAGAGCCGCTTCTGATCGGGCCAGTCGCGGATCGACTCGTTGAGATAGTCGTAGGCGTCGCCGTTGGTGCCGGCCATCCGGGCGACACGGGGCAGCACCTGAGCGTTGTAGAAGCGGTACAGGCCGCGGAACGCCTTTCCGGGCGGCGTGGAGAACTCGTTGATCACCAATCGGCCACCGGGCCGGGTGACGCGGAACAGCTCGGCGAGCGCCTTCTTCGGCTGCTGCACGTTGCGCAGTCCGTACGACATCGTCACGGCGTCGAACTCGTCATCGCCGAACGGGAGGTCGGTCGCATTCGCTTCGACGAAGCTCAGGTTCTTGAGGTGCCCATGCCGTCGCTTGCCCTCTGCCAGCATGCCGGGTGAGAAGTCGGCGACGACGACCTCGGCTCCGCTCATCGCGATGGATGCCGAAGATGATGCCGTTCCCGCTGCGAGATCGAGGATGCGCTCGCCGCGCTTCGGCGCCACCGCTCGGGTCGTTGCGGCCCGCCAGAGCGCGTCATTGCCGAACGTCATCACCGTGTTCGTGCGGTCGTACCCCGCTGCGACCTGATCGAACATGCCGCTGACCCGCGCCGGGTCCCTGCCGAGGTCTGCGCGATTGGGCTGATTCACGCGTCCAGTCTAGGGCGGTCGAGTTCGAGCGCACCCAGACGGTCGAGCCACACATCCGCCGTCGCGTCGTCGAACGGCGCACGCTGTGCCCGCACCTGAGCCTCGAGCTCGAGAGTGAGCGCTTCGAGGCGCGTCACGACCTCGGCCGGGTATCCGTAGCGGATGCTGTGCTCCGCCCACTCGTCGCGGTCATCGACCCACGTGCCGCTCGGGCCCTCGGCCGGGTCACGGTCGCGCTCAACGCGGATGACGTCGAGGTCCATGTCGATGCCGGTCGCCAGCAGCGGGTCATCCGACCAGCGCACGTCCCAGCCGAGATCGATGTAGATGCGCATGCCGGACGGGTGGCCGCGGTTGACGGTGAGGGAGAAGTCGCCGGACGGCGGCACCAGGGTGACGTTCGGCGCCTCAGCGTGGAACTGCGCACCGGGCCGGACGCTGTGCCACCCGCGCGGTTGACCGACCCAGTCGCCCCACTCGTCGGCGCCGAGATAGACGCATTCGTGTCGCCAGTGCGGTGAACCGTCCCACTTGCGCCATTGGAAGATCATCTCGGCGGCGGAGGCGGGGCGATCGGCGCTCATGCTCCCACTGTATGTCGCACCGCCGCGTCCGCTCACTGATGCCGCACTGATCGGGCGTGCGATTCGAGCACGCCCGCGCGTCCTAAACTGGATCGGTGAGCAGTACTCGCCTGATCGTTCAGACCCGTGAATTCGATCCGGTCGAAGACCTCCTGTCGTACGCCGACCCCGAGCACCCTCTCGCGTGGTTGCGTCGCGGCGATGGGATCGTCGCGATCGGCACCGGGGTGACGGCATCCATCCGTGTGTCCGCAGGGGAAGGCCCGCTGCGCAGCGCGATCATGGCCGACGCGTGGCGCGAACTCTCCGCGAACGCCGAGGTCGACGACCCTGTCGGGCTTCCCGGCACCGGGCTGGTCGGGTTCGGCGCACTCACCTTCGATGAAGGGTCTGCGGCAGACAGCATCCTCATTGTTCCCTCGCTCATCCTCGGCAAGCGCAAGGGCCGCGGCTGGATCACGCGGATAGCGCCGGTCGGCGAGGATCTCCCGCAGGACCAACCAGGAGCCACCCTCGAGCCGAGCGCGTACGGCCCGCACTGGGCAGGAACGGTCGGGCCCGGCGCGCAGTCGCCGGATGGCTACCAGACCTCGGTGCGCACCGCATTGGACCGCATCGCCAGCGGCGAGGTCGGCAAGATCGTGCTGGCCCGCGACCTCGCCGGCACGATTCCCGCGCACTCCGACCTGCGGCGCCTCCTGCGCGCCCTCTCGACCGGCTACCCCGACACATGGACCTTCGCCGTCGACGGCCTGATCGGCGCAAGCCCCGAGACGCTCGTGAACGTGCAGGAAGGCCGCGTCACCGCACGCGTGCTGGCGGGAACGATCGGGCGAGGTGCCGATGCCGACCAGGACACCGAGGCGTCGGCGCATCTGGCGACGAGCACGAAAGACATCGATGAGCATGCGTACGCAGTGCAGAGCCTGCTGGAATCACTGCGCCCTCATGTGCGGGCCATGGCATCGAGCGAGCAGCCGTTCCTGCTGAAGCTGCCGAATCTGTTCCACCTCGCCACCGATGTGGAGGCCGAGCTCGCCGATGACGGATCGGCGTTCGACCTCGTGGGCGCGCTGCATCCGACCGCTGCGGTCGCCGGCACCCCGACCGAAGCCGCCGTCGCCGCGATCCGTGAGATCGAGCCGTTCGACCGTGGGCGCTACGCCGGGCCGGTGGGCTGGATCGACGGCGACGGCAACGGCGAGTGGGCGATCGCGCTGCGGTGCGCGCAGTTCATCCCCGGGTCCGGTGCCGACCCGATCGCCGTTACGGCCTATGCCGGCGCGGGCATCGTCGCAGCCAGCGACCCGGAGACCGAGCTGCTCGAGACGCGGGTGAAGTTCCGGCCGCTGGTGGACGCGCTGGCCTGA
>JBQDFB010000060.1:0-11952 GCA_052085045.1 Microbacteriaceae bacterium | reverse complement strand
ACCTGCGGCCTCTTCGTCCCGAACGAAGCGCGCTACCAAGCTGCGCCACACCCCGTTGCAACCGTTCGAGTCTACCCCGAAACGCGTGCGGCGCCGAATCGACGACGGGCCGTGGTCAGGCGGGCGCGTTCGTCGCGGTCAGCGTCAGCAGGGTCGCCTCGGGGCGGCAGGCGAAACGCACGGGCGCGTAGATCGAGTGCCCGCATCCGGCGCTGACATTCAGCGGGATGCTGCGCCCGCCGTGCGTCCACGTGCTGAGGCCCTTGGCCTGCTTCAGGGGGATGTCGCAGTTCGCGACGATGGTGCCGTAGAACGGCAGACAGACCTGCCCGCCGTGCGTGTGACCGCCGAAGATCGCCTGCGCGCCGAGGTCGGTGAACGTGTTCAGCACACGCTGGTACGGCGCATGGGTGACGCCGAGCACGGGGGTGCCGGCATCCCGAGCGCCGAGCGCCGCGATCGATTCGGGGAGCACATCGAGGTCGTCCCAGTCGCGGTGCGCATCGTTGACACCGAAGAAGTCGAGATCGCGATCGCCGACCCGGACGCGTGCGGCGGCGTTGTTGAGGTCAGCCCAGCCGAGTTCGTCGCCGAGGAACTGGTCGAGCCCCGCGGTGTCGAGTCGCTCGGGCCGGGCGTGCCGTTTCGAGGGGCCGGCCAGGTAGCGCAGCGGATTGCGGGGTGTGGGGCCGTGCACGTCGTTGGAGCCGTGGACGAAGACGCCGGGGGTTCCCGCGAACGGTTCGAACGCGCGACGAACCGCGCCGAGCCCATCGCGGTGACCGAGGTTGTCGCCGGTGTTGACGATGAGATCGGGTTCGAGGTCTGCCAGTGACGCGAGCCACGCCTGCTTTCGGCCCTGCCACGGGGCCATGTGCGCGTCGGAGATGTGCAGCACGCGGATCGGAGCCGATCCGGCGGGAAGCGCCGGGGCCGAGACCTCACGAAGCGTGAACAGGTACCGCTCTATGCCGACGCCCCAGACGGTGCACGCCGCACCGGCGGCCGCCACTGCGCCGAGCGCGATGCGGACCGGGCGGGCGGCCCGCCCGGTCAATCGCCGCCCGCGCAGATCACCGTGACCTTCGAGCCGGGCTTCGCCGACCCTCCGCTGGGATTCTGCGCAATGACCTCGCTGCCGCCGGAGCAGTTCTTCTCGTCGACGGAGAATCCGGCTGACTCGATCGCGCCCTTCGCCTTCGAGTACTTCGAGCCGACGACATCCGGGATGTCCGCGGCCTTCGGCTTTCCGTTGCTCGGCGAGAGCGTGACGGTCGTGCCGCTGGTGACTTGGCCTGCGCCGGGATTCTGCTCGGCGACCTGGCCCTTCGGCAGGTCGCTGTCGACGGCGTCTCCGACGCTCACCGCGAATCCGGCCCGTTCGAGAGTGCTGGTCGCCTCGTCGACCGGCTGTCCGACCACGCTGGGAAGGTCGACGAGCACGCGGCGTGTGAGGTTGTCGTCCGGTGGCGGGAACTCGTCACCGCCGAGCAGGGCGTTCGCGGCCGCCTGCATGTCGCGGGCGACGTCATATCGGATGTTCTGCAGGGCATTGCCGTTGTACCACTGGCCCCAGATGGAGGCATCGCCCTTCCAGCGGCCGATGTAGACGGCGGTGGCGGCCTTGGTGCTGGACTCGATCATCATCGTGCCGTACTCGTTGTGCGAACCGGTCTTGCCGATGAGCGGCGTGCCGTCCCAGGGATTGGCGGCAGAACCGGTTCCGCCGCTGTCCATAACGCCCTGCAGCGCGTACGCGGCAGTGGCCGCGACCTCGGGCGGAATCACCTGGGTGCAGGAAGCGTCGGGGAGAGGGAGTTCCTCGCCCTGCTGCGTGACGACCCGGTCGATCGCCCGGGGCTCGCAGTGGATGCCCTTGTTCGCCACCGTGGCGTATGCGCCAGCCATATCGAGGGGCGAGATGTACTTCGAACCGAGAACATCGAAGGGAACGTTCTGATCGGTGGTCTTGCCGCCGTTGCCGAGGTTCACACCCATCCGGTCGGCGACCTTGTTGATGTCGCAGAGATCGAGCTCGGACGCCATCGCGAAGTAGCCGGAGTTCAGGGAGTCCCGGGTGAAGCGCATGGGGCTCGCGGTGTAACCGTTGGTGCCACCGAAGTTGCCGACTTCATTGGTGTCGAAAGGCTCCGTCGCACCGCAAATTGTCATCTTCATGGTCTGGTTGCTGCCATTGAGGGTCTCATTGACCGAGTGACCGGTTTCGAGCCAGTCGATCAGGGTGAAGATCTTGTAGGCCGATCCGACCGGCATTCCCGAGGATCCGCCGTGCGCGGCATCCGAGGCGAACACGAGGCTCGTATATGCCTGATCGTCGCTCTTGGTCTCGCGGAAGGCCGTGTTCTGGGTCATCGCGAGGATGCGGCCGGTGGACGGCTCGACCGTGACGCCGGCGCCGCCGAAGTACTGGCTGTCGTAGTTGGAAGGCACCCGACTGTGCATGGCTTCGATCGAGGGGCCCTGCACGCGCATGTCGAGCGTGGTGTAGATCTCCAGGCCGTCGCGGTAGAGCGCCTTCGTGCGCTCCTGCACGGTGTCGCCGAATGCCGGGTCGCTGAGGATGCTCGTCTTCACGTACTGGCAGAAGTAAGCGTTGCTGACCGCGGCAGCGCATCCCTGCGCCGGCTGAGTGAGCTCGGGTGTGATCGGCGAAGCATCCGCCTTATCGAACTGCTCCTGAGTGATCTTGCCGTCGGCGAGCATGCGGCCGAGCACATAGTCGCGGCGCTTCAGGGTGAGGCTGTACCCGTCTTCTGCCGAGTTGACGGCGTTGCCGTCCTTGTCGGTCGTCGTACCGCCTTCCCTGTCGATGCGGTACGTGTTGGGATTCTGCACGATGCCTGCGAGCGTCGCGGCTTGCGCGACGGTGAGCTTTGCGGCCGTGGTGCTGAAGTAATAGTTCGCCGCGGCCTCGATGCCGTACACGGTGCCGCCGAAGCTGGCGATGTTGAGGTAGCCGAGCAGAATCTCGTTCTTCGAGTAGTCCTTCTCGATCTGAATCGCATACCGCATCTCCTGCAGCTTGCGCTCGATGCCGTCGACGCCGGTCGCGTTCGTCGCGTCGAGCCAGCACTGCTCGATATCGTCGGCGTAGTTCTCCGCGCCGGGCAGCACGCTCTGCTCGCACCGCTGCACCAGCACGTTCTTGACGTACTGCTGGCTGACTGTCGAGGCGCCGCGAGTGGATGAGCCGCGCACGTTGTCGATCAGCGCCTTGGCGGTGGCGCCGACGTTGATGCCGCCGTGCTCGTAGAAGTCCTTGTCCTCACTGGAGAGGATCGCGTCGTAGACGACCGGGTTGATCTCATCGAATGTGACCGGCGTGCGGTTCTGATCGAAGAACGATGCCATCTCGAACGGCTCGCCGTCAGTGCTGGTGCCGTACACCCGGCTCGGCTCCATCGGCGCGTCGATCTCGAGGTAGGAGGGCAGCTTCTCGAACAGGTCGAGGGCCTGCGAACCGGCGGCACCGGCGACGGCAAGGGCGGGGGTGACCGTTGCGGTCACGAGAATCCCGGCGATGGCGCTGAGGCCGACCAGGCCGAGCAGTCCGCCGAGCACACCTGTCGTCGTGCGATTCTTCTGAGGCATACGCTAGATCGTAGGGGAGTTCCCTGAAAACCGGCTCTGACGTTCGGTGTGCCGACCGTCGCCGCCGTCCGCTACGACGACCAGGAGTGCCATGACCACGTGGGAGTATCTGACCACCCCGCTGCTGATCCACAACACGGCCGCGATCCTCAACAATTGGGGCAAGCAGGGCTGGGAGCTGGTGCAGGTGGTGCAGGGGCCCGAAGGGGGCCCTGTTGCCTACTTCAAGCGTCCGGTAGCGGATGACGGTTCGAACAGCGCCGGCCTCGCCGCGGCCGCAGAGGCGTCGCGCAAGTTCGATGACGATGCGTCATGAGCATCGCCACTCGTCTGGAAGAGCTCGGCATCGAACTGCCCGAGGTCGCCGCTCCCGTCGCGTCGTACGTGCCGGCGGTGGTGCACGATGGACTCATCTACACTTCCGGTCAGCTCCCCTTCGCCTCGGGCGCCCTGCCGGCGACCGGCAAGGTCGGAGATGAGGTCACCGCTGACGATGCCAATGCCCACGCACGAACCTGCGCGCTGAACGCGCTGGCCGCGGCCGCAGCCGCCGCTGGCGGCATCGAGAAGGTCGGTGGGGTGCTGCGAGTGGGCGGCTTCGTCGCATCCGCCCCCTCGTTCACCGGTCAGCCCGGCGTCATCAACGGCGCCAGCGAGGTGCTCGGCGAGATCTTCGGGGATGCCGGGCAGCACGCCCGTGCGGCCGTCGGCGTCGCCGTGCTGCCGCTGGACAGCCCGGTCGAGGTCGAAGTCACGTTCATCCTGGCGTAGGCGTCTACTTCACCTGGGCGGAGATGATGCTCATCACGGCGGTGTCGGCCAGCGTCGTGGTGTCGCCGACCTCGCGACCTTCGGCCACATCGCGCAGCAGACGACGCATGATCTTGCCCGAGCGGGTCTTGGGCAGCTCACCGACGATGTAGACATCGCGCGGACGGGCGATCGCACCGATCTGCTCGGCGACCCAACTGCGCAGCTGCGTCGCGAGTCCGGCGGGATCGTGGGCGGCGAGGTAGCTCTCCTTGATGATGACGAACGCCACGACGGCCTGGCCGGTGGTCTCGTCCGATGCGCCGACGACCGCGGCCTCGGCCGTGGACTCATGGGCGACCAGTGACGATTCGATCTCGGCGGTGGAGAGTCGGTGGCCGGAAACGTTCATGACGTCATCCACGCGCCCGAGCAGCCAGAAGTCACCGTCTGAGTCGAGACGAGCGCCGTCACCGGCGAAGTAGTAGCCCTGGTCTTCGAACTTCTCCCAGTAGGTCTCCTTGTAGCGCTCCGGGTCGCCCCAGATGCCGCGCAGCATGCTCGGCCAGGGCTCGGTCACCACCAGCAGGCCGCCGTTGCCGTTGCCCACCTCGCTGCCTGACTCGTCGACGACATCGATCGAGATGCCGGGCATCGGAACCTGAGCCGACCCCGGCTTGGTCGCCGTGACGCCGGGGAGCGGGGAGAGCATGATCGCGCCGGTCTCGGTCTGCCACCAGGTGTCGACGATCGGGGCCGTGTCGCCGCCGATCACCTCGCGGTACCACATCCACGCTTCGGGGTTGATGGGTTCGCCCACCGAGCCGAGCACGCGGATCGAGGACAGATCGAACTTCTGTGGGATCGCTCGACCGGTCTTCATGAACGAGCGGATCGCGGTCGGTGCGGTGTAGAAGATGCTCACGCCGTGCTTCTGAATGATCTCCCACCAGCGGCCGGGGTGCGGGGTGTCCGGGGTTCCCTCGTAGAGCACCTGGGTGGCGCCGTTCGCGAGCGGGCCGTAGGTCACGTAGGTGTGGCCGGTGACCCAGCCGATGTCGGCCGTGCACCAGAAAACGTCGGTCTCGGGCTTCAGATCGAACACGTTCCGGTGCGTGAACGCCGCCTGGGTGAGGTAGCCGCCGGAGGTGTGCAGGATCCCCTTCGGATTGCCGGTGGTGCCGGACGTGTAGAGGATGAACAGCGGATTCTCGGCGGGGAACGGCTGTGCGACGTGGTCGGCGGATGCCGCGGTCACGGCCTCGTGCCACCACAGGTCGCGACCCTCGACCCAGTCGACGTCGTTCTCGCCGCGCTTGACGACGAGGACATGCTCGACGGTCTGCTGATCGCCGTGGCGCTCATCGCTGAGCGCTTGATCGACGGCGGGCTTCAGTGGCGAGACCTTGCCCTTGCGGTAGCTGCCGTCGGCGGTGATGACGACCTTCGCACCGGCATCGTCGATGCGCGAACGAAGGCTGTCGGCGCTGAATCCGCCGAAGACGACCGAGTGGATGGCGCCCAGCCGTGCGACGGCCAACATCGACGCCACGGCCTCAGGGATCATCGGCAAGTAGATGGCCACGCGGTCGCCGGCGCCGATGCCCAGGCCCTCGAGTACGTTGGCGACGCGCTTGACCTCGTCGGTGAGCTCGGCGTAGGTGATGCGGCGCTCGTCGCCGGGCTCGCCCTCCCACAGCAGCGCCACACGATCGCCGTTGCCCGCTTCGACGTGGCGGTCGAGACAGTTGTACGCCACGTTCAGTTCGCCGTCGTCGAACCATTTGGCGAAGGGCGGAGTCGACCAGTCGAGCACCTGTGTGAAGGGCTTGTGCCAGTGCAGCAGCTCGCGCGCCTGGTCACCCCAGAATCCTTCGCGATCGGCGGCGGCACGGTCATAGAGTTCGGGCTTCGCGACGGCGGCTGCGGCGAATTCCTCGGAGGGCGGGAACTGCCGGGTCTCGTCGAGGAGGTGGTCGATCTGGCTGCTCATGGCATGCGCTCCTTTGCGGCGGGACGATTCGTGCACACGGCACGATACTCACAGTGCGAACATAGTCTCCTCCCATTTTCCGCAGTACCGTCGAAAGTGGGTAGCGGGTTGGTTTTGTACGGTCGGCTTCGCAACGTACACTCGACGTCAGCCGAAACTCATTCCGGCCTCGACGCACCCTTTCTCCCCGATATCAGTGGTGCGTCTCGGGCGGCATCTCATTCCCCCCGTGAGGTGTCGCCCTTCTCCGTTTCCGCGGCGGCGTGCGCAGTCGTTCTGCACCGCAGACAATGCGGGTGAGTTGCACACAGGACGCGGTTCTGCGGCCCCGAAGCGGATGCTGTGGCCAATAGCTTCGTGGGCATGCCGCAGCCGTTCATCATCCAACCCCGTACGACATCGACCCTGCCCACAGGGCGGGCGGTGCTGCCGCCGGACGTGGATGCCGCGCTGGGGCCGCTGGCCGAGCACTGCGCGGACCCGCTCGTGACGGACGTCTTCGTCAACGGTGCCGGCGGACTGTTCATCGACCGCGGCTCCGGCGTGGAGCGCGTCTCGGGCTGGGCGGCATCCGAGCGGGAAGTTCGCGACCTCGCCGTCGCACTCATCGGAGCCGGAGGACGACACCTCGACGACCAGGCTCCGTGCGTGGACGTGCGGCTGGCATCGGGCATCCGCGTGCACGCCGTGCTGTCACCGGTGTCGACCTCGGGAACAGCCATCTCGGTGCGCATTCCGCGCGTCGGCGCGGCCGATCTCGACGCGCTCGCCGACCTCGGGGCATTCGACATGCGACAGCGCGCGTGGCTGGAGCAGCTGGTCATGGAGCGCGCGAACATCCTCATCACCGGCGGCACCGGCACCGGCAAGACGACACTGCTCACGGCACTGCTGCACGCCGTTCCCGACACGGAGCGCGTGGTGACCATCGAGGACGTCGCCGAACTGCACCCCGAGCATCCGCACCACGTCGCCCTCGAATCCCGCCAGTCGAACCTCGAGGGAGCAGGGTCGATCACCCTCGCCCGACTGGTCAGGGAATCGCTGCGCATGCGGCCCGATCGACTGATCGTCGGGGAATGCCGCGGCGAAGAGGTGCGTGAGCTGCTCTCGGCGCTGAACACCGGGCACGACGGCGGCGCGGGCACGCTCCATGCCAGCGGGCTCGCCGACGTCCCCGCGCGTCTGGAGGCGCTCGGAGCGCTCGCCGGAATGGATGCCGTGGCCCTCGCCCGGCAGGCCGTCAGCGCCTTCACGGTGGTGGTGCATCTCGCACGCGGATCCGACGGCATCCGCCGACTCGCGCAGGCCGGCCGCTTCCGGCTGCGCGATGAGCGTCTCGACATCGAGGAGGTGGCGCCGTGGTGACCCTCCGCCGGCGTGCTGACACCGGCGGCGACCCCGAAGCGGCTTCCGTGTCTGTGCGGACGCTGGCCGTCCTGCTGCAGGCGGGCGCCGTGCCGCTGACCGCCTGGCGACATCTGGCGGGGTCCGGCGACGCCCAGGCACAGCGCATCGTCGAGCGCTGCGAAGCGGGCACACCTCTCGTCTTGGCGATCGAGGCCGAAGGGGGAGCGTGGCTCGACGTCGCCGCGGCCTGGGACGTCGCGACCACCGTCGGCGCGCCGCTCGCCGAGGTGCTGAGGTCGCTCGCCGAGACCATGCGCGATGCGGCATCCGCCGCCGATGACGTGCGCATCGCGCTGGCAGAACCCGCAGGCACGGCGCGCCTGCTGCTGTGGATGCCGCTCGCCGGACTCCTGCTCGGCTTCGCACTCGGATTCGACACCCTCGGCGTCCTCATCGGCAACCCGATGGGAACGGCGTGCCTGATCGCCGGTCTCGCCCTGGTGCTGTGCGCGCGACTGTGGACGCGCCGACTGCTGCGGCGCGCACAGCCCGACCCGGGCAGCCCCGGCATGCACGCCGAACTCGTGGCGGTCGCACTCGCGGGCGGAGCATCCATCGTCCGATCGCTGCGCATCGTCGACGACAGTCCGGCCCGCGATCGGCTGCAGGGCACGCGCACCACCGAGGTGCTCGAACTGTCGCGTGCGGCCGGCGTTCCGGCGGGCGAACTCCTGCGTGCCGCAGCCGCGCAGGACCGCCACGATTCACGGGTGCGCGGCCGGATGCGGGCCGCCAAGCTGTCCTCCCAACTGCTGATCCCGCTCGGCGTCTGCACGCTGCCGGCGTTCCTGCTGCTCGGGGTTGCACCCCTCATCCTCGCTGTACTCACCTCCACCCCGTTGCCGATCTGACCCCGCTGCCGATTCCGAGGCAGCACCATGAGAAAGAAGGAACACATGAGCACTATCCCAACCCTCACCAGGCGCCGTGCCGCTGCGCTGTTCGCCGACGAATCCGGAGCTGCGACCGCGGAGTACGCCATCACGACGATGGCAGCCGTCGCCTTCGCGGGCCTCCTGGTCGTCATCATGCGGTCAGATGAGGTGCGCGGCATCCTCACCGACCTCGTGCGCCGTGCCCTGACCGTGGCGTGAGGACATGATCCGTTCGGGAGGCGATGCCGAACGCGGCTCGGTCGCCGCCGAGCTCGCCCTCGCGCTGCCGGCCGTGGCGATCACGCTGCTGCTCGGCGCGGGGGCGCTCGGCGCAGCCGCCCAGCAGGTGTCGCTGCAGGACGCCGCGGCCGACGCCGCACGCCTTCTCGGGCGCGGCGAGAGCGAAGCTTCGGCGCACGCCGCGGTTTCGGCTGCGGTGGCCGGAGCGCAGGTGGGGAGCGAAACCCGCGGCGACCTCATCTGCGTGAGTGCGCGGATCGATGCGCAGGTCGGAACGCTGATCAACATCCCGTTGAACGCCTCCAGCTGCGCGCTCGCCGGAGGGCTCTGATGGCGGGCACGGCCCTGTCGGCCAGCGTGCTGGCGGTCTCCGCCGTCCTCTGCGTCGGCCTCGCCGCGGTCGGCGGCGCAGCCGTCACCGCCCAGCGAGCCGCGGGTGCCGCCGACGCCTCGGCGCTCGCCGCAGCAGACGCCGCATCCGGTGCGATCGTCACCGATGAGGCACCGTGCGGGCTCGCAGCGCGGGTGGCCGCGGCATCCGGAGCGACGCTGGTCGCCTGCGCCGTCGACGACCTCGTGGCGACCGTCCGGGTCGAGGCGGCGTACGCTGGACTTGCTGCCGTCTCCCGAGCCCGCGCTGGTCCACCCGAAGGATTCTGACGGCACCGACCCGAGAATCACTCACGGCTCCGCTGTGAACTCACCACGACTGTGGTGTGTATGGTGTGCTTCGAATATAGAGCGCGCACATAACCCACTACCGGCGCTCGAACGCAGAACCGAGTCAAGCGGCAGATAGAAGCGTGGCTACTCGGAGGGCGAAGACTCGAACACAAGAACCGATTCTGCTTGTGAGCGGTTGGAGAGCACTATTCCCACGACGCCAAGGCCAAGCGTGGTTGCCAAGAAACCGAGGGTCCCAAGCGCAGGGATGATGGTACCCATCTCTGCGAAGGTCGCTGGCGCGGCGACGTTGATCAACTGCGGGACAATCCATACAACAGTTTGAATACCAAGCGCCCAGAGCGGGGCCAAGTTCCACGGAGCGGGCACTACACGAATGCGCGCCACCTGTACCGCTGCAATCAGCCCGAACATGAGCGAAACGAGCATGGACAGATACATCCAGAACTGCCAGGACGAAGCCTGCTCTGGATTCTGGACGCTGATTCCGAGAGAGACCAGTGTCGTCGTTAACGGCCACACCGCTACGACAGCGGAGGCCGTTACTCCCAGCGGCTTGCGTGCGACGACGCTACCCTCGCGGCTCAGGCCGATAGACAAGATGAGGATGGCGCTCGCCCACAACACGTCACCAAGAAGTATCAGCGTGTTGTTCACGGCCGGAGTGCCGGGTATGGAGCCACGAACTATGCCAGAAACACTGCACGCAACCAGTCCGATTCCGCCCAATAGCCATGAGAATCTGCGTCCATGCATGAGTACACGCTAGCGCGGGGCGAATCGTCCCTGCCTGGGAAGACCTCACTGGGAACTAGGGTTATGTGAGTTCTATGAAGAAGAAAGGACGCACCTTGGCTGAAGGCAAGAAGCTCGTCATCGTCGAGTCTCCGACGAAGATGAGGTCGATTCAGGGGTATCTCGGCGACGACTACGAGGTGCTCAGTTCCGTCGGCCACATCCGCGACCTGGCAGACAAGAAAGACATCCCCGCGGGCGACAAGGCCGCCTACGGGCGGTACTCGATCGACGTCGAGAACGGCTTCGACCCGTACTACGTCGTCTCCGATCGCAAGACGAAGACCGTCGCCGAGCTCAAGCGCGCCCTCAAGAACGCCGACGAACTCCTGCTCGCCACGGATGAGGACCGCGAGGGTGAGGCGATCGCGTGGCACCTCCTCGAGACGCTGAAGCCGAAGGTGCCCGTCAAGCGCATGGTGTTCCACGAGATCACCCAGGACGCCATCCGGGCCGCCATCGGCAACACCCGCGAGCTCGACCTCGCACTCGTCGACGCGCAGGAGACTCGCCGCATCCTTGACCGTCTGTACGGCTGGGACGTCTCACCCGTCCTCTGGTACAAGATCAAGTCCGGTCTGTCCGCCGGACGCGTGCAGTCCGCCGCGACCCGCATGATCGTCGAGCGGGAGCGCGAGCGCATGGCGTTCGTCTCCGCCGATTACTGGGATGTCGAGGCCAGCGCATCCGCCGGGTCATCGTTCCGCGTGCGTCTGGTGCGCGTCGACGGAGGCCAGCTCGCCCGCGGCACCGACTTCGATGACGCCGGAAAGCTGAAGAAGGCCGTCGTCGTCCTGTCCGAGAAGGATGCCACGGCGCTAGCGCATGCCGTCGATACTGCCGGAGCCGGCACCGTCACCAAGGTCGAGGCCAAGCCCGGCACCCGCAGTCCGTACGCGCCCTTCACCACCTCCACGCTCCAGCAGGAAGCTGGCCGCAAGCTCTCGATGAGCGCGAAGCAGGCGATGAGTGCCGCCCAGCGCCTGTATGAGAAGGGCTTCATCACCTATATGCGAACCGACTCCGTCGCGCTGAGCACCCAGGCGGTGCAGGCGGCGCGGAGCCAGGCGGTCGCGCTCTACGGCGACAGCGCGGTGCCGCTGAAGCCCCGCGTGTACAAGTCCAAGAGCAAGAACGCGCAGGAGGCGCACGAAGCGATCCGCCCTTCCGGCGAGAACTTCCGCAAGCCCGCGTCGGTCTCCGGCGAGCTCGACCGCGAAGAGCAGCGCCTCTACGACCTCATCTGGAAGCGCACTGTCGCCAGCCAGATGGCCGATGCCAAGTATGAGACGACGACGGTCACCATCGCCGTCGAGGCTGACGGCCAGGTCGCCGAGTTCACCGCATCCGGCACGGTCTACACGTTCAAGGGCTTCCTGGAAGCCTACGAAGAGGGCAAGGACGAGAAGCGCGGCGATTCGGATGCCGACTCCAACCAGTCCCTGCCCGCCGTCGCCGTCGGCGATGAGCTCGGGATGTCGGATGCCGAGGCGAAGGGCCACAAGACGACGCCGAAGCCGCGCTACACGGAGGCCTCACTGGTCAAGGCTCTCGAAGAGCACGGCATCGGACGCCCGTCGACCTTCGCGAGCA
>JBQDFB010000059.1:0-11952 GCA_052085045.1 Microbacteriaceae bacterium | reverse complement strand
TCAACGCATCATCGGGCCGTAGCCTGGGCGACGTGCTCGCGCATGGGTTTCGTTCGCGGCGCGGACTGCTACGCGGTTTCTCGAGTTGCTCCCCAGGCGTCGGTATCGGCGCGGAGGTCCGGCTGATCGGATCTTCTTTCGCGTGATAGCCGAGAACCTCGCGCGTCAGATCTACGCGAACTCCGTCGTCGCGGACCGAAAGTTCGTGTTCGCGACCTGGTCAACGATCATGCTTCTTGTCGCGCTGGCATTCCTGGTCGCCGCGGCGACGTATCGCATGTGCTCATGACCGGTGTGCGAGTTCCGCGGGCTACTCCCGCCCGAGGGGGCAACGCGATGATGATCCCCACGGGAGACGAGTGATGGAATCTACCGCGAGTCCAGATATCCGACCCGTCGCTCGACCGAATAGGGGACGCGGGCGGCCATCACAGCTGGGCGTGGGCGGTTGCGCTTCCATACCGAGCGAACACTCTGCGCCATGGTCCGGTGTCGTCATGTCGGCAGTTCCGCAAGGCGTTTGTGAGGAGGAGGGCGCTTCTTGAGCACCAGTTCGGCGTGCCGAAGCACTTGTCCGTCACTGAGATACGGCGTATCATTGTGTTATGGCGATTGAATCTCTTGCTCTTCATAACTTCGAAGATCGTGCGGCGAAGGCGATCTCTCGCCGCAATCTACAGATCAATCCGCGCGATCTCGTCGCCCTGCTCGCAGATCTCGTCGACACTTCTGCGCCTACCACGCAGCCCGATCGTGACTTCCTCACAACCTATGCCGGCCTCACGGATGCTGACCTCACCGATGAATCCGTTAGCGGCGTCGACGCAAGCATCAGCGTGAACCGCGCCCGCGCATCCGTGGACGTGCAGATGGATTCTCTGACCACGCAAGACGTCGCCCAGATGCTCAACATGGACCCCGCCAACGTACGCCGCGCTGTGACCGACGGCACCCTGTACTCGGTCAAGCCGACACCAGGCTCGCATCACCGCTTCCCGAAGTGGCAGTTCGTAGGCGACCGTGCTCTCCCTGGCATGCGTGAAGTGATCAGCGCTTTGCCGGATGACTATCACCCACTTGAAGTCGCCCGATTCATTGCCGAACCAGCTGAGACGCTGCGCAATATGAGCCCGGCGCAGTGGCTCGCTGGTGGAGGGAACATCTCCGACGTCGTCGCGCTCGCGGACGGGCGGAGCTGGGAGTGACCGCCAAGAATCCCCGCACACCCCCTCTGCCGCTCATCACCGAACTGTCGGATGTGCGCACTCTCACCACAGAACAGCCCCTGTTCCGGATCCACACTGTCCGCGGAACTCACCCGACGCCCTGGGATGGTCTTCGCGAATACGGGCCGCTTCCGCAGTCTCGGTGGGAACCACAACCCCCACCGTCAGACTTTTACCCCGGCAACGGAGTCGCCTACGTGGCGACGGACCCGATCACCGCGTTCGCGGAAGTGTTCCAGAACCGCCGCCGCATCGTCATCAGCGCGGACAAAGCCATCAGCGCTTGGTTCCCCAAGCGCCCCCTGCGACTACTTGACCTCACACAGGGATGGCCAACCCGCAACGGGGCATCCGCTTCCCTGCACGCCGCCCCCAAATCCACCACCCAAGCATGGGCGCACCAGATCCACACGCAGCTGAGCTCCGCCCTGCAGCTCGACGGTCTCTACGTGCCGTCGACCATGACACTTGCACCGATGGTGGTTCTCTTCACTCGTTCGCAGGATGCGTTCCCAGTAGCCCCGACATTTTCGCAGCTCCTCACCCACCGAAACTCTCGCGTACTCGCGTCCAAAGCCGCGCTCAACTTGAACTGGCCGCTGCTCTAAGCCTGAACTCACCGCGTCTACCCAGCGTGGTGAGTGGCTGAGGTCACCTGATCCAGGGCGGACCACCTCACGGGACTCGGGCCGCCCGCAGGTGCGAGATCTCCGTCGTTAGATTGGTCCTCGATGCATAGGCTCGTTCGACTGACCACCTTTGTGAGATCGGCACGTCCGATCTCAATCCATTGCATCGTGTATCAAGGTGTCTCACCGACTGACAGCGTGCGCGACAACGGGCGCAGTTCAACTCGTCAAGACCGTCTCCGACCCGCGGAGGTACTCGGAGAACGGGCGCGGGCCGAACACGGCGGTGTTCGCGATGTAGCCCTGTGCGAGCGCGGAGATCGAGCGCGCGGACTCCGCGGCCAGACGTGCGGCGTCGTCTTCGGAGGTCGTGTGCTCGCGCGCCCATGGCGTGACGGCGGTGCCGAACGAGGTTCGCAGGTGATCCACGGTGCGCATCATTGACTGCCGGAGGTCGGCGTCGGCCATCGCCTCAGCCCAGAACTGAAGGATCAACTCGGGCTTGATGCCGGTGGTGGTCAGCGCGGTGAGCATGCCCTCGAGTGCTT
Organism: Microbacteriaceae bacterium; assembly: GCA_052085045.1. GTDB lineage: Bacteria > Actinomycetota > Actinomycetes > Actinomycetales > Microbacteriaceae > Microbacterium. The sequence continues at coordinate 9,549 of JBQDFB010000059.1, read as the reverse complement.
GGCGGGGCGTGATGACGACGCCGGCGGCACCTTGCTGCTCGAGAGCGTCGACGCGGGGGAACAGGAACCGCCCGGCGACGTAGCGCGCCAGTTCGGCCTTGTTCGAGAAGTGCGAGTAGATCGCGCCGGTGGACAAGCCGGACTCCTCGACGATATCGGCGATCGACGTGTCGCGGACGCCCTTGCGTTCGAGACAGCGGACGGCGGCGCGGGCTATCTCGTCTCGGCGGGCCTCGCGATACTCATCAGTCACCTTCGGCATGCAAAGAGAATACCGCTTCTGTTATTCTTGCCAAGCCAAAAAGAATGGTCATTCTCTTCAGGAGGTCGTCATGAGCGCTCATACCCCAGACCCGCCGCTCCGGAAGCGCTCGCTGCACCCGACGCGGTGGAGCGTTGCTCCGGTGTTCGGATTTGCCGCCGCGATCGCGGTGGCACTCATCGTTCTGGCCTTCGTGTGGCCGGCATCGGCCTCGCAGTCGCAGCGGCTGCCCGTCGGCATCGCGGGTCCCGATGACGCGGTGAGCGCTCTCGAGGACAAGACAGCCGAACAGGACCCTGCGCCGTTCGACTTCGTCGACGTGGATGACCGCGCGGATGCCGTCGAGCGCGTGCAGTCGCGTGAGATCTACGGCGCGATCCTCCTCGGCGACGAGCCGGAGGTGCTCGTCGCATCGGGGGCCGGAACGGTGCCGGCGCAAGCGCTCCGGGGAGTGGCAACGCAGGTGCAGTTGCAGATCGATGCCTCCGCGCAGAAGAGCCTGACCGACGCGCTGCAATCGATCACCGGTGCACTCGCGTCCGGACAGCCGCCCCAGGTCGACGCGGAGGCGCCCGGGCCCCGCACGATCCCGACCGTTGAGGTCACCGACCTCGTGCCGCTTGCTGATGGCGACCGCACCGGCTCCGGTCTGCCGGCATCCGTTTTCCCGATGGTGCTCGGCGGCATGCTCGGCGGCGTCTTGCTCACCCTGCTCGTGCAGGGTGTGGTCCGCCGTCTCTCTGGTCTGGTCGTCTTCGCTCTCGCCGCGGGTGCGCTGATGGCCCTGGTCATGCAGACCTGGTTCGGCATCCTGCAGGGCGACTGGCTCGTCAACGCGGCGGTCATGGGGCTCGGGGTTGCGGCCACGGCATCCGTCGTGATCGGTTTCGCAGCGCTCATCGGCCCCGCCGGGATCGGCGTCGGCGCGGTCATCACCATGTTCATCGCCAACCCGATTGCGGGGGCGACCGCACCCGCAGAGTTCCTTCCGCAGCCGTGGGGCGACATCGGGCAATACTTCGTGCCGGGAGCATCCGCCCACCTGCTCCGCTCCGTCGTGTATTTCCCCGACGCGGTCACCGGCACGCAGTGGGTCGTGCTCGCCGCGTGGACTGTCGGTGGCGTGATCCTGGCGCTCCTCGGCCATTGGCGCACCCAAGCGGAGATCGCACCTCCGGCACGTCAGCTCGAGGCCTGAGGGGCTGAGTTGCCAGGCCCGCTCAGCCCCCGCACAAACTCGATTGACCCGCCGTCCAGGTCACGCTGTTAGCGTCGCTTCCCGACGAAAGGACATTGAGTGAATCGCAAACTATGGGTAGGGCTGGGTGCAGCGGTGACGCTGTTCGCACTTGCCGGATGCAGTGGCACCGGCGAAGAAGCCCCCAGCGAGGGAAGCCAGCAGGAGGGTGCATCTCAGCAGCCGGACCTGGAAGGCATCCCTGACGTCGTCGCAGAGGTGAACGGCGAAGAGATCACCAAGGACGAGTTCGTCACGGTCTACGAGATGCAGTACACGCAGATGCAGGCGCAGGCGCAGCAGACCGGCCAGGAACTCGATCAGAATCAGCTGCGAACGCAGACGGCCGAGTCAATGATCGACATCGAACTCTTCATGCAGGAAGCCGACGAGCGCAAGATCGAATTCAGCCAGAAAGAGATCGACGCCACCCTGGAGGAGCTCGCCGCGACCAACCAGATGGAGACGACGGATGACCTGCTCGCCGCGCTGAAGGAACAGGGCATGGGCGAGAAGGAAGTGTTCGCCGAAGTCGAGAAGCAGGAGCGCATCGACCAACTCCTCACCGAGGAGCTCGGCGACGCGCAACCGACCGAGGAGGAGCTCGTCGCGCTCTACGAGCAGGCCACCGCACAGCAGAAGCAGGCCGGTGGCGAAGAGCCGCCGCCGTTCGAAGATGTGAAGCCGCAGCTCGTCGAGCAGGCGCTGAACTCCAAGAAGGCCGAGGCTCAGCAGACGCTGGCGTCGGAGTTGCGTGAAGGTGCCGAGATCACGATGAACCTCAAGTAGCGGGGCGGCGCGGAATCAGCTCAGCACGAATCGCACGGTGTTGCCCCACGGGTCGGCGGTGACGACGACGTCATCGTGCGCCTCGTGGGCGGTGCCGGATTCCGCCAGTCGCGAGACGAGCGAATCCAGATCGGATGCCGCGGGCACCGCGACCGTGATCCCTCGAAGTCCCGCGCTGTCCGGGCGCGCACCCGCACCCTCGCTCTGCCAGGTGTTCGTCGCGAGGTGATGGTGGTAGCCGCCGGCTGAGTAGAACAGCGCCCCGGGCGACTCGGCGGTGACGTCGAATCCGAGCACGTCGGAGTAGAACGCGCGAGCGCCGTCGAGGTCGCCGACGCGCAGGTGCACATGGCCCATCGAGGCTGCACCGGAGGCGTCGCCGTCGAGATTCTCGTGGATGAACTGGTTCGGGTCGAGTGCCGCACTGCCCATGACGACCTGTCCGTCTTCCCACACCCACTCGTCGCGCGGGCGGTCGATGTACAGCTCGACGCCGTTGCCCTCGGGGTCGCCGACATAGAAGGCGAGACTCACGGCGTGGTCGGAGCTGCCCTGGAACGATTCGGGTGCGTTCTCGGCGATGTTCAGCAGCGTCTGCGCCAGGCTTGCGGCATCGTCGAACAGGATCGCGGAGTGGTACAGACCTGCGGTGCGCGGGTCATCGGCTCCGGCATCCGTCTGTTCGAGACGGACGAGGGGCCCATCGATCCCGAGCACGACGGAGCCCTCTGGCTCTTCGAGCACAGCCAGGCCGATCACGTCGCGGTAGTACTCGGTCATCGTCGCGAGATCGCGCGCGGCGATGGTGACGACGTCCATCCGGGTCTCGACTGGCAGGATCCCGGACGAGGCGGGTGGTTCGGTGTCCACCGGGGCGGACGTCTGGGCCGGATCTTCGGATGCCGCGGTGTCACCGGCTGCGCTGTCCTGAGCGGCAAGAGCCCACCAGACAACGACGATGCCGAGGAGGACGACGACGGCGCTCAGGCCGATGATCCAGCGGGCGGTCGGGGAGAGCGGGGAGCGCGTAGGTGAGGTCACACTCCACGGGAACAGTATTCAGTCGAATATTGTTCCCGTGGGGGCCGAAGCTGTCAGTACCAGTTCACCGACTGCGAGTGACCCCAGGCTGCGCACGGGGTGCCGTAGACGCTGGAGATGTAGTCCAGACCCCACTTGATCTGCGTGGTGGCGTTGGAGGCCCAGTCGGAGCCGAACGTCGCCATCTTGTCGCCGGGGAGTGCCTGCGGGATGCCGGTGGCGCCGGACGGGTTGTACGCCTGATAGTCCCAGCCGGACTCCTTCATCCACAGCGAGTCCAGGCAGGAGAACTCGCCTTCGCCCCAGCCGTACTCACTCGCGGCGATCTTCGCGGCGACCGAACGTGCGCCGTCCGGCGTGTTCGCCGACGCAAGCGCTGCGGCCTGTGCCTCGGCTTCTGCCGCGGCCTTCTCTTCGGCCTTCTTCTTGGCGATCGCAGCTTCCTTCTTCGCGATCGCATCATCCAGCCGGTCGCGCAGTGCTGAAGTGTCCGCTTCGACGATCTCGGTCTCGACGATGGTGTTCGCGGTGAGGGTGGCACGGGCATCGCCGACGGCATCCTCATCGGAGAGCGCGTTGAGCGACTTCGCGAGCCCGGTCGTGTCGATCGTGGCCGCGTCGAGGTCGAAGCCCGACTCCTTCACCTCTGTGACGGTGGCGGCGGCCGTGGCGACCACGGACCGGCCGTCCTCAACAGCGGCGGCCGTCTCGGCGAGATCTGCGCGCAGCGCGCTGCGGTCGGTGACGACAGCGCGTCCCGAGACATCGGCCGCGGCGGGGGCAGCAGTCGTGAGGCCGGCGGTGGTGAGCAGGCCGAGCGCGGCGCCCGCGACGAGGGTCAGTGCGATGACGCGGCGGCGAGCTGGGACGATCAGGTGAGTTTCGGGCATGACGAACGTGACGATCCTTTGAACTAGTGGGGCCGCTTCGGGGGCGGCGCGTGCACTCTCGGGCCGAGCGCAAGGTTACGATTCTGCAACACCGAGGCTGTGTGCGACCTCACCAGGGCCTGGATGCCCGGTGTGAGAAGGCGTCGCTCCCGCATCGGCGCGCACCCGCCGTAGAGTGGCGACATGATCGTGCACGAGGTCGGCGAGGGCCCGCCACTGGTCCTGATTCACGGGTTCGGAGTCGATCACCGTGTGGTGCTGCCGCTCGACGCATCAGTCGCATCGGCCGGGTGGCGCCGGATCTACGTCGATCTGCCTTGGGTGCCGCCGGTCGCGCCGGATGCTCCGGACAGTACGCAGCGGATCGCCGACGCCCTCGTCACAGAGCTCCGCACCCACGTCGGTGATGAGCCCTTCGCGATCCTCGGGAACTCGTTCGGCGGGATGCTCGCCCGTCACGTGGCGCACGAGTTGCGTCCGCAGATGCGGGGACTCGCCACGCTCGTCGGCGCCTTCGTCCCACACGCCGCGGATCGTATCCTTCCTGAGCACACGGTGCTGCTCGAAGACGCGAACGCGCGGGATGCCGCGGGCGATGCCGCCGCCGACTATGCGGAGCTCGCCGTGCTGCAGACCGCCGAATCGGCGCGCGCGTTCGCGGAGTTCATCGCGCCCGCGGCACGCGCTGCCGACGTGCGCCTGCTCGCCAAGATCGCGTCGGCCTACGCTCTCGACCGCGAACCCGAGGCGGCACATTCGGAACCCTTCGCACTGCCGTCACTGCACGTGTTCGGCAGGCAGGATCAGGTCACCGGGTTCGAAGATGGCCTCGCGCTGCGTGCGCACTACCCGCGCGGCACATTCGCGGTGGTGGATGCCGGCGGCCACAACGTGCACCTGGAACGCCCCGCGCTGATCGGAGCGCTCCTCGTCGACTGGCTCGCCCGCATGGATGCCTGAGCCCAAGCGTCTCCAGGCGAGAAGGAATCTGCCGGTTCTCAGCATCCAGAACCGGCAGAATCCATCCAGCATCCGGTCGCTCGCCGGTCGCACGCCGTGCTCAGGCGAAAGAGTCCTCGATCGCGACCATCCACGAGATGCCGAAGCGGTCGACCAGCATGCCGAACTCGCCGCCCCACGGCGCTTCTGCGAGCGGCATCGCCGCGTTGCCGCCTTCGACGAGGCCCTCCCAGGCGCGGTGCAGATAGTCGGTGTCGACCGAGCCGCCGCTCAGCGACACCGAGATTCCCTGCGGCTTCTCGTACTCCATGCCGGTCGGGGTGTCGGATGCCATGAGCACCAGTCCTCCCGGAGCGTTCAGCTGCGCGTGCATGACGAGGTTCTCCTCGCCCTCGGCCGTGCCGCTGCCGGGCATCTCGCCGAACGTGCTGAGAGTCAGATCGCCGCCGAGCACGCTCTGGTAGAACTCCATCGCCTCGCGGGCGGAGTCGCGGAAAGACAGGTACGGGTTGAGGTTCGTCATGCGACCAGTGTGCGCCGCGCGCCGCCGATCCTCAATGCCCTTTTCCTTACGTTCACTCCACCAGCTTGCCCTCCGACGAGACCTCGCGGATCAGTGCGCTGATCTCAGCCGGAACCGGCGGGATCTCCTCGCGGGTCACTCCCGCGGACGGCGACCACACCAGGTTCACCTGCAGCGTCGGGTCTTCGTCGGGGAAGTCGCTGCGGTTGTGGGCTCCGCGGGTCTCGCGTCTCTCCAACGCCGCCTCGAGCGTCGCGCGAGCCGCCACCGCTGACCCCTTCAGATCGAAGGCATGCGCGAGGTCTTGGAAACCGGCGATATCGGGATGGATGCCGATATCATCCATCCGCCCCTCGATCAGGTCGATCTCGGCGAGCCCTGCCCGCAGGCCCTCCTCCGAGCGGACGACCCCGGCGTGCTCGGTCATCGTGTTGCGGATCGCGCGCTGCAGGGCGCGGACGTTCTCTCGGCCGTCGGCGCTGAGCAGATCATCGATCTCGCCTCGGGCTGTGGCCACGGCATCCGCCGACCGGTTCTGCGCGGCAAGTCCCGCGGCGTGCGCCATCGCCGCCTGACCGACGATCCGCCCGTAGACGAGCAGTTCGATCAGCGAGTTTCCGCCGAGGCGGTTCGCGCCGTGCAGCCCGCTGGACGCCTCGCCGATCGCGTAGAGTCCGCCGACGTCGGTGCTGTGGTCGTCGGGCCTGACCCACACGCCGCCCATCGAGTAGTGCGCGGTGGGGGCGATCTCGATCGGGTCGGTGGTGATGTCGAGCATCTGCAGCTCCATCATCGTCTGGTACACCCGCGGCAGACGCGTCATGATCGTCTCGCGGGGGAGGTGCGACACGTCGAGCCAGACGCCGCCGTTCTCGGTGCCGCGGCCCTCGGCGATCTCCGTGTATGCCGCCAGGGCGACGCGGTCGCGGGTGGAGAGCTCCATCCGCTCCGGGTCATACTTCTCCATGAATCGCTCGCCGAGCGCGTTGCGCAGGATGCCGCCCTCACCGCGCGCAGCCTCGGAGATGAGGGTTCCCGCCGCGTTCTCCGGCTCGATGATTCCCGAGGGATGGAACTGCACGAGCTCGGGGTCGCGCAGCCGCCCACCGGCTTCGACCGCGAGCCGGAACGAGTCGCCGGTGTTCTCGTCGCGGCGTGACGACGTGCGCCGCCAGATGCGGTTGTGTCCACCGGCGGCGAGGATCACGGCATCCGCGTGGATGAGGTATCGCGCGCCGTCGGCCTGGTCGAAGCCGTAGGCGCCGAAGACGACGCCGTCGCTCACGAGCAGGCGGGTGATGTAGATGCCGTCGAGGATCGGCACGTCCAACTGCTCCGCGCGGCGCACGAGGGTGCGCTGGATCTCGAGCCCGGTGTAGTCGCCGGAGAACGCTGTGCGCCGAAAAGTGTGCGCCCCGAAGAAACGCTGCGAGATGCGCCCATCGTCTTCGCGTGCGAAGTCCATGCCCCAGCGCTCCAGATCACGGATGCCGCGTTCGGCACCCCGCGTGACCACTTCGACCGTGTGCGGGTTGGCGAGGAAGTAGCTCTCCTTGATCGTGTCGGCGGCGTGCTGCTGCCATGTGTCGCCAGCATCCATCGTGCCGAGTGCCGCGTTGATACCGCCGGCGGCGAGCGATGTGTGCGCGTCGGTGCGCGGCCGTTTGCCGACGGCGAGCACGTCGACGCCGTGCTCGGCCACCTCGATGGCGGCGCGCAGGCCCGAGCCGCCGGTGCCGATGACGAGGACGGTCGTGGAGATCTGGCGTTCGCGAGTGCTCATCCCTCCACGCTAAGAAGGAGCGGTCGATAACTCCAATGCATTGTTGACTTGGTCACGATAGTCTGAACACATGAATCTGGAGCAGCTCAGGGGATTCGTCACCGTGGCCGAACTCGGGCACTTCACCCGCGCATCCGAGAAGCTGCACCTCGCCCAGCCGTCGCTGAGCCGGCAGATCTCCACGCTCGAGCAGGAGTTCGGCGCCGAGCTGTTCCATCGCGCCCGCGGCAACATCTCGCTCACCGCCGCCGGCGAGACGCTGCTGCCGCGTGCACGCCGGATGCTCACGGATGCCGACGCGATCCGCACCGAGATGGCCGAGCTCGCGGGGCTGCAGCGGGGGAGGGTGCGCCTGGGGGCGACGCCGACGCTGTGCATCAGTCTCGTCGCCGAGGTGCTGCGGGCCTTCCACACCACGCATCCCGGCATCGAGCTGCAACTGATCGAGGGCGGTTCGAACCTGCTGATCGAGCAGCTCGCCGCCGGAGCGGTCGACATGGCGCTGGTCACGATGTCGGAGGGGCAGCCCGTCACCGGCACGGCGCTCGTGCGCACGCCGCTGCTCAGCGAAGAGCTGGTCGTCGTCTCGTCTGCCGATGCGCCGCCGATCGCCGCATCTTCGATTGACCTGCAGCGGCTGTCGCAGCTGCCGCTGGTCGCGCTCGCCGAGAGTTACGACCTGCGCGGGGCGACGGATGCCGCGTTCCGGGCCGCCGGCCTCACGCCGTCGTTGGTGGTCGAGGGCGCCGAGATGGATGCCGTACTGCGCTTCGTCGAGCGCGGCATCGGGGTGGCCGTCGTCCCGGCGACCGTGCCGGTGGACCGGCCGACGCTGCGTTCGGTGCGGCTGGCCGGGCAATTGGAGCGGACCATCGTGCTCGCGCACCGCAGCGATGTGAACGCGACCCGTGCGGCCGCGGCGATGCGCGCCGTGATCGTGCGCACCGCTGGCGACCTCGCCGAGCGTTCGCCCGAGACGCTGCACCTGGTGTAGGTGCGCGCTGCTCCACCCGGCGTTCAGGTCGCACTTTCTGCCGTTCTGCGCGCCCGAAAGCGGCAGTTCTCGCGACCTGAACGGTCCGCGCGCCGTCTCGACCGAGTCAGCCTGCGGACTCGGACTGTCGGGCTCGACGCCGGGCGGCGCGCGACGGCTTCCCGCGGGACAGCGGATACTTCTCGTCGAGGTGGGGCTCCAGGTAGATCCGGCGGATCGCGACGAGGATGATGTACCCGCCGACCCAGTAACTGAGGAACAGCACGAGGCCGTACGGGAATGTGAAGCTCACCATCGTCAGCACGACGCCGACGCCGATGTAGAGCCACCGCCAGGCCCCGGCGATCCGGTCGCGGGCGGCTTGCTGCTCTTCGGTGCGATCCTGCAGAGAGTCGACCCGATTGCTGAGATCGGCGTCTTCGATTGTGGTGAAGAGATCGCGGACCGGCACGTGCAGCGCATCGGCGACGAGCGAGAGGGTCTCGAGGCTGGCATCCTGTCCCGCTTCAAGACGCTGGACGGTACGGATCCCGACGCCGCTCTCGTTCGCGAGCCGCTCCTGCGTCCAACCGCGACCCTGCCGCAGTTCCATTATTCGTGTGCTGTTCATGGATCTCATGCTTCCCGCACCCCTTACGTCAGCACCACGTCACGGTGACGCCGATGACCCGCCAGCGGCCGTCAGGATGCCGCCACCTATTCTCTCGCGGACGCACGCGGATGCAGAACCCCGGATGCTGCGCCGAGCAGAGCACCCACGACGGTGTCGATGACCCGTTCGAGCGCCACGTCCATCGAGCCGATCTGGCCGGTCGCCGCCCCGGTGAGCAGCAGCACGAGCGGCGTGATGATCATCAGCGCGAGCGCGTAATGCCGCACGACCACGAGTTCCACCGAGAACTGCAGGATGCCGAGGATCAGAGCGATCCACAGACCGGAAGGATGCAGCAGCGCCAGCAGCGCATAGACCCCGACGCCCAGCACGGTGCCCAGCATCCGGTGCAGCCCGCGTTCGAAAGCGGCCCGGCGGTCGGCGGCGACGCCGATCACGGCGATCGCCGCGCCGACGA
>JBQDFB010000058.1:0-11959 GCA_052085045.1 Microbacteriaceae bacterium | reverse complement strand
AGGGTAAAGCGCGACTCGAAGGCAAGGACTACGTCATGCAGGATGGCGACGTGGTGGAGTTCCGCTTCAACGTCTAAAAATGGCCTCTGACCAGGGGTTTTACCTTCGCAGCTTCCGATCTGGCTCGTCGGACGAGTTCCGATCTACCATCAGTTGCTTAGCGTTTATGCCGCTGACCTGCGCTTTTAGTCGGCCCCTGCGGAACTTCTGCAGGGGCCGATTCTCGTTTCTGCGGTGCGGGAGCGTCTCTGGGACGCAGCGTCGGCTGGCCAGTGCTGTGGCGGGTTCACGTCGTTCGGCGCGCGATCTCTCGGGCGGTGCGCTGACTCAAAAATCAGTTTGACTCAAAAGTCGGGTGCCCAACAGCGCCGCGGTTCACTGGGGCAGGTCTCGTTCTGCCAGAGTGCGAGTGATCTCGTCCCATTGGGAGCTCGCGACCAATTGGCGGTGCCGGCGCAAGGCGGTCTGCCATGACCCGAACTCCGCTGGCAGCTCGCGCCACGTGATGCCGGTGCGGGTCTTGTAGAGAGCCGCGTCGACGATCGTGCGTATGTCAGTGCGTGGACGCCCGCGGCGAGGGCCCTCTTCTGAATGAACGATGTGCTTGATCCAGCTCCATTGTTCATCTGTGAGTCGTTGATAGCCAGGCTGGAGGCCTTCGATGTCGCTGCTATCGTCACCGTCGTTCGTCTGGTCATCGATTCTCATGGCTTTGACTACGCCGCGGATGACGACGCATATGGTGCATCGGGCGGTGGGTTCAACGTAGAGAGGGGACTGCCCGGCCAGGGTCTCGACGTGCTGACAGGTCAGTTCCACACGCCAGATGGCGCTTCGGTCGATGCGCAATGAGGACGGGTACAGGAGCTGTCGGAACTCATCGCGCTGAGTCGGCGAAAGCGGCGGGAACGGGCAGCACAGGTGGCAGTGCTCCACCCTGTTGCCCGCGAGACGCCAAACGCCCATGTTGCACGCCTCATGTTCGGCTCGGAACTCGGCATTGTCGGCGTCGATCAACGCAATGCTCTCTTCATCGGTTCCCAGGGCTGGCTCACCGAGAAGGGCACGCCCACACGCGCGGCATGGTTCGCCCGCTGCATAGGCTTCATACGGCAACTGGGGGTCGTTGCCTGCCCACTCCTCTCGCTTTGCCTCCTCCGCTTGGGCCCACGATTCCGAGAGCAGTGCCCTGCTGCGTGGTGTGTGCAGGACGCGGGGGAGGGCGTTCGGGCCGTCCTCTGGGATCTGTTGTGGGTCGGGCATCGTCACGCTCTCCTTCGAGGTCTGATGCGGGCGCGGGGCGAGTCGTGCGCGAACACCCGGGCCGCAACTGGAAGCGATAACTTCCTGGAAGTCATGACTACCAGGCATGAGGCTGGATGTGTGACAGAACCGCTGAAGAAGGTGCTCGGAGCGCAGGTGCGCGACCTGCGTCTTGTGCGCCACCTGTCGCAGGAAGGTCTTGCCGAAGAACTCGGAGTGTCGACTCGGTACCTTGCCGGCATCGAGCGTGGGGAGCGCAACCTCACGCTGGATTCGGTCGACGCCCTCGCCGAGCAACTCGGCGTCGAGGCGCACGCACTAATCGTTCGTCGGTGATGCTCGTTGCGTGAGCTGGAGGGCCACGGCATCACGCCTGAGACCGACGCACTGCTCGATTGCCGGGTCACGATCCCGATGAGTGGCCGCGTCGACTCGTTGAACATGACGGCCGCAGCGGCTGTGGCGTTCAACGAGTCGACGCGGTGATGATGCGGGAAGCCCGAGTGTCAGTGGCACCCGATATCGTGAGAGCAAATACCCCAACACCGTGATTGCGCAGTGGCGCGGAGGAGCACGACCTATGGCACCGACCACCAAAGAGGCGCAGCGAGCTGAGTTGCACAAGACGATCTGGCGCATCGCGAACGACCTGCGTGGCAGCGTCGACGGGTGGGACTTCAAGTCCTACGTGCTGGGCATGCTGTTCTACCGGTTCATCTCCGAGAACCTCACGGCGTACCTCAACAAGCACGAGCACGATGCGGGCGACGTGTCGTTCGACTACCGGCTGGTGGCGGATTCCGACGCGGAGTTCGCTCGCGACGAGGTCGTCGCGGAGAAGGGGTTCTACATTCTGCCGTCCGACCTGTTCGCCAACGTTCGCAAGCGTGCGGCGCGGGATGAGAACCTCAACGAGACGCTCGAGCGGGTCTTCAAGAACATCGAGGCGTCGGCGCTGGGTACAGACAGTGAGGACGACATCAAGGGGCTGTTCGACGACCTGGATGTGAACAGCAACAAGTTGGGCTCGACGGTCGCCAAGCGCAATCAGAAGCTGGTGAAGCTGCTCGACGCGATCGGCGATCTGCCGCTGGGGCGGTGGGAGGACAACTCGATCGACCTGTTTGGCGATGCCTACGAGTACCTGATGCAGATGTACGCCGCCAACGCTGGCAAATCCGGTGGTGAGTACTACACGCCGCAAGAGGTCTCCGAGCTGCTGGCGCGCATCACGGTCGTCGGCAAGAAGCAGGTCAACAAGGTCTACGACCCTGCCGTCGGCTCAGGTTCGCTGCTGCTGAAGTTCGACAAGGTGCTCGGCAAGAACAACGTCCGCCAGGGGTTCTACGGTCAGGAGATCAACCTGACCACGTACAACCTCGCGCGGATCAACATGTTCCTGCACGACGTCAACTACGCGGACTTCAATCTCGCCCACGGTGACACGCTCCTCGACCCCGCCCACTGGGACGACGAGCCGTTCGAGGCGATCGTCTCCAACCCGCCCTACTCGATCAAGTGGGAGGGCGATGCCAACCCGCTCCTGATCAACGATGAACGGTTCGCGCCGGCCGGTGTCCTCGCGCCGAAGTCGAAGGCCGACTTGGCGTTCACGATGCACATGCTCAGTTGGCTGGCCGTCAACGGCACAGCAGCGATAGTCGAGTTCCCCGGCGTGCTCTACCGTGGGGGAGCGGAAAAGAAGATCCGCCAGTACCTCATCGACAACAACTACGTCGACGCCGTGATCCAGCTTCCGCCGGACCTCTTCTTCGGCACCACGATCGCGACCTGCATCCTCGTGCTGAAAAAGTCGAAGAAGACCAGCGACGTGCTGTTCGTCGACGCATCGGCCGAGTTCAAACGCGTCGGCAACAAGAACAAGCTACTCGAGGAGCACCAGACGAGAATCCTCGACGCATTCACGACGCGCGAGCCCCAGGAGCACTTCGCCACCATCGTGGGCAGCGAAGACATCGTGGCCAATGACTACAACATCGCGGTGTCGTCGTACGTGGAGGCGGAGGAAACCCGCGAGCAGGTCGACATCGTCGAGCTGAACGCCGAGATCGCGCGCGTCGTCGAGCGCCAGGCCGAGCTCCGCACGGCCATCGACGAGATCGTGGCGGACTTGGAGGGCTCCAAGTGAGCCGCATCGACGAACTGATTCAGGACCTGTGCCCGGCCGGAGTGGAGTTTAAAGAGCTTGGGGGCTGTATAGCGCGGAACGTAGGCGGGGGTACACCGTCGCGTTCAAAACGTCAGTACTGGGACGGAGACGTGCACTGGGCTTCTGTCGGTGACATCACCGCGACAACGTTGAAGATTCGCGACACCCGGCAAACAATCACCGCAGAAGGGCTTCAGTCGAGTTCCAGCAATCTTGTCCCTGAGGGCTGGCTTGTTGTTGCTGTGAAGATCGTTCCTGGAGCAATGCGCGTTGTCGAGCAACCCATCGCAATCAACCAGGACATACGTGGGCTTCTTCTGAATGATGAACTCGACCCGTACTTCTTGACGTATTACTTCAAGACGCTCAGCGTCGTTGGGAACGGGACGATTGTCAAGGGGATCACGAATCAGACACTCATGCGAATTCGGATCCCCGTGCCGCCTCTCGAGGTGCAGCGCGAGATCGTGGGAGTATTGGATAAGTTCACTCAGCTGGAAGCGGAGCTGGAAGCGGAGCTGGAAGCGCGGCGCGTCCAGTACGAGCACTATAGAAACGCTCTCCTGATGTCTTCGGATGAACGTGGTGTTCGTAATGTATCTCTCGGGGACATTATTAGATTGAACTTCGGCGTACGGATCACAAAGAAGAACGATTCCGGCACCTTGTATCCGGTTTACGGTGGTGGCGGCGAGAGCTTCCGCACTGATGCGTTCAATCGTGAAGATGAGTGGGTAGTCTCGCGTTTTGCGATGTCTGCAAACTGTGTTCGGCGGGTTGACGGAAAGTTTTGGATGCTCGATTCGGGGTTCACTTTCGACGTTATCGATGATGCGGTAGACAAGGACTTCGTGGGACAGCTCCTGCTCAGCATGCAATCGATCATCTTCGCAACGTCGACGCAGTCTGCGCAAAAAAACATCGATGTCAACGGCTTTAAGCGCCTGCAGGTTCAATTCCCGTCTCTCGCTACACAGCAACGCGTTGCTGCAAGTCTCGCAAACTTCGATCGCATCGTGAATGACCTCTCCATTGGCCTCCCGGCCGAACTCGCTGCCCGTCGCAAGCAATACGAGCATTACCGTGACCGGCTGCTGACGTTCAAGGAGCTGACGTCGTGAGTGATGCGCTGGCGCGCACGTACGATCCGATCGCGGTCTCCTCGGAGAGCACGGTCGTCGCTGAGTATGTTCACGACCCGTCGCAGGCTGATGCGTATCAGTCGGAGTCTGCGCTCGAGAAGGAGATGATCCGACTCCTTGAGGGGCAGGCGTACGACTACCTGCCGTTCACCTCCGAGGCGGAGCTGGTCGCGAATCTTCGCGTGCAGCTCGAGAGGGTCAACAGGATCGCCTTCTCGGATGCCGAGTGGGAGCAGTTCTTCACGACGAAGATCGCCGGTGCCAACGACGGCATCGTCGAAAAGACCGTGCGGGTACACGAGGATTACGTCCAGATTCTCAGGCGTGACGACGGGACGACGAAGAACATCACGCTGATCGACAAGACCAACATCCATAACAATCAGCTGCAGGTCATCAATCAGTACGAGATCGCGCGAGGCGAAGTTGACGCCAGTGACGGCGGTGCGAAGTACGCCAACCGATACGACGTGACCGTGCTCGTCAACGGGCTGCCAATGGTGCACATCGAGCTGAAGCGTCGCGGCGTGGACATCCGGGAGGCCTTCAACCAGATCAACCGGTACCAGCGCGACAGCTTCTGGGCAGGCTCGGGCCTGTTCGAGTACGTGCAGTTGTTTGTCATCAGTAACGGCACGCTGACGAAGTATTACTCCAACAGCACTCGCAACAGGCACCTGGCCGAGCAGAAGAAGTCTGGCGGTGCTGGTAAGGGCAGGAAGACGAGTAACTCGTTCGAGTTCACCAGCTGGTGGGCCGATGCGAACAACAAGCCGATCGCCGAGCTGACGGCGTTTGTGAAGACGTTCTTCGCGAAGCACTCGCTGTTGAACATCCTGACGAAGTACTGCGTGCTCACCGCGGATCGCGACCTGCTGGTGATGCGGCCGTACCAGATCGTCGCGACCGAGCGGATCCTGCAGAAGATCCAGATCTCGACGAACTACAAGACGCTCGGCACACTCGACGCCGGCGGATACGTCTGGCACACCACTGGTTCGGGCAAGACGCTCACCTCGTTCAAGGCAGCGCAGCTCGCATCGAAGATGCCGAGTGTGGACAAGGTGTTGTTCGTCGTCGACCGCAAAGACCTCGACTACCAGACGATGCGTGAGTACGACCGGTTCGAGAAAGGGGCGGCGAACTCGAACACGTCGACGGCGGTGCTGAAGACGCAGCTCGAAGACCCCAGTGCGCGGATCATCATTACGACGATCCAGAAGCTGTCGACATTCATCAGGGCGAACAAGGGCCACGAAGTCTTCTCGGGCCACGCGGTGATCATCTTCGATGAGTGCCACCGTTCGCAGTTCGGCGACATGCACACCGACATCACACGCGCGTTCAAAAAGTACAACCTGTTCGGATTCACCGGCACGCCGATCTTCGCCGCGAACGCCGGCAGCGGTGGAAACCCTCAGCTGCGCACGACAGAGCAGGCGTTCGGCGACAAGCTGCACACTTACACGATCGTCGACGCCATCACAGACAAGAACGTGCTGCCGTTCCGGATCGACTACATCAACACCATCAAGGTCGGAAACCCCGACGACTCACAGGTGTCAGCGATCGACCGCGAGCGAGCTCTCCTGGACGTGCGCCGGATCCGGGACGTCGTGGCATACACCCTGGAGCACTTCGATCAGAAGACGAAGCGCTCATCGAGCTACGAACACGCAGTCGTGACGAACGTCGCCGACTCGGTGCGGGGCCGGCGTCAGGCGGAGGCACTCAAGGAGCGGAAGCGAGTGCGTGGGTTCAACGCGCTGTTCGCGACCGCGTCGATCGATGCCGCACGCCGGTACTACAACCAGTTCCAGCTGCAGATGGAGCAGCTGCCACCGGACAAGCGCCTGAAGGTCGGACTGATCTTCAGCTACGGCGCGAACGAGGCCGAAGCCGACGGCATCCTCGATGATGAAGCGTTCGACACCGATGCGCTCGACCGTGACACGCGCTCGTTCCTGGAAGACGCGATCCAGGACTACAACGACATGTTCGGGACCAGCTACGACACGAGCGCCGACCGGTTCCAGAACTACTACAAGGACCTGTCGCAGCGGATGAAGAACCGCGAGATCGACCTGGTCATCGTGGTGAACATGTTCCTCACCGGCTTCGACGCGACGACGCTGAACACGCTGTTCGTCGACAAGAACCTGCGCGCCCACGGCCTGATCCAGGCGTACTCGCGCACGAACCGCATCCTCAACTCGGTGAAGACCTACGGCAACATCGTCGCCTTCCGCGACCTCGAGGAAGAGACGAACGCCGCGCTGGAGCTCTTCGGCAACAAGGATGCCCGCGGCGTCGTCCTGCTGAAACCGTACGGCGACTACTACGGCGAGTACGTCGACAAGGTCACCGAACTGCTCACGCACTTCCCGATCGGGCAGCAGATCGTGGGGGAGCAGGCGCAGAAGGACTTCATCCAGCTGTTCGGCGCGATCCTGCGGCTGCAGAACATCCTCACGTCCTTCGACGACTTCGACGGCAACGATCCACTCACCGAGCGACAGCGGCAGGACTACACCAGCATCTACCTGCGGCTCCGCGACGAGTACACGCGCGATCGTGACGGCGACAGAGAAGTCATCAACGACGACGTCGTGTTCGAGATCGAGCTCGTCAAGCAGGTCGAGATCAACGTCGACTACATCCTCATGCTCGTCGAGAAGCTCCGCGCCGAGAAGGGCGACGGCGACGACAAGGAAGTCCGTGCCGAGATCACGCGCGCGGTCGATGCGAGCCCGACCCTGCGCAGCAAGCGCGACCTCGTCGAGGACTTCGTCGAGTCGGTGTCGCTGCAGGGCGCGGTCGATGAGCAGTGGCAGTCGTATATCTCCGCGAAGCGCGAGGCTGAGCTTCAGGAGCTCATCGAAGCGCACAAGCTCAAGCTGGAGGAGACGCAGTCGTTCGTGGATGAGGCGTTCCGGGACGGACAGCTGCGCACGGCGGGAACTGAGATCACCCGCATCTTGCCGCCAGTGTCACGGTTCAACCGCGAGTCCAACCACGGCGACAAGAAGAAGCGGGTCATCGAAGCGCTCTCCAGATTCTTCGAGCGGTTCCGCGGGCTTGCCTTGGGGGATGAAGAGTCTAGGGACTGAGGCCAGCAATGAGTGGGATCATGGGCTCATGACCGAGGACAACCCCGAGCGCGCGCCGAAGGTCATCCGCTGTGAGCACTGGTCTGAGGAGCTTGGTCGCTTCGGCGGCTGGCACCACCACGAGGGCCCTCACGCGTGCGACTGGGGGAACCACGATGGCGAGTGTCCGTACTGGGTCAGCGTTGGCGGTAGGCCAAACCTCCCATCTCGGTAGAGGGAGTCGGGTAGCCATGCCAAGCCGTCCAGTGGCGCGCCGGCTGGCACCCTCGCGACTCTGGCAGAACCCCGGGTGATGGCTTGGTTCCAGGTCATATGGCGGCCTACGGGACAGCCTTAGCACCAAATGTTCCGAAATCATCGGAACGCGGTGGAATTTCGTTTTGCGCTTTAACCTCTGCGAGTCCGAACCGCTGATGCAGGCACCATTCGCGGCACGAGCCGTACGAACACCACCATGGCGACAAGCTCAACAAGGGTCTGTGTGACGACGACGAGCGGCGCGAGGTCGAACGCCGCGGGCAGGGCGAGCACCAGCGGCAGCACGACGAGTGAGTTCCGGGTCGCCCCGCTGAACACGATCGCCCGCCTGCCTGGGACGTCAAGGCCAGCGACTCTGCTTGCCAGCATTCCCACTGGCACCATCACCGCGGCAAACAGGACGTATATCGGCACCACGAGCAGCAGCGGACCGAGCTGGGCGCTCACGCCGGCGATCTGCGAGGCGACGACGACTGCGAGCGTGGTGACCATCAGCGGCACCATCGCGGCCGTGACGGCTCGTTCGATCCCCCTCCCGATATGCCAGCGGGTGGCGGCGAGCTGCGTGAGTGCGGCTGCGACCAGCGGCAGGGCGATGATGAGGACGAAGGCCTCGACGAACGGGGCGAACTCCACGGATTCGACGAACTCGGCACCGACGAATAACCACAGGTACAGCGGCAGCAGGAGCATCTGCGCGAGCATCAGCAGCGGGGCGGCCGCCAGGAGCTTCTCCGCGTTGCCGCCAGCGAGCCCGGCGAAGACGATGACGTAGTCGATGCACGGCGTCAGCAGCACGAACAGCACGCCGACGAGGAGTACTTGGTCATGGGCGACGAACCGCGACAGCAGCCACACGATGACGGGCACCAGGGCAAAGTTGACGACGAGGATGGTCGAGAGGAAGCGCCAATCCTTGAAGGCGTGCCCGATTCTGCCGAAGGGGATGCCGAGGAACGTGGCATAGAGCAACAGCGCCAGCACGGGGTGGATCGCGAGCTCGGCGGGGTGGGCGACCCCGGGCAAGGCCAGCCCGGCTACGGCCCCGAGTGCCAGCCCCGCGACGTAGAGCGCGACCTGGTGCCGCTCCATCCATTCCATGGTCTTCCGCACTGCTCTCCAGCCTCATGCTCAAAGACGACAGACGTCGCTTCGAAAGACGTTAGACCTTGAACCCGGGTTGAAGGTCAAGTGAGCGAAGCATATGGTCGAAGCGTGAAGATCTCCGAGGTTGCCGAGCGCAGTGGGGTGCCGGCGAGCACGCTGCGCTACTACGAGCGCCTCGGGATCCTCGCCGCCCGCCGCGGCCCCAATGGATACCGGGACTTCGACGAGGATCACCTCGAACGGCTCTACTTCATCGCCTCGGCCAAGCGCCTCGGCCTCGAGCTGCCCGAGATTCGCCGACTCCTCGACCTCGCCGACGATGGCACCTGCACCGGGGTGAAGGCCGCACTCCAGCCGCTGCTGGCCGAGCAGGTCGCCGCCGTCGAGCGTAAGCTCAGCATCCTGGTCCAGCTGCAGGTGCAACTGCGCGCGGCGCAGGTTCACGTCGACGGCTGCCCTGACAGCGACGAGCGATGCCGGTCCGAGTGCGCATTCAAGGCTTTCGCGGCGGCGGAGCATCGCAACTAGGACTTTCCGATAGGTCAGCGTTTGCTGTATGGTCAGTGCATGCTGACCATAGCCTCTCGCGTCGACGTCATGAACCGGCTGGGCCGTGCCATGGCCGATCCCACGCGCTCCCGCATTCTGCTGTCCCTGCTGAATGACCCAGGCTATCCGGCGAAGCTCGCCCGCGACCTGGAGCTCACGCGCACGAATGTCTCCAACCACTTGTCCTGCTTGCGCGGCTGCGGGATCGTCGTCGCCGAGCCCGAGGGGCGGCAGACCCGCTACGAGATCGCCGATCCGCACATCGCCGTCGCGCTCACGGCCCTGGTCGACGTGACCCTCGCCGTCGACGAGAGCGTCTCCTGTGTAGATCCGCACTGCCCGGTGCCGGGCTGCTGCGACACGGGAGCTGACCAGTGACGGCCGCGGCGCTCACGCGAGATCGCCGAGACGTCCTGCGTCGACGGATCCGCATCGTCGTCGCGATCACGATCACGTGGAACGTCATCGAGGCGATCGTCGCCCTCATCGCCGGCCATGCTGCGTCGTCGGCGGCGCTCATCGGCTTCGGTCTCGACTCCATCGTCGAGGTGCTCTCCGCTGCCGCGGTCGCCTGGCAGTTCGCCGCCCCCGACCATGAGAAGCGGGAGAAGGTCGCGCTCCGGGTCATCGCAGTGTCGTTCTTCGCTCTGGCCGCCTACGTGAGCGTGGACGCGGTCCTCTCCCTGCTCGGGTTGCGCGAGCCGGAGCACTCCCCGGTCGGCATCGCGATCGCCGCGCTCAGCCTCGCTGTGATGCCCTTCCTGTCCTGGTTCGAGCGCCGGACGGGCCGCGAACTGGGATCGGCTTCCGCGGTGGCGGACTCCAAGCAGACGCTGATCTGCACCTACCTGTCCGCGGCTTTGCTGGCCGGTCTGCTGCTCAACAGCCTGCTCGGCTGGGCGTGGGCCGACTCCGTTGCCGCGCTCGTCATCGCTATCTTTGCCGTCCGTGAGGGCGTCGAAGCATGGAAGGGCGACGCCTGCTGCGCCGCGCCGATCGCCGTCCTCACGGGGGAGCAGGAGGTCGACTCCTGCGAGGACGCCTGCTGCGCCGCGAACGCGCACTGAGCAAGGGAGGGAAAGTGATGGTCCACGCCGGCCCCATTAGCGGACTGCCAATCGCCTGCGCGCTCACGCCCGACACAGGCAGAGCGCAGGTCAAGAGATGGCATGCCTTCGACGACGCCTACTTGCGCTCCGTTGAACGAACGGAGACGAGACTGGTTGTCCACTACTCGAAGGTCCGCGACTCGATCCGGCGGTTGCGTGCTCTCGTCGAGGTCGAGAGCGAGTGCTGCTCGTTCGTCAACTGGACGATCGACGACAGTCACGCCGACCTGCGTCTCGTCGTCACTGGCGCGCCCGATCAACGCGCGGCACTCGACGTCGGCAGCCCAAGATGACCTGTCGATCCACAGGTTGGTCTGTACCGGAATGCGGTGGAGTTCCGGTTTAACGTCTAGCGTTATTGACGCCGGTCGTTATATCCTGGTCTCGTGATCAGATCGTTCGGGAGCAAGGACACCGAACGATTGTGGCGGTCGATTTCAGACACTTCACACCAGAAATCAGCCCGACTACGCAACCTAAAGCGAGGAGGCTACCCATGAGGAAACTGGCAGGAGCTGCGGTTGCGGGGGCGCTGTGCGTCACCCTGGCCGCATGCTCCCCGAGTCCAACACCGAATCCGACGCCAAGCCCGACGTACACGTCGGTCCCGACGACGTCGCCGACCCCTACGCCGGGGGTTGATACTCCGCTGGCCACGACTACCGACCGAGGCATCGCTCATCCAGTGAATCTGAGTGTGTACGACGTTGAGGTGTGGCACACAGCGCAGGGATGTGATTGCAGTGCGCCGGGGGAGTCAGCCGAGCTCTATCCGGCTGACTCAGTGGCGTGGGCAATCCGCGTGGACGTTTCTTCGTGGCCTGACTACGAGAACGACAAGGGTGTGAACGCGGAGGCGATGACGCTCGACAGCTCGTGGGGACCGGGCGCACCGGTTCCGGTTGAGGTGAAGGAGGGCGAGGAGAAGGCCGAGGCTCTGGATCTGGACTGGGGATTCACTTCCGTCCAGTCGCCGGCCACATTCCCGTGGGGCGAGACGCGCTCATTCTTGATGACGGTCTATGTCCCTCGCGGCGCTGTGGCGCTGCGTCTCGAACTCGAGGTGCCCCCGAGCAGCTCGCAAAGCGACGTCGGTCCGACCACGGTCGGCCTTGACGTGGAAATCCCGCAATCGGTCATCGACCTGATGTACGCGGGCGAACACGGTGATTGACAGGAAAGGAAGACAAAGATGCTGGCGTCGTGAGCGAGTGCGCTCGATCGATCATCGGATCCATCGGGTCGCACTGC
>JBQDFB010000057.1:8569-12021 GCA_052085045.1 Microbacteriaceae bacterium | reverse complement strand
TCGAGGATCTGCTTCGCCGCCCCCTGCTCGACGACCTTGCCGCGGTGCATCACGATGACCCGCTCTGCACGCTCGGCGGCCAGTCCCAGGTCGTGCGTGATGAGCAGCACGGCGGTGCCGAGCTCACGCGTCATCGCGCCGATCTGGTCGAGGATCGTCTGCTGCACCGTGACGTCCAGGGCGCTGGTCGGCTCGTCGGCGATGAGCAGGCGCGGTTTGCAAGCCATCCCGATCGCGATCAGCGCGCGCTGTCGCATACCGCCCGAGAACTCGTGCGGGTACTGCTTGGCGCGCTTCGCAGCATCCGGGAGTCCCGCCGCCTCGAGCGCCTCGACGACCTTCTTCGACACGTTCTGGCGGTTTGCGAGCCCGTGCGCGAGCAGCGTCTCAGCGACCTGCGTGCCGATCTTGGCGACAGGGTTCAGATTCGACATCGGGTCCTGCGGCACGAGGCCGATATCGCGTCCGCGGATGCCGCGCAGCTCGGTCTCGGAGGCCTTCGAGATCTCGCGACCGTCCAGGCGGATGCTGCCACCGGCGATGCGCCCGCCACCGGCGAGCAGCCCGATGATCGCCATCGCGGTGGTCGACTTCCCCGAGCCCGACTCCCCCACGATCGCGACCGTCTCGCCCTCGGAGATGTCGAGGTCGACACCCTCGACGGCGTGGACGACGCCATCCATCGTGTGGAAGTCGACCGCGAGATCGCGGACGGACAGCAGCGGAGCAGACATGCTCTTCACCTCTTCGTTCATCAGCGCGCCCTCGTCCTCGGGTCCATGGATTCTCGGAGTGCCTCACCGAAGAGGGTGAAGCCGAGCGCCGTGACGGCGATGCAGATGCCGGGGAGGAACGCCAGCCACGGCGCGATCGACAGCTCGGCCTGCGCGTAGGTCAGCATCCGCCCCCATTCGGCTGTCTCGGGGCGTCCGCCGCCGAGCCCGAGGAACGACAGGGCGGCGGCGTCGATGACGGCCGTCGCGAGCGTCAGCGTCCCCTGCACGATCACGGGGCCGACCGCGTTGGGCAGCACGTGCGTCATGGTGACGCGTCCGCGGCCCAGGCCCAGCGTCTGCGCCGAGAGCACATAGTCGCTGGATCGCTGCTGCAGCATCGACGCGCGCAGCAGGCGGGCGAAGATCGGCACCTGCGAAGCTCCGATGGCGATCATCACCGCGTACGGCGTCTGCCCGAGGATCGCGGCGATCGAGACGGCGAGCAGCAGGTTCGGCACCGAGAGGATGATGTCGACGATGCGCATGATGAGCGTGTCGACCCAGCCCCCGAAGGTGCCCGCGAGCAGCCCCAGCAGCATGCCGCCGACGAGCCCCAACGCTGTCGAGATCACGCCCACCAGCAGCGAGGCTCGCGCACCCCAGATGAGCTTGGAGAGCACGTCGCCGCCGAACCGGTCGAGGCCCAGGGGGAACTCCGGCAGCTCACCGGGGCCGGGGATGTTCGTCGGGGTGATGTCGCGCGCACCGGGGAGAGCGGTCTCGGGGTACGGCGCGAGGAGCGGCGCGAGGACGGCGACGAGGACGAACAGCAGCACGATGACGGCGCCGATCCAGGCGGTCGGGTTGCGACGCAGCCGCCGGAAGACGTCGCTCCAGAAGCCGCCACCGCCGTCCTTCAGGTCGGTCTGCAGCATGGTGGCGGTATCGAGGGTGCCACCCTGTGCCGGGGGAAGAGGAATACTCATTGGACCCTCACTCTCGGGTCGATCAGGCTGTATGACACATCCACGGCGAGGTTGATCAGCGCATACGCGATCGCGATGAAGATGATGAATCCCTGCAGCACGGGGAAGTCGCGGGTGAAGATCGCCCGCGCCAGGAACGAACCGATTCCCGGATAGGCGAACACGGTCTCGGTCAGCACCGCGCCCGAAATCAGCAGCCCCGTCTGCAGGCCGATCGTCGTGACGACCGGAAGAAGCGCGTTTCGCAGGATGAATCGGCCGCGCAGGGTCGAGCTGGAGACGCCCTTGGCCCGGCCGGTGCGCACGTAATCGGCGTTCTGCACTTCGAGCACACTGGCCCTGGTGATGCGGACGATGATCGCCAACGGGATCGTGCCCAGCGCCAACGCCGGCAGGATCAGGTGCACGATGGCATCCCACGACGCATCGAACTCGCCGGTGATGATGCCGTCCCAGACATAGAACCCGGTCGGATGGGTGGCGTCTATTCGCGGGTTCTGTCGGCCGTCGGCAGGCAGCCAGCCCAACTGCACCGCGAAGATGTACTTCAAGATGAACGCCAGGAAGAACACCGGGATCGTGATCCCGACCAGGCTCAGGATGACCGAGGCGTGGTCGCTGAACTTTCCGTGCCGGCGGGCGGCCCAGTAGCCCAGCGGGATGCCGATGCCGACCGCGATGATCAGCGCGGCGACCGACAGCTCGATGGTCGCCGGGAAGCGGCGGAAGAACTCCTCCGTGACCGGACGGTTCGTCTGGATCGAGGTGCCGAAGTCGCCCTGCAGCAGCCGGCCGATCCAGATGAAGTACTGCTCGATGAGGGGTCTGTCGAAGCCGTAGAGCTTGTTGACCCGTTCGATCGCGTCCGGCGTCGCCTTCTCGCCGAGAAGGGCGACGGCGGGTCCGCCCGGGAGGGCGCGGACCCACGCGAACAGCAGGATGCTCAGACCGAAGAGGGTGGGGATGAGGAACAGCAGTCGCCTGCCGATGGTACGCAGCAAGGGGTACTCCGTCTATTGCGGGGCGGCGCCGTACCCCTCCGACGCTCGGCGCTCGGAGGGGTACGGCCGCGTCGACCCTTACTTCGTGAGGACGATCTCGTTGAAGACCTCGTCGTTCACCGGGCTCGCCGGGAAGCTCTCGACCCGCGGGTCGAAGGCCAGCGTAGGAGCCGGGTGCGCGAGAGGTACTCCGGGGATGAACTCCGCGACCATCTCGTTGATGTCCTGGTACAGCACGGTCTGCTCATCGAGGTCTGCGGTGCCGCGCGCCTCGGCGAGGGCGCTGAACAGCTCGGGGTTGTCGAAGCCCCACTCTCCGCTCTTGGCTCCGAAGAAGACGCCGACGAAGTTGTCGGTGTCGTTGTAGTCACCCGTCCAGCCCAGCAGGTGGATGCCGTGGTCGGCGGTGCCGGTGGTGCGGTCGACGTACTCGACCCACTCCTCCGAGACCGGGGTGGTCTCCACGCCCACCTCGGCGAGCTGCGACGACAGCACGGTGAAGATCTGTTCGGGGTCCGGCATGTACGGACGCGAGACGTTGACCGGGTAGTTGAAGTCCAGCGTCAGCGGGTTCGACTCGTCGTAACCGGCCTCGGCCAGCAGCGACTTCGCCTTCTCGACGTCATACTCGTAGGTGGTGACGTCTTCGTTGTAGCCGTTGACGCTGTCGGGGATGAACTGCGTCGCCTTCTCCGTGCCCTCCGGCAGCACCTGGCTGATCAGCGCATCCTTGTCGATCGCGTACGAGA
>JBQDFB010000057.1:0-8469 GCA_052085045.1 Microbacteriaceae bacterium | reverse complement strand
GTGCCCTCCGGCAGCACCTGGCTGATCAGCGCATCCTTGTCGATCGCGTACGAGAGCGCCTCGCGCACCTTCGGGTCCTGCAGCTCGGGGAGCTGCTGGTTGAACGCGAGGTAGAGGATCGTGAACGGGGGCCGCGAGACCATGGTGAAGCCGTCCTCTTCGAGGGCGGCGGTGTCGGCCGGTCCGACGAGGTCGTAGCCGTCGATGTCGCCCGCCTCGAGGGACTGGCGGCGGGCGGTCGGGTCGTCGATGGTGCGGAAGATGATCTCATCGATCTGGCCCTTCTCACCCCAGTACTCGTCGTAGTAGTTCAGAGTGAGCTGCTCGCCGCGGCTCCACTCGCCGAGCTGGAACGGGCCGGTACCGGCAGGGTGCGCCTCGGCGTACTCGGACATCTCCGGGGCCTCGGCAGAACCGCCGACCTCGTCAGCGCCGAACTCGCTCATCGCGGCCGGGCTCTGCATGGCGAATGCGGGGAGCGACAGGGCCGGGATGAAGCCGGCGAACGGCTGGTTCAGGTCGATGGTGACGGAGTACTCGCCGTCGGGCGTGCACGACTTGTAGACGGCGTCCTCCGGGCTGTCGGCGTAGCCGTGGAAGAGCTTGTTGTAGTAGTAGCCGAATGCTTCGGATGCGGCCAGGCCCGTCCAGTTGTACCAGCGGTCGAAGTTGGCGCAGACGGCCTCAGCGTCGAACGGGGTGCCGTCATGGAAGGTGACGTCCTCTTTCAGAGCGAACGTGTGCGACATGCCGTCCTCGGCAGACTCCCACGATTCTGCGAGCAGCGGCGCCGGGTCGGCGGTGCCGGGCTCCGTGCCCACGAGACCCTCGAAGATCTGCCGCGAGACGCGGAAGGTCTCGCCGTCCTGCGCGAACGCGGGGTCGAGGGACGCCGGGTCGGACGACGCGGCGAACACGAACGTGCTGTCGACGTCGCCTCCACCGTCTCCGGAGTCGTCGCCGCGCTCGCTGGCGACGCAGCCCGCGAGCAGCATCGCTGCGATCGCGGTGCCGGTGACGGCGATGAGTCCTCGTCGCCTGCGCATAGATGTGGTGATCATGCTGTGTACCTTCCCTGTTGGGGCGCTTCCTTGCGCGTGCGTGGAGCATCGTTGCTCCCGTGACACACGTGATGCATTGACGCTACCCAGCCCGCTCCCGGAATCCAAACGCATCCGTGTTGCGATCCGGTATCAGCTCTGTAACGCTCGTGTACCCGTTGTCAGACGGAGAGGATGAGGGTGCGGGCGGCCTCGGCGCCGACGCGGCTGGCCGCGCCGACCTCGACGACGGGCAGGGGCAGTGGATGCTGCACAGCGAGCCCCGCGTTCACCACCACCGCATGCGGATCGCGGGCGGCTGCGCGCTCGACGAGGGCGCGCTGGCCGGCATTCACATCGGGGCGGTCGATGAGCAGCACGAGCCGCCCGTCCGCGGCGAGCGCCGCGTCCAGCGCGGCATCCTGTTCTGCCTCCGTCGCCAGGGCGACATCGAGCCGCACCCGGAACCCGTCGCCGGCGAGCGCCTCGGAGACGTAAGGGGCGGCGCTGTCGACGGCGAGCGATGAA
This sequence comes from Microbacteriaceae bacterium, assembly GCA_052085045.1. GTDB lineage: Bacteria > Actinomycetota > Actinomycetes > Actinomycetales > Microbacteriaceae > Microbacterium. The sequence continues at coordinate 6,901 of JBQDFB010000057.1, read as the reverse complement.
CTCTGGCGCGCGTCGAGGACGGCGAGGGCGGATGCCGCGGCCGCCGAGCCCGCCGTGCGCAGGTCGCCGATCACCCGCAGCGCGCGACCGACGATCGCAGCGCTGTCGAACGTTGGGGCGTCCGCCGGGGTCGCCGCGGCGAGCCGGGCCGCCAGCATCCGCACGCGATCGCGGGCCTGCTCGACCCGCTCACGGGGGAGCGACCCGTCGCGCAGCGCGGCGACGACGGCGTCACGGGCGGAGAGGAAGTCCTGCTCGTCCTGGTCCGAAGCCGTGCCGTCACCCGGGTTCGTCGGGTTCCCGACGCACAGCAGATCGGCGCCGGCGGCGAGAGCCTGCACGGCGCCGCCTCCGATGCCGACCGATTCGCGGATGGCGGCCATGTCGAGCGCATCGGTGATGATGACGCCCTCGAAGCCCAGCTCCCGCAGTCGGCCGAGCACGGCGGGGTTCAGGGTCGCTGGCTGCTCGCCCCACGCCGGAACGACGATGTGCGCGGTCATGATGGTGTCCACGCCCGCGGCGATCGCGGCACGGAACGGTTCGAGGTGCACGTCGTCGATCTCGGACGGATCGAGCGTGATCACCGGCAGCGCGAGGTGCGAGTCGAGATGAGTGTCGCCGTGGCCGGGGTAGTGCTTGACGCACGCGGCCACTCCCCCGTTCTCCATCCCCCGGACGACGGCTGCGACGTGGCGGGAGACGAGCCCGGCATCCGACCCGAAGGACCGCACCCCGATGACGGGGTTGCGCGGATCGGTGTTGACGTCGGCGACGGGGCCGAGCACGATGTCGACGCCGACCGCACGGGCGCGACGGGCGAGCTCGGCACCGGTGGCCTCGCTGGCGGCGGCGTCGTCGAGGGCTCCGAGCTGCGCGGGCCCCGGCAGCGTCGAGCCGGTCGCGACCTCGAGCCGGGTGACGCTGCCGCCCTCCTCATCGATGCCGATGAGGGCGTGCGGGTTCGTCGCGTGGATCTGATCGCTCAGCGCAGCGAGGTCATCGGTGACGTTCTGACCGAAGTAGACGACGCCGGCGAGCTCCTGCTCGAGGGCTTCGCGCAGCCAGGCGGGTGCACCGTCGCCCTCGAGAGTCGTACCGAAGAATCCCGGCCACAGCACACTGTTGGCCAGCCGGGTCAGCTCGTCGGTCATCCCTTCACCGCTCCTGATGTCATGCCGCTCGCCAGGCGGCGCTGCACGATCACGAAGAAGATCATGACCGGGATCGTGATGATCGTGGACGCCGCCATGATGCTGCCCCAGTCGTTCGAGTGCAGGCCGAAGAACGACCTCAGACCGATCGCGACGGTGTACTGGTCGGTGGCGCCGCCGAGCATCGTCATCGCGAAGATGAACTCGTTCCAGGCGGTGATGAAGCTGAAGATCGAGGTGGCGACCAGGCCCGGCATCACCAGCGGCAGCAGCACCGAGCGGAACATGCGCCACCAGCTCGCGCCGTCGAGGTACGCGGCCTCTTCGAGTTCGACGGGGACGGCGGCGACGAAGCCGCGCAGCATCCAGATACCGAACGCGAGCGAGAGGGCGATGTAGACGATCATCAGGCCGATGATGCTGTTGAGCAGCCCCAGGCTCCGCACCTGCAGAAACAGCGGGATCACCAGGGCCTCCAGCGGCACCATCTGCACGATCAGGATGAGCATGAGGATCATCGTGCGGAACTTGAACTTGAAGCGCGCGACGGCAACGGCCGCGAGCAGGCACACCAGGGCGCTGACCAGCACGGTCACGAGCGCCACGATGGCCGAGTTGCGCAGGAAGGTGCCGAACCCGCCCTCGTTGAAGACGAACACGAAGTGGTCGAGCGTGAACTCCTCGGGGATCAGCGAGCGACCACCGCTGGAGGCATTCGCATCGAACGCGCTGGAGACCATCCAGTACGCCGGGAACAGCGTGAACACCAGCGCAGCGGCGACGGCGACGCCGAGGCCGAGACGCGAGAGGACGGACTTCTTCGGGTTCACAGTTCGTCCTCCTTCATGAGCGAGCGGATGTACACGATCGTGACGCCGATCAGCACGAGCGTGAGCAGCACGGCGAGCGCCGCGCCGAAGCCGTAGCGGTTCTGGCCGAAGGATTCGACGTACGACCAGACGCCGAGGTTGAGCACCGAGCGGTTCGAGCCCGCGCCGCCGGGCATCAGGTAGACCTGCGCGAACACCTTGAAGTCCCAGATGGTCGACAGGATGATCACGACCGCGAAGACGGGGCGCAGGGTCGGGAAGACGATCTGCCAGAAGCGGCGCCAGGGGCCGGCGCCGTCCATGGCTGCGGCCTCGAGCATCTCCTTGGAGACGCCGAGGAGCCCGGCGAGCACGGTGATCGCGACGAAGGGGAAGCCGTGGTGGACGACGTTGAGCAGCACGATCGCGTAGAACGACCACTGGTTCGTGAACCAGTTGACCGAGCCGTCGATCAGGCCGAGGTTCTGCAGCACGTCGTTGAAGATGCCGCGGTCGGCATCGAAGATGAAGACCCAGACGTAGGTGCCGGTGACCGCGGGCATCGCCCAGGCGATCATGATGCAGCTCGAGACGATGAGCCGCCAGGTCTTGCCCAGGCGCTGCAGCAGCAGCGCGATCAGGGTGCCGACGGCGACCGTGAAGAACACGGCGAGGATCGCGAAGCCGACGGTGTTCGGCAGGACGATGGTCCACAGCGTCGGGTCGGTGAGTGCCTCGATGTAGTTGTCGAAGCCGATCCAGTTGTACTCGCCGGTGTTGATCTCGCGCAGGCCGTAGTCCTGCAGCGAGTAGATGACCACCTGCACGAGCGGCCACAGCATCAGCACCGCGAGGATGATGAGGCCCGGCGCCAGCAGCAGCCAGGGCCGCGACTTGGCTAGCAGGGTGAACCGATTGGATCGGCGGCCACCGGCCACGGAGGCGGAGGGTTTCCCCGCCTCCGTGGGTGTCGGCCGCGGTGCGTGCACCGTCGACATCAAGGAATACTGCCTAACTCGTCGTTACTGGTTGAGCAGTTCGGTCATCTCGGCTGCGGCATCCTTCGTCGCCGTGGCGACGTCCTTCTGCCCGCCGAGGATCGACTGCATCATCGCGCTCGTGGTCTTCTTCGCCTGGACGGCGCCGAAGTTCGGCGTCACCGGCACGGATGCACCGCCCTCGACCATCTGCTCGGCGAACGGCGCGACAAGCGGATCGGTCGAGGTCAGGGCCTCTTCCATCGCTGAGGCTACACCGGGGAAGTAGCCGGTCTGCGACGCCCACTTCTCGGCGAACTCGCCGGTGGTCATCATCTTGGTGAACTCCCACGCGAGGTCGGGGTTCTCGGTGCTGTTGAAGACCGAGAGGTGCGAGCCGCCGAGCACCGACGGGGCGATGCCGCCGTCCTTGCCCGGGATGACCGCCGCGCCGATCTTGCCCTCGAGGTCGGGGCCGGCCTCGACGAGCGAAGCAGGAGTCCACGAGCCCGACAGCATCATCGCGACGTTGCCCTGCGCGAAGTTGTCGCTGAGGTCGGTCTCCTTCCAGGTGGTCGCACCCGCGGAGGAGAAGCCGTGCTCGGTGGCCAGGTCGGTGTAGAACTGGATGCCCTCCTGCGCCGCGGCGCTGTCGAGCTCGCTCGTCCACTCGCCGCCGTCCTCGGTGGCGATCTCGCCGTCGGCGCCCCAGACCCAGGGGTAGACCTGGAACTCGGCGTCGCCGGGGACCGGGAAGGCCATCATCTCGGGGTAGGCCTCCTTGATGGCCTCGCCCGCGGTGATGATCTCATCCCAGCTGGTGGGGGCTTCCAGGCCGAGCTCTTCGAAGATGTCAGTGCGGTAGACCAGCGAGCGGACGCCGGCGTACCACGGCATGCCGTAGAGCTCTTCCTCGTATGTTCCGGCGACCTCGAGGCCTTCGACGAGGTCGTCGCGGAGCCCGTCTTCGGCGTCGACGTACTCGTCGAGCGGGAGGAGTGCGCCGGCGTCGGCGAATTCGGCCGTCCAGGTGGTGCCGGTCTCGGCGATGTCCGGGGTGGTGCCGCCGGCGATGGACGTCACGAACCGGTCGTGCGCGTCGGCCCACTGGACCTCTTCGATCTCGACCTTGGCGCCGGTCTCTTCCTCGAATGCCGCAGAGACCTCGTCGTAGAACGCGGTGGCGTCGGGGTTGGTGCCCTTCATGATCCAGACGCTGAGAGTCTCCCCCTCGCCGTCGGTGTCGCTGCCGCCGCCTGCGCAGCCGGCCAGGGCCAGCGATGCCGTGACGCCGAGCGCCACAATCGGAAGAATGCGCTTCTTCATCAGGTGAATCTCCTCATTGAAAACTGCCTTCGGCCATAACGGTTGCATGCCGACTTCGAAAAAGTATTTACCACTAACAAAATCTTTGCAACTCGGGCGGGTGATCGTCACAGACCTGTAACACGGGGTTCCGGCTCGTGCGGCCAGTAGGCTCAGCGCGTGGGAAGAAGCCGGTCCAAGGATGAGTCGCACCCCGAGGTGCGCCTCGATCACGGCGGCATCGCGAGCGTCGTCCCCTCAGAGTTCACGACGGGGTACGAGCTCGTCGTCGACGGCACCCCGCAGTCGCACGTCGATCTCGATGATCCGACGCACCTGCATTTCGAGTACGTCGTGCGGATCGGCGCGGTGCTCGACCAGCTCGCAGCGCCCGGTGCGCCGCTCACCGCCGTGCATCTGGGCGCCGGTGCGCTGACGATCCCCCGGTACATCGAGGCGACCCGGCCGGGTTCGCGGCAGCAGGTTATCGAGCTGGAGACGCAGCTGGTCGCTCTGGTGCGCGAACAGCTGCCCCTGCCGCGGGGAGCGTCGATCCGCATCCGGATCGGAGATGCGCGCGCCGGCATCGGCCGTCTTCCGGGAGCGCTCGTCGGAAACTGCGACGTGATCGTCTCCGATGTGTACTCCGGCGCGCAGACCCCCGCGCACCTGACCAGCGCCGAGTTCTACCGCGAGCTTTCGACGCTCCTCTCCCCTGCCGGCGTGCTGCTCGTCAACGTCGCCGACGGCCCCGGCCTCGCGTTCGCGCGGCGGCAGGTCGCCACCATCGCGCACGTGCTGCCGGAGGTGGCACTGCTCGCGGACACGCAGGTGCTCAAGGGCCGCCGGTTCGGGAACCTCGTGATCGCGGCATCCGCCTCTCCCCTGCCGACCGACTGGCTGCCGCGGATGCTGGCGGCCGGCCCCCACCCGGCGAAGATCGCCCAGGGATCCGAGGTCACCGCCTTCGCCCAGGGTGCGCGCATCGTCACGGATGCGGATGCCGTGGCATCCCCGAAGCCCGACTCGTCGCTCTTCCTGCGTTGAAATCGAGTTGCGGGGCGTGCCGAGCACCGGCCGGGCGATCTCGGAGGCAGACTGAGGATGCTGCGAGAGGAGAGCACGTGGGTTACATCAGGGGTTACGACTCGGAGACTCTTCGCGAGCAGGTCGATCAGGTCGAGTGCGCCCAGCGTCTGGCCGAGATCGAGGAGCAGCGGAGTCTGCCCGCTCTGCTCGAGCGGGTCTGGCTGTTGAAGGTGCTGGAGCGGCTCGAGGAAGCGCTGGCATTGTCGGATGAGTCCGTGCGGGTGGCGCGGATGGCCGGCACACGCAAGGACGTGCTGCGCTCGCGGGTGCTGCACGCGACGATCCTGCAGTATCGCGGGGCGCATGCGGCCGCAGATCAGGAGCTCGCGACGTGCGCCACCGAGGCCGAAGGGCAGGGGTGGGCCGGAATCGCCGCGTTCGCGTACCAGCACCAAGGCCGCAACGCCTTCGAGTGGGGCGACTTCGAGCTGGCGCGGGAGAGCTTCAAGCAGGCGCTGTTCCTGCGCCGCGAGGCGGGGGCTCCAGATGCCGAGCTCGAGACCGTGCTGCTTGCGATCGAGGCGTCTGAGCGACGGCGCAGCGGGCAGCTCATCTCCGGTTGAGCGCGATGTCTGCGGTCTCCTCTAACGTGGGCCCATGGCCGAGTTGAACCGTGTGCGCGTCTGGGCAGATGCGCTGATCCGCATGCACCTCGATGAGTCGTGGTCCTTCGGCTTCGACAACGCCAAACGCCGCGCCGGGCAGTGCGACTTCCGCACGAAGCGGATCACCGTTTCGCGCTATCTCGCCGCCCGCTTCGAAGACGACGAGATCCATCAGGTGCTGCTGCACGAAGTCGCCCACGCCCTCGCCGGTCATCGCGCCGCCCACGGTCCGTCGTGGCGGCGGATCGCCCGCGAGGTCGGCTATGTCGGCGGCACCACGCACCACGGCGAGACCGCCGAAGAGCTCGCCCCCTGGGTCGGCACCTGTCCTGCCGGGCACATCTCGTACCGGCATCGTCGCCCGAGCCGGCCGACCTCGTGCGCGAAGTGCTCGAAGACGTTCGACCCGCAGTACGCGTTCGCCTGGGTGCGGCGCGAGATCAGTCCGGCGGTCAAGCTCGCCGCGCGCACCCCGCGGTGAGGGTCGGGGCTTCGGCTCGTCGCTTGCGCTCCTCGCTCAACCCGTTTCGTCTCGCTCCGCTCGCTCAACGCCCGGCAACGCCAGCCGCTCGCTCAACCCCCGGTTGCCCCTGCGGGGCGTTGAGCGAAGGGCGAAGCCCGAAGTCGAAACGGGTTGAGCGAGCCGCAGGCGAGTCGAAACCAAGCCCACGCCCCACACCCTCACGCAAACCCCGCGAACTCCCCGCTCTCCAGCACAGGCACCACCTCGGTCGCGTCGATCTCAGCAGCCGCCGCAGCCGCGGTCGGAACCACTCCCGCCGCTTCCATGCGCCCGGTCGCCCAGGCCCCCTCGGCGATCTCCTTCGCCGATCCGGATGCTGTCAGCAAGTGCCGCATCGCCCGGCGCAGCCCCCGCGCCGACTCGCACGCGGCCGCGGCCTCCGGCGAGGTGTGATCGGCGCCGAGGTCGCTGAGCGCGGCGATGATCGTGCCCGCGCCGA
>JBQDFB010000056.1:9282-12497 GCA_052085045.1 Microbacteriaceae bacterium | reverse complement strand
TGACCGGGCGGGCGGATGCCGACGGTCGGCTCGTGCACGCCGGTGCCGCCGGTGCGCAGATCGTGTTTCCGCCCGTCGCGGGCGCGACGATCGGCGACGAGGTGTCGGCCGTGTTCGCCCCCGGCTCGGTTCGTATCGGCACCGCTGTCGACGGCATCCATTGGACCGGAACGGTGGAGTCGCTCGAACCCATCCCGGGCGGTGTTCGGATCACGACCCTCGAGCACCCCGAGATCGCGGTGGACTGCTCTTCGTCGACAGCCGTCAGCATCGGCGTGCGCCCCGGGGAGCGTCTCTCCTTCGCCCTCTCCCCCGCTGATGTCTCGGTGCGCACGCACGGCTGAGGGGTGCTACGGTTGCCTACTCGAAGGAGGTGACGACGATGTCCACCGCGCTCAGGATGCCATCCACCGGTCTCCGCGACCGTCGTGACCGTCCGATGCGCGACCTGCGGATCTCGGTCACCGACCGTTGCAACTTCCGCTGCGTGTACTGCATGCCGAAAGAGGTATTCGGCAAGGATCATGCATTCCTCGATCGGAATGAACTGCTGAGTTTCGAGGAAATCGAGCGGATCAGCCGCATCGCCGCCGCCCACGGCGTGCGCAAACTGCGCCTCACCGGCGGTGAACCGCTGCTGCGTCGCGGGATCGAAGACCTCATCGCCCGCCTTGCCGCCCTTCGCACCCCCGAGGGCGATCCGCTCGACATCGCCCTGACCACCAACGGCTCTGCCCTCGGCGTGAAGGCCACAGCCCTCAAGGAGGCCGGGGTCACCCGCGTCACGGTGTCGATCGATTCGCTCGACGACGCGCTGTTCCAGAGCATCAACGACGTGCGCTTCCCCGTGTCGCGCGTGCTGGCCGGCATCGACGCGGCCCACGAAGCCGGGCTCGGTCCGATCAAACTCAACATGGTCGTCAAGCGCGGCATGAACGACGGCGAGATCCTCGACATGGCCGCGCGCTTCAAGGACACCCCGTACAGCCTCCGGTTCATCGAGTACATGGACGTCGGCACCAGCAACGGCTGGTCGCTCGACGAGGTCGTCCCCTCCGCCGAGATCATCGAGCGCATCGATGCGGTCTTCCCCCTCGAACCAGTCGCTCCGCAGGTGCCCGGCGAAGTCGCCACGCGCTGGCGCTACCGCGACGGCGGCGGCGAGATCGGCGTCATCTCGTCGGTGACGAACGCCTTCTGCGGAACCTGCAACCGCGCGCGGATCTCCACCGAGGGCAAGCTGTTCACCTGCCTGTTCGCCAGCGAAGGGCACGACCTGCGCGCACTTCTCCGCGGCGGAGCAGACGACGAACTCGCCGCAGCGATGGCATCCATCTGGGGAGCGCGCGACGATCGCTACTCCGAGATCCGCTCCTCGCTCACGCCCGAACTCCGTCAGGCGCGCGATCGAATTGAGATGAGCTACATCGGGGGCTGAACCTCAGAGCCCGACCCACTCCGAGACGCCGTCGTCGTAGTGCTGGCGCTTCCAGATCGGCACGCCGCTCTTGATCTCCTCCACCAGCCGCTCGCAGGCGGCGAACGCCTCGGCGCGGTGTCCGGCGGATGCCGCGGCGTACAGCGCGACGTCGCCGATGCGCAGGTCGCCGGTGCGATGGGCCGCGGCGATGTGCAGTCCGGTCTCGGCTGCCACCCGCGTGACGATCTCGTGGAGGAACCGTTCGGCCTCGGGGTGCGCGCGATAGTCCAGCGAGCGCACCGCCTTGCCGCCGTCGTGGTCGCGCACGACACCGCAGAAGGTCACCACCGCGCCGTCGGCATCCCCGCCGACGGCGGCGCGCACCAGTCCTTCGTCCAACGGCTGGTCGGAGATGATCGCGGTCACGTCGGTCATACCGGCTCCTTCACCTGGGCGCTGTCGCGTGACGCATCACCGCGGCGAACCTCTCCCCCGACGTCGACGAACGAACGGATGCCGCCGGCGAGGTACTGCGCTTCGATCCCCTGGCGTCGTAGCTCGCGCACCGCTCGCCGCGACCGCGGGTCTCGTTCGCAGTACACGATCACCGCGCCGATGCTGCCCGGGGTGCGTCCGGCGTCGATCTCGCCGACGGGCAGATGGATGCTGCCTGTGATCCGCCGCTCGGCATGCTCGTCGCTCTCACGCACATCGACCAGTGTGAGCTGCTCCCCCGCGCGCAGCCGCGCGAGCAGCTCGGCGGCAGAGACGGCAGCGTCGTCGGCATCCGCGTCAATGCCGCAGAACTGGTCGTAGTCGATGAGCTCGGTGATGACCGGCGCGTCCTCGGGGGTCGCGTAGCGGATCTCGCGGGTGCTCGCCCGCAGCGCGTCGTAGACGAGGACGCGGCCGAGGAGCGGTTCGCCGATTCCGGTGATGAGCTTGATCGCCTCGGTGGCCAGCAGTGACCCGATCGCCGGGCACAGGCTCGGCAGCACGCCGCCGAGTTCGCACGAAAGCGCCTCGTCGGCGTGCGGTGGTGACGGGAAGAGGTCACGGTAGGTCGGTGCGTGTCCCTGCCACGACACCCCCACCTGTCCCTGGAAGCGCAGAATCGACCCCCAGACCAGGGGTTTTTCGACGATGGCGGTGGCGTCGCTGACGAGGTAGCGGGTCGGGAAGTTGTCGCTGCCGTCGATCACGAGGTCGTAGCCGGTGAGGATCTCGGGCAGGTTCGACGACGTCAAGCGCACGTCGTGCGCGATCACGCGGCAATCAGGGTCGATCGCACGGACCGTCGCCGCCAGAGACGCGGTCTTGCGCGTGCCGATGTCGTCGACGCCGTGGCTGAGCTGGCGGTGCAGGTTCGACAGCTCGACGAGATCGTCGTCGGCCACACCGATGGTGCCGACGCCGGCCGCGGCGAGGGTCGGCACGACGGAGCTGCCCAGTCCCCCAGCTCCCACGACGACCACGCGCGCGGCGCGCAGTCGCCGCTGGGCGTCTTCGCCGAACCCGGGCAGCATCAGCTGCCGGCTGTAGCGGGTGAGGCGTGCCGGCTCCAGCGCCGGCCCCGGTTCGACGAGCGGGATCATGCGCTCAGTCTACGCGGTGCGTGATCGACAGCATCCATATCATGGAAGTTGTTTTTCGTGATGCGGATTCCCCTGTGTCCCGGGTAGGATCGGGGTCATGGCGGATGTGACAGTGCGGTACTTCGCGGCCGCGGCCGAGGCCGCCGATCGCGAGCAGGAGATTCTTGCCTTCGATTCGGCAGCAACTCTCGGTGATCTGC
>JBQDFB010000056.1:6650-9182 GCA_052085045.1 Microbacteriaceae bacterium | reverse complement strand
GATCGCGAGCAGGAGATTCTTGCCTTCGATTCGGCAGCAACTCTCGGTGATCTGCACGATCGTCTGCTGGCATCGTACGGTGAGCCGATGGCGCGCGTGCTGCGTTCCGGTTCATTCCTCATCGATGGCACCGTCAGCACGGATCGCTCGCGCTCTGTGGGTACAGCCGTCGACGTTCTGCCGCAGTTCGCCGGCGGATGACGATGCGCACGCCCGCCGATCACACCCGCGACATCGCCGAGCTGCTGCACCCGCTGAGCGAGCGCCTCGCCGATCCGGCGAGCGCCGAGCACGTCGCTCTCGACGACGCCCGTGGGCGGCTGCTGGCGGTCGATGTCACCAGTCCCGGCTCCGTGCCGCCGTTCGCGAACTCGCAGATGGACGGCTATGCCGTGCGCAGCGGTGATGTGTCGACAGCATCCGCAACGGAACCCGTGACGCTCACCGTCGGCGAGACCAGCGCGGCCGGCGACGGCATCGGCACGCACCTCGCCGGCACCGCATCGCCGGTGATGACCGGGGCGCCCATCCCGCGGGGAGCAGATGCCGTCATTCCCATCGAGCACGCCGATCCGCCGCATTTCGTCGGGATCGGCGGTGCGAGCCACGACGCGCCCGCCGGGACGACGGTCGCGTTCACCGCACCCGTGGATGCTGGCACCTACGTCCGCCCGGCTGGCGCCGACCTCGCGGTGGGGGATGTGATCCTGGTGGCCGGCACGAGGCTCGACGCCGTGCAGCTGGGGTCGCTGGCCGCCGCGGGGGTCGCCGAGGTGCCGGTCCGGCCGCGGCCGCAGGTGCTGCTGCTCTCGACCGGCGACGAGCTGCGTGCGCCGGGGGAGCAGCTGGCGCCGGGGCAGATCTACGACGCCAATACGACGTCGTTGACCGCCGCGCTGCACGAGGCGGGTGCGATGGTCGTCCGCGCTGCCGTGCGCGATGAGGCATCCGCCGTCCTCGCCGAGCTGTCCCGGCATCCCGCCGTCGACCTCGTCATCACGGCCGGGGGAGTCAGCGCGGGTGCGTTCGAGGTGGTGCGCGACGCCCTCACCGACGCCGGCGTCGCGTTCGGGCCGATCGCCATGCAGCCCGGCGGACCGCAGGGGTTCGGCGCGATCGAGACCGCCGACGGTCGCCGCGTTCCGGTGATCGCGTTCCCCGGCAACCCCGTCTCGGCGCTGCTGTCGTTCGAGATGTTCCTGCGGCCGTTCCTGCGCGATGTGTCCGGTCTCTCGCCACTGCGCCGGGTGGCACGAGCCCCATTGGCGCACGCGATCACATCGCCCCGCAGCAAGCACCAGGTGCGACGCGGCGCGCTGCGCGCGGACGGTACGGTCGAGGTGGGAGCCCCGGGCTCGCACCTGCTGCACGACTACGCGCGTGCGACGGTGCTGGCACACATTCCGATCGGCGTCGATGCGCTCCCGGAGGGCGCCGAGGTGGAGGTCTGGAGGATCGATGAGTGACCTGACGCATCTGCGGGCAGACGGCTCGGCGCACATGGTCGACGTCACGGACAAGCCCGTCACCCGCCGTGAAGCCCGCGCGCAGGCCGTGCTCGTCACGACCGCCGAGGTCGTCTCGCGCATCGCCGACGGGTCGCTGCCCAAGGGCGAGGCTCTCGGCACCGCGCGGCTGGCGGGCATCATGGCCGCCAAGCAGACCGCGAACCTCATTCCGCTGTGCCACCCGCTGCCGCTGACCAAGCTCGCCGTCGACCTGGAGCCCGCCGGCGACCGGGTCACGATCACGGCGACCGCCGTCACCAACGGCGTCACCGGCGTCGAGATGGAGGCGCTGACCGCTGCGAACGTCGCCGCCCTGACGCTCTACGACATGATCAAAGCCGTCGACAATCGCGCCGTCATCACCGATGTGCGGGTGCTGGCGAAATCCGGCGGCAAGAGCGGCGACTGGTCGACCGAATGACGCGCAGCGCCCGGGTTCTCGTCGTCTCCACGCGGGCTGCCGCCGAGCAGTATGCCGATCGCACGGGCCCCGTGATCCGCGAGTGGCTCGTCGAGTGCGGCTTCGAGACGCCCGAGCCGGTCGTCGTGGCCGACGCCGACATCGCCGCGGCGCTGCCGCGGTTGCTGGCCGAGAACCCCGACGTGCTGCTCACCACCGGGGGCACCGGGGTGTCGCCGGATGACCGCACACCAGAGGCAACGCTCGCCGTGCTGGATGCTGAACTTCCGGGCCTCTCAGAGGAGCAGCGCCGGCGCGGTGCCGAGAAGACCCCCGCGGCGCTGCTGTCCCGCGGACGAGCCGGCGTCTCGGGGCGCACCGTGGTGATGAACCTGCCGGGTTCCAGCGGGGGAGTGCGCGACGGGCTCGCGGTGCTCGGCGGCGTGCTCGATCACCTGCTCGATCAGCTCGCCGGCGGCGATCACTGAGTCAGGCGCTCGCGGCGCGAAGCGGATGCAGTGACGCGGACGCCCGAACAGCGTGCGCATCGCCGACCGATGCCAGCCAGTTCGCCAGCAGCCGGTACCCGTGCTGGGTGAGCACGCTCTCGGGGTGGAACTGGAC
>JBQDFB010000056.1:0-6550 GCA_052085045.1 Microbacteriaceae bacterium | reverse complement strand
GTCGACCTCGCCGGGCGTGATGAGCGGGCTCACCCACGGGAAGACGTAGAAGAAGAGACCGTAGAGGATCGCGGCGACCATGACGAGCAGGATCAGCACGCGCAGCCACCACGGGCCGGGGAGGATGCGCCAGAGCGCTGCGTACATGTCAGAACTCCTAGATGGACGGGGGTGCGACTTCGTCGACGGGGTCGAGGGAATCGGGGGCGCCTTCTGCTCGCGGCTGGAAGCCCTCGAACACGGCGTAGCCCACGATGCGCTCGGCGAGCGAGTACAGCGGCGAACATGCCGTGAGGGTCATATACCGCTCACCGGTGGCCGCCTCGGGCACCTGCGGCACATCCAGCAGCACGTCGACGGCGTCGGGGGTGACGTACTCGAGGGTGCGGAACCGGTAGGTGTACCAGCCCTCGGGCGCCTCGACCACGATGGCGTCGTCGAGGCGCAGCTTGTCCATGCGGTTCAGCGGCGCGCCCCACGTGGTGCGGTGGCCCGCCATGGAGAAGTTGCCGACCTGCCCGGGCATGACGGACTGGTCATAGACGCCGATCCAGCCGTTGTCGAGCGTCGTCGGGCGGGAAGTTCCGCCCGCGATCGCGACGTTGTAGTCGGCGCCGAAGCGGGGGATGAGCATCTGGGCGAACTTCATCCCGTTCTCGGGATGCTCGAGCAGCGGCGGTTCGTAGTGGACATCGCCGTCGTCCTCTTCGATGACCGGCGGCGGTTCAGGGGCCGGGAGTTCGGCCCACTCCTGCGACACCGCCTGCCCTTCGCTGTTGCTCTGCGCGCCGATGATGATGTCGCCGATCCACATCTGCCAGGCCACGAACAGCATCACCAGCACACCGGCGGTCAGCAGGAGCTCGCCGAGCACGCTCGTGAACGTCGCTCGGGAGCGGCGACGCCGACGACGTTCGCGCCGGGTCGGCTGCGCCGCAGATGCAGTCATACGCGTGATCCTATCCGGCGAAGATTGCTGTCACCCGACGAAGCGTTGAGATTGGGCGCTCATGGGTAGAATGGCGGCATGGCACGTGATCGCAAGAGCGAAGATCCCCTCGTCGAGCGCGCAGAGGGCGAGCAGGCCCCCAACCCCGTGTGGTTCAAGCCGGTGATGTTCGGCTTCATGCTGCTCGGGCTCGTCTGGATCCTCGTGTTCTACATCTCGGGCATGCAGTTCCCGATCCCCGGCATCGAGTCGTGGAACCTCGCCATCGGTCTCGGCATCGCGCTCATCGGGTTCCTGATGACCACGCGCTGGCGCTGACCCGCTCCTTCTTCCGTCCTCCGGCTGATGCCGGGGGGCTTTTTCTTGCCCGGGTGCCCCGGGCGCGCGAGCGCGCGCGAGTTATCCACAGGGTTGTACACACATGGGGAGAATTACACCAATGTTATTCACAGGCGCATCCACACCTGTTAATGACTTCTGACCGGGTGCTCAGGCCAGGATCAGCAGCGGCGGAATGATGAAGACCGCGGCCAGCAACAGCACCGCCAGAGCGATCAGCAACAGGATCTGCCAGATGCGCTGAGAGCGCTTGCGGGTGCGCAGGATGATGAGACCCACAAGTGCTCCGACAGCCGCGCCGCCGAGGTGCGCCTGCCAGGCGATGTTGAAGCCCGGGATGAAGCCGATCACGAGGTTGATGCCCAGCAGCACGAACAGCCCGGTCATGTTCGCGCCCATGTGCAGCCCGATCACGAGCAGTGCCCCGAACAGCGCGAAGACCGCGCCGGAGGCACCGATCGTCGGGGTGCCGGGGGAGATGATCGCCACGGCGACGGAGCCGCCGACGGCGCCGAGCACGTACAGGATCAGGAACCGCCAGCGGCCGAGCATCGGTTCGAGGCTGCGGCCCAGCATCCACAGCGCCAGCATGTTCAGGCCGATGTGCCAGATCCCGCTATGCACCAGCGCGGCGGTCACCAGTCGCCAGGGCTGGAACGGGAAGCCGGAGAGGTCGGGGTACAGGTAGCCTGCCGCGAACAGCAGCATGCCGGTGATGTCGAGCCCGGGGATCAGCTGCAGCAGGCCGAAGAAGGCCGTGACGGCGATGATGCCGTACGTGACCAGAGGCCGGCCCGACTGCGCCGGTGCGGCGATCGCGGTGGACTGCCGGCCCCAGCGGCGCTGAGCGCGCTTCTGGGCGGGCGTGCGCTTCTTGCGCTCGGCGGCCATGCACTCCGGGCAGATGACGCCGACGGCGGCCTGCGTCTGGCATTCGGGGCAGATCGTACGCATGCAGCGCTGGCAGAGCACGAAGCTCTGCCGATCCGGATGGCGATAGCAGAAGTTGTCGCTGTTGCTCGCGAACTCAGGGGACGTCATCCGGATCGGCCAGAGGGGAGGGAGTTCAGACGGCGGCGATGTCGACCGACTGCAGGACGACGGGGTCGACCGGCTTGTCGCCGGCGGCCGTGGGGACCGCGGCGATGGCGTCGACGACCTTCCTGGAGGCGTCGTCGGCGACCGCGCCGAAGATCGTGTGCTTGCCCATCAGCCACGGCGTGGGGTCGGTGGTGATGAAGAACTGCGAGCCGTTCGTGCCCTCGGCCTTGCCGGTGATGGCGTTGCGGCGCAGGCCGGCGTTCGCCATGGCGAGGATGTAGGGCTCGTTGAAGTCGAGCTCCGCGTTGATCTCGTCGTCGAAGTTGTAGCCGGGGCCGCCGACACCCTGACCGAGCGGGTCGCCGCCCTGGATCATGAAGTTCGGGATGATGCGGTGGAAGATGACGTCCGTGTACAGGGCGCCCTCGCCGGGCTTGCCGGTGGCGGGGTCGGTCCATTCCTGGGTTCCGTCGGAGAGTCCGACGAAGTTCTTGACGGTCTTGGGGGCGTGGTCGCCGTAGAGGTTGACGACGATGTCGCCGTGGTTGGTGTGCAGAGTTGCGACGTGAGAGTGCTGAGGCATGCATATATTCTCTCAGAGCTTCGTATGAGATGGCCCACTCTCTCCCTGTATCCAGACTCGTCTGGCAAGATGGAGAACCCGTACTCCACTTCGACAGGAGAACAATATGAGCCTGACTCGCAAGCGCAAGAAAGAACTGCGCCGTCTGCAGAACGACGCGACCGATCTCTGGGAGCACCAGCAGGAGCTCGTCGGCCACGCCGCCGGCATCGCTCGTGAAGCCGGTCGCCAGCTCGGCAACGTCGGCCGCGAGCAGGTTCTCCCTGTCGTTCAGGACAATTACAAGCGCAACTTCGCGCCGACCGTGGACCGCGGACTCAAGTTCGGACGCCACGTCGTGGACGACAAGGTCGTCCCGATCGTCGGCGGCGTCGTCGGCAGCGCGCTCTCAGCGTGGGATGTCGCCAACGCCAAGCGTCAGGGGCTGACGGTCTCGAACGGCCGCGTCGTCAAGAAGAAGCAGGGCCCCGGTCTCGGGGCGATCATCGCGATCGTTCTCGGGGCGGCAGCGGCAGCCGGTGTGCTCTACACCGCCTGGCAGGCGCTGCGCACCGACGACGAGCTCTGGGTCGCAGACGACCCGCTCGCCGCGCCCGACGCGTGAGCGATCCTCTCGATCGGGTTCGGGATGCCGCGGCGTCTCGCGGCCTCGAGATCGAGATCCGCGAACGTCCGAACGCCCGCAGTCTCCAGGAGGCTGCGGGTCTTCTCGGCATCCCGGCATCCGGCATCGTGAAGACCCTCGTGGTCAAGCGATCCGACGACACGTACCTGTTCGCGCTCATTCCCGGCGGCCGGTCGATCTCGTGGCCGAAGCTGCGCGCGCTGGTGGGCGCCAACAGGCTGCGCCTGCCGGAGCCGGAGCTCGCACGTGCGGCAACCGGCTACGAGCGCGGCACCATCGTTCCGATCGGCAGCACGACCGACTGGCCGATCTACGCCGATGAGTCCATCGCCGGTCACCGGATCGCGATGGGTGCGGGGGCGCACGGGTACAGCCTGTTCGTCGATGCCGATGCGCTCATCGACGCCTACGGCGCCACCGTTTCGGACATCTCGGTTCCGGAGGCATAGGGCTTCCGGCAGCGAGCGGTGCCGGTTCAGATGATGTCGGCCATGCCGAGCGCGATGTCGACGAGCTTCACGCGCTGCAGCTTCGCGACCTCGTCGAGCGTGAACCAGGCTGCCATGTCGGTGGAGCCGTTCTCTTCGAAGCGGAGCCTGCCGCCGGTGATGTCGGCGGTGTAGACGATGCGCAGGGTGTGCAGCGGAGCATCCGCCTCGCGCGTGCGCCGGCCAGTCGGGATCACCCGCGAATGGATGCCGAGCAGCTCGCCGACGCGGGCAACGTAGCCGGTCTCTTCGCGCACTTCGCGGCGGACGGCATCCTCCGGATCCTCGCCAGCCTCGAGCCCGCCGCCGGGCATCGTCCAGGCGGGGCGGCGCCCCTCTGTCCAACGCGCGAGCAGCACCCTGCCGTCATCATCGGTGATGACGGCATACGCCGCGACCCGCAGATCCATGGGGACACCTTATCCGCTGCGACCTCGTCGGCAGGACGTGTGTCAGCGGGCCACGGCATCCAGCGCCTTCTCCAGTCGCGACACGGTGCCGTCGATGTCGGCGAGCTTGTCGAGTCCGAACAGACCCAGACGGAAGGTCGAGAACCCGGCCGGCTCGTCGCACTGCAGCGGCACGCCCGCGGCGACCTGCAGGCCCTGCTCCTTGAGAGCGGCACCCGACTTGAGCGCAGGGTCGTCGGTGTGCACCACGACGACGCCGGGGGCGGCGAAATCGGCGGCCGCGACCGACGGGAGTCCATGCGCGGCAAGCACCTCGCGCACGCGCGCGCCCAGTTCGAGCTGCGCCGTGCGCAACTGCTCGAACCCGCGCTCGCGTGTCTCGATCATCACGGCGAGGTTCCGCGCCAGAGCGTCGGTCGGCATCGTCGCGTGATACGCCGGGCGACCGGCCCGGTACTCGTCGGCGATCGACAGCCACTTCGCGAGGTCCATCGCGAAGCTCGTCGAGGGGCGGGTGGTCACGGCCTCCCGTCCGGCTTCGCTGAGCATGACGTAACCGGCCCCGGGGGTTCCGCTCCAGCCCTTCTGCGGTGCACTCAGCAGCACGTCGACGCCGAGCTTCTGCATGTCGACCCAGATCGCGCCGGAAGCGATGCAGTCGAGCACGAGCAGACCGCCGACCTCGTGGGCGGCGTCGGCGAGCGCGCGGATGTAGTCATCGGGCAGGATCATGCCCGCGGCCGTCTCGACGTGCGGGGCGAAGACGACCTCCGGCTGACGCAGGCGGATCGCCGCGACGACGTCGTCGATCGGCGCGGGCGACCAGGCGGCCTGCACGTCGTCGCTGTCGGGCCTGGCGGTCAGGACGGTGACGTCGTCGCTGATGCCACCGGCATCCAGGATCTGCGACCAGCGGAACGAGAACAGACCGTTGCGCACGACAAGGGTGCGCCGCCCCGTCGCGATCTGACGGGCGACGGCCTCCATCGCGTAGGTGCCGCCGCCGGGGACGATCGCCGAGGTGTGCGCGTTGTACGCTTCTTCGAGGATGCCGAGCACCTGCTGCATCACGTCGACGAAGCGCGCGGACATGTGGTTGAGGGAACGGTCTGTGAAGACCACCGAGTACTCGAGGAGGCCCCCGGGGTCGACGTCATCGTGCGGAAGTGCGGTCATGCGCCCAGCATCCCATACAGGGTGCGATCGATCGAGAATCGTCTCATGGCGCGCGGTCGGTTCTGCATGGGGTAGGGTCATTCGCATGACAACCCGTTGGTATGCGTATTTCGAGTCGGCTCTGGAGGGGCCGTCGCTGATCTAGCGCATACCGACACCTTCAGAGCCGACAAGCCAGAGCATTTGCTCTGGCTTTCGCCGTTTCGGCGGGCTCTGCATCCGGGGTCCGTCGCCAGACAGGACAGGACCCATGAGCACCAGCACCGCAACCGAGACCACCGCCGACCTGCACGTCGCGAGGTTCACGACCCTTCCCGCGCCGGGCGAGATCTCCGCCGAGCTGCCGATCGGAGACGAGCGGTCTGCCCTCGTGGCGCGCACTCGTGATGAGGTGCGCGCGATCATGGCGGGGGAGGACGACCGGCTGATCGTCGTCGCCGGTCCGTGCTCGATCCACGACACCGCTGCCGGCTTCGAGTACGCCGGTCGGCTGGTTCGCGAGGCCGAGGAGCACCGCGATGACCTGCTGATCATCATGCGCACCTACTTCGAGAAGCCGCGCACGACCGTCGGGTGGAAAGGTCTGATCAACGACCCGCACCTCGACGGCAGCCACGACATCGAGTCGGGTCTGCGTCTCGCGCGCGGTTTCCTGCGCGATGTCACCGCGCTCGGGGTGCCATGCGCCACAGAGTTCCTCGAGCCGATCAGTCCGCAGTACACCGCCGATCTCATCACCTGGGGTGCGATCGGCGCGCGCACGACGGAGAGCCAGATCCACCGGCAGCTGGCATCGGGCCTGTCGATGCCGATCGGCTTCAAGAACGGCACTGACGGCGGGCTTCAGGTGGCGCTGGATGCTGCGGCCGCGGCATCCGCCCCGCAGGCGTTCCTCGGGATCGGCGCCGACGGGCGGGCGAGCCTGGTGTCGACGACCGG
>JBQDFB010000055.1:0-12871 GCA_052085045.1 Microbacteriaceae bacterium | reverse complement strand
TGTGCGCAGGACCTGGCGATCGGCGAGTTCGGGCAGCCAGCGATCGACCGGATCGTCCAGCGCGATGCGTCCGTCCTGCACGAGCCGCAGGGTTGCGACGGCGAGCACCGTTTTCGTCATCGACTGGATGCGGAAGATCGTGTCGTGCGGCACATCTCCGGCGCTGGTGTACGTCGGCGGCTCACCGACTCTGCCGCTGACGACGAGGATGCTCGGCGCCGTGCCCTGCGCGACGTGACGGTCAAGGATGCCGGAGAGATCGCCGTTCATGCTTCGAGTAAAGCGCTGATCGGTGCCCGGGTAAACCCGTACGCGGCAACTATGCGTGCAGGGCGTGCTCGGTGATGTGGGCGCGGAGCTGCTGCTCGTCGTCCGACAGCTTCGTGACGCGCTGCGGAGCATCGAGGAGCGCTTGCGTCTCAGCATCCGGCTCGACCGTCTTGCCGAGCGCCTCGGAGATGAGGTCGGCGAACTTCTGCGGCTTCGCCGTCTCGAGGACGAGCATCGGGATGCCGGGCTCGATGTGCTCGCGGGCGATCAAGACGCCGTCGGCGGTGTGCGGATCGATCGTCACATCGGTCGTGTCGTGCAGGTCGCGAATGGTCGCGAGGCGGTCGTCGTGCGTGCTGGTGCCGCTGACGATCCCGAATTCGGTCTCGAAGCGACCGACCTCGGCGGACAGGTCGATTTCGTCGCGCTCTTCGAGCTCGTGCCACGCGGCGGCGGTGCGCTCGGGGTCGCGGCCCAGCAGGTCGAAGACGAAGCGCTCGAGATTCGAAGCGCGCGAGACATCCATCGACGGGCTCGAGGTGGCGAGAGTATCGGCCGAGCTGCGCGGACGGTAGTGGCCGGTGCGGAAGAACTCATCGAGCACGTTGTTCTCGTTCGTGGCCAGGACGAGCCGGCGGATCGGGATGCCCATGCTGCGGGCGTAGTGGCCCGCCAGGATGTTGCCGAAATTGCCGGACGGCACAGCGAACGAGACCTCGAACGCGGCGCGCTCGGCCGGGTCGACGTCGTCGGTCGTGCGCAGCCAGGCCCAGACGTAGTACGCGATCTGGGCAGAGATGCGACCGAAGTTGATGGAGTTGACGGCGCCGAGGTTGTGGGCGCGCTTGAAATCCAGATCGGTGTTGAGGCGCTTGACGAGGTTCTGGCAATCATCGAAGACGCCCTCGACGGCGATGTTGTGCACGTTCTCGTCCTGCAGCGAGTACATCTGTGCGCGCTGGAAAGCGCTCATGCGGCCCTGCGGGGAGAGCATGAAGACCGAGACCCTGTCGAGGCCGCGCAGGGCGTGCTCGGCGGCGGAGCCGGTGTCTCCCGAGGTGGCGCCGAGGACATTGAGAACGCCGGAGCGCTTCTCGAGCACATACTCCAGTGCTTCGCCGAGGAACTGCATCGCCATGTCCTTGAACGCGAGCGTCGGGCCCTCGGAGAGGCCGACGAGCGTCATGCCCCCGCCCAGGTCGGTGAGCGGCACGATCTCAGCGGCTGCGAACTTCCCACCGCCGTACGCGCGAGCGGTGAGCCGGGTGAGATCGTCGCGCGGGATGTCGGTGGCGAACAGTCCGATGATCTCGGTCGCGAGCTCCGGATAGGTCAGCGGCCGCAGACGCTCAAGGTCATCGGCGCTCAGCTGAGGGAGCGTCTCGGGAACGGCGAGTCCGCCGTTGGGTGCGAGCCCTTCGAGAAGGACATCACTGAACTGTCCGAGCGTGCCGCCGCGTGTGGAGATGTACTGCAAGTCTCGAACCTCGTTCGTGATGGTGGGAGTCGGGATCGTCGGTTCCATCGTAGAGCGTGGCCGCGCCGTGGTCGCGCTCACAGCACTTTGTTCAAGAACTCCTTCGTGCGATGCTCACGGGGCGATTCGAAGATCGTTTTCGGCTCGCCCGATTCGACGACGACCCCGCCATCCATGAAGATGACGCGGTCTCCGACCTCGCGGGCGAAGCCCATCTCGTGGGTGACCACGACCATAGTCATGCCCTCGTCGGCCAGGTTCTTCATCACCGCGAGCCGGAACGCGCTCCTCATACCCTGACGTTGAGCGAGGGAGCTGGTTGATCACGCAACCCGGACGTTGAGCGAGGGAGCTGGTTGATCACACAATCCGGACGTTGAGCGAGGGAGCCGCAGGCGACCGCGACGAAACGGGTTGAGCGACGAGCGCAGCGAGGAGTCGAAGCCGTGACCTCTGCGCTCAGCGGACGAAGCCTGCCCGCACGTCTGAAGGGGCATGCCCCGCGGATCACAGGATGCCGTGTTCACGAAGCGCCTGTCTCAGACCAGCGAGCCCTTCATAGTGATGAGCCGTGATGCCCAGCTCTTCGGCACCGACGAGTTTGCCCGGCGAATCATCGGTGAAAAATACCTCGTCCGGAGCGGCTTCGAGTGCTTCGAGAACGGCGCGGAAGGCCCGCGCGTCAGGTTTGGCATGACCGATCTCTGCGGAGTTGAAGACCGCATCGAAGTGATCGCGCAGCCTCATATGCTCGGCTTCGGCCGGGATCGTGTCTGTGCCGTTGGTGAGGATAGCCGTGGCAAACCCTTCCGTACGCAGCTGATCTGCGAGATCCATCACCCCCGCATCCACGCTGTACGGCTGCCGTGCCCATTCCTCGGCGGCTGCAGTGCTGCCTACATGGTCGGCGATTCGACCGACCCATTCGGCGCGGCGAAGCCTCCCGGTCGTAACCTCTTGCAGGAGGGGAGAGGCAAAGGCGAAGCTCTCAATAGCGCCGGGCTCGATGCCATGATGGCGTTCGATTTCGGCCACGGCATCCGGGTGGAAGTGCCGGATGACGCCGTCGAGGTCGAAGAGCACTGTCGTGATCGGGGCATGCCCGGCTACGAAGCGCTCGGCGAGTTCGGTGTACTCCATCCGGTGATTCTAAGCAGGCAGCGAGCGTATGACGGTTGAGCGCGCTGTGGAAGGATGACCGAACGCGGCCCGAGTACGGAACGGCCAGATGAGGATGGGGCGATGACAGCGGAAGCGGACATCACGCTCGAACGCATCGCGGCCGAACTGTACGCCCTGCCGCCCCAGGAGTTCACCCGGGCGCGCGATGCCCGCGTGAGACAGATCGACGACGCCGCGCTGGCGAAGGAGGTCAAGGCTCTCCGCAAGCCGCTGCTGGCCGCGTGGGTGGTGAACCTGCTCGCGCACGAGCAGGCGGCATCGCTGCGCACCGCACTCGAACTCGCGCAGGAGCTGCGTGAGGCGCAGGACGACCTGGACGCTCGCGCCCTGACCGCGCTCAACCGTCAACGGCGCGGTCTCGTCCGTGCGCTCGCTCAGCAGGCCGGCGAGCGAGCGGGCGAGCGTGGCGAGAAGATCACCCGGGCCACGACGGATGCCGTCGAGCAGACGCTGAATGCGGCCATGTTCCGTGCCGATGCGGCGATGGCCGTGGCATCCGGGCGGCTCGTCCGGCCACTGGATGCTGCCGGCAACGACCCCGACGAGATACGGGACGCGGTCGCTGGCGCTCTCGATGAGACCCCCGCGCCGCGCGTGAATCGGACAGCGGACGAGGTCGCGGCACGACGCGTGCGCAAAGCGGCAGAAGGTGAGCTGCGCGCCGCCCGATCGGCGCTCGCTCACGCCGAGCGAGAGTGTGCCGACCTCGATCGCAGATGGAAGAACGCGAGCGAGCATGCCGACCGGCTCATCGAACGGGCCTCGGAACTGGAAGCCGAGCTGGCGCGTGTCCGCAACGATGCCGAACTGCGGGCGGGGGAGCGCGATGCGCTGGATGACCAGCGCGCCGGTGCCCGCAGCCGGATCGACGATGCGCAGCGAACAGCCGAGGCGGCTCAGGCGGCGCTCGACCGTCTCTAGAACTGCGTGATGTGCCCCCGACAGGAGTCGAACCTGCGACCTACGGTACCGGAAACCGGCGCTCTATCCACTGAGCTACGGAGGCGTACCGAACGACGATATCACTGACCGGGGTCGGTCTCCGCACCGCCGGCCTCGGTCACCGGTGCCGCCTCGATGTCGTCCAGCGCCGCCGCAACCTTCTCGGCCAGATACTGGTGGCCCGCGGTGGACGGATGCTGCTTGCCGAGATCCACATCGATCACATCGAGGTAGTTCTGCTCGGTGATCCACTGCTCCTCGATGGGGGAGATGTACCACCAGCCGCGGCCTCCCGCGAGGGCGGTGAGATCCTGGTCGATCCGCGCGGTTCCGGCGCCGACGGGAAGCTCGTGCGGCGCGGGGCCCAGGATCACGATCGCGGCCTCCGGATACGTCGCCGCGACAGCATCCCACGCGGCCGTCACCGCCTCGCGGTAGCCCTCCGCACCCAACTCGCGGTCGTTGATCGACCCCTGGATGATCACGAGGTCAGGGTTGATCGACGGCGCGAGTGCCGCGATGCGATCGCCGAACGATGGGCCGTCGAGGCCGGGCCTGAGATAGCCGCTGCCGCGCACGCCATCGACGATCGTCTCGCCGTCCAGCAGGTCGGCGAGGACGTACGCGTAGCCGAGAGTCGGACTGCTCGCCGCCGACCCGTACGTCCAGGAGTCGCCGAAGACGAGGACGCGGGGATGCTCGGGCAGGGTGATCGGCGTCGGAGCCACAGCCACGACCTCCTCGGAAGCGAGGATCGGGGAGTCGATCGCCGTCGGAACCCATGGCCGCCACACGCCGACGACGGCGCCTGCCACAGCCAGTCCGAGCACGACGGTCAGTCCGATCACGCGACCGCGTCTGCGCCTGTTCCCCAACCCCATGCAGATGACAGTAGGCGATCAGCTGGCCATGACCAACTCGCTCTAGACTTGACAGGCTATGAACCCCGACACTCTCGCCGAAGCCATTCTTGCCGTCGTCACGCCGATCGCGGCCGCACTGCGACCCGACGAGACCCTCGACATCGACGTGTCGGACATCCCGCTGGAGCGTCCCCGCAACCGCGACCACGGCGACTGGGCATCGAACATCGCCATGCGCCTGGCGAAGCGGCTCGGAACCAGCCCGCGCGAGCTCGCCCAGCGCATCGCCGACGAGATCGCGACCGTCGACGGCGTCCGGAGCGCGGAGGTCGCCGGCCCCGGGTTCATCAACTTCCGTCTGGATGCCGCTGCCGCCGGCGTCCTCGCCCAGACGATCGTCGACGCCGGCCAGGCATACGGCACCAATGACTCCCAGGCGGGCGTCAGCGTCAACGTCGAGTTCGTCTCAGCCAACCCGACGGGGCCGCTCCACATCGCGCACACCCGCTGGGCCGCGCTCGGCGATTCGATCGTGCGACTGCTGCTCGCCAGCGGCGCGAATGCTGTCCGTGAGTACTACATCAACGACGCCGGCGCCCAGATGCAGCGCTTCGCGGCATCCGTCGTGGCGGCCGCCCAGGGCGAGCCGACCCCGGAGGGCGGTTACCCGGGCGAATACATCGCCGCGCTCGCCGGGCGAGTGCTCGAGGCGCGCCCCGACCTGCTCACGCTGCCGGAGACCGATCAGCTGAAGATCGCCGAAGACCTCGCCTACGACTACCAGCTCGCCGAGATCAAGGCTTCGCTCGAGCGCTTCAACGTGCCCTTCGACGTCTGGTTCTCTGAGCGGACCCTGCACGCCGCGGATGCCGATGGCTCGAGCCTCATCGACAAGGCGGTGGAGCGCCTGCGCGAACAGGGTCACATCTTCGACGAGGACGGCGCCGTGTGGGTGCGCACGACCGACTTCGGCGACGACAAGGATCGCGTCATCCGCCGCTCCAACGGCGAATACACCTACTTCGCCGCCGATGCCGCGTACTACCTGAACAAGGGCGACCGCGGATTCGAGAACAAGATCTACCTGCTCGGTGCCGACCACCACGGCTACGTGCACCGGCTCAAAGCGATCGCCGGCGCCGCCGGTCAGGACCCGCAGAAGAACGTCGAAGTGCTGATCGGGCAGATGGTGTCGATCAACGGCGCCCGGCTTTCCAAGCGCGCCGGAAACATCATCGAGATGGACGACCTGCTCGATTGGCTCGGCACCGATGCGCTGCGCTACTCGCTGGAGCGCTCGCCCGCGGACTCGCCGCTCGACCTCGACCCTGAACTGCTGCAGAAGCGCACCAACGACAACCCGGTCTTCTACGTGCAGTACGCCCACGCCCGCACGCACAACGTGGCGCACAACGCTGTGGACTCGGGTGTGGATCGCTCCGAGTTCGCCCCCGAGACGCTCACGCACGAGACGGAGTCGGCACTGCTGGGCGCCCTGCAGGAATTCCCGCGCATTGTGGCATTCGCGGCACAGGTGCGCGAGCCGCACCGCGTCGCCCGCTACCTGGAAGAGCTCGCGGGGCTCTACCACCGCTGGTACGACAACTGCCGGATCACGCCGCTGGGAGACGCCCCGATCGAGAGCGTGCACCGCACCCGCCTGTGGCTGAACGATGCCACCGGCCAGGTGCTGCGCAATGGTCTCGACCTGCTCGGCGTCTCCGCCCCCGAACGGATGTAGCACCATGAGCGACGAGCACCCCACGCTGCCCTATCCGCAGCCGTCGTCGGAGCACCCTACGCTCGTGATTCCGGGGGAGGGCCCCACCCGGGGAGACGGTGACGAGCAGCAAACGAAGCGCCGCCGTGCGCGGTGGCCGTGGGTGGTCCTGATCGTCGTGCTCGTCCTGGCCGTTCTCGTCGTCGCCGCGGAGTTGCTCGCCCGGGCGATCCTGCCCGGCATCGTTCGCGGCGCCGTCATCGAACAGCTCGAACTGCCCCAGAGCCAGCAGCTCGAGGTCGACGCCTCCGGCATCCTGCTCCCGCAGCTCATCGGCGGGCGTCTCGATGAGCTGCACCTGTCGACCGACTCGGTCACGTTCGGCGGTGTCACCGGGGCCGCCGACGTCACGGCGACCGGCATCCCGCTGGGCGGAGGAGACCTCACCGACGCCCGCGGCACGGTGCGCATCGACCAGCAGCAGTTCGCGACGCTGGTGACGGCCTCCGAACTGCCGATCGACGACGTCGCTTTCGACGAGCCGAACATCACCGCATCTGGCGGTTTCGACGTCTTCGGCATGTCGGTGCCGGTCACGCTCACGGTGCTGCCCGGGGCGGATGCCGGTGAGCTGCTGCTCACGCCGGTGGAACTGCAGGTCGCGGGCATCACCCTGAACGCCGCGGAGCTCGCCGAGCGATTCGGCGACCTGGCGACCCAGCTCACCGAGCCGCAGCGCATCTGCATCGCCGATCAGCTGCCGACAGGCCTCACCGTGTCGGATGTCGTCATCGATGGTTCGGATGCTGTCGTCGACGTCGATGTGGACGGTGCCATCGTGACCGACGAGAGCCTGCAGACCAACGGCGTCTGCCCCTGACCCGCTATGCGGACGAGCCCTCCCGCTCATCCGCTTCGACCGCTTCTGCGGCGCGCAGCGCGCGCGTGGCTATCGCGACCTCCTGCTGCGCCCGGTGCACCCGGCGCTGAGCGAAGGTCTGGGCGCCCTCCGTCGACGCGATCCGATCGTGTGCCTCTTCGGCGCCGGTGGTGATGTACGCGCACGAGATGAGGATCACCTGCGCGGACAGGTTCATCCAGATCAGCAGCGCCAGCAGCGACGCGAACGATGCCAGCAGCGGGTTGGACGTCGCACCCCCGACGAACAGACTCGACAGCTCCTGCAGCACGAGCAGCCCGATCCCGCCGATCAGCGCCCCGCTCCAGATCACCCGGCCCGGGGCGTGCTGACCCGACAGCAGCCGGTAGATGCCGAAGATCAGCATCACATCCAGGGCGTACACGACCACCAGCGACACGATCTGGATGCCCCACGCCGCTCCCACCGAGCCGGCGGGCAGTCCCAACAGGTCGGTGATGACGGTGATCCCGACGCGGGCGAGGAACGTCACAGCCGCCGCAGCGAGGAACGAGACCGCGATGCCGATGGCGAGTGCGAGGTTGCGCAGCATCACCCACACGATGAACATGTCATCCAGAACCGTGCCTGCGATGCTCCGCACCGCCGTGCGCAGCGTCCCGATCGCACCGAGCGCGGCACCGACGAGCGCGACAAGCGAGATGACACCGGCGATGGAGAAGCCCGCCGGCTCGATCGCCGTCGGGTCCTTCACCACACCATTCGGACCGACCAGCCCGGGGATGGCAGAGTCGATCGCGCGCAGAATCGCCTTCCACACCTCGGGGTTCCCGGCGAGCCAGATCGCGGCGACGGAGAAGCCCAGCAGCAGGCCCGCGAACACGCTGAAAAGGGCACGATAGGTGATGCTGTCGGCGAGCGTCGCCCCACGGCGCTCGGAGTACAGCAGGTACGCCCGCACGATCTTCAGGCGCAGAACCCAGGCGATCACCGACTTCACGAGCTTCATGTTCTCACCGTAATGAATCGCCGCACCGGACCGCGAGGGACTTGCCGGTGTCGGGCCCTGTGTACCGGTGCCATAGAATCGTGGCAACCTCGCGTGGCCGGATCCGCAGAGGTCCCTTCCACGATTGGTGCTGTGTGCTTTCCCCTGTTGATTCGCTCGCCCCGGAATGGCTCGTCGTGCCCGGCGACGCCAATTCCCTGGCAGACGGCGTGTGGCCGGCATCCGCTCGCCGCGACGACGACGGAGCGATCGTTCTCGGCGACGTTCCCGCGCGGGAGATCGTCCGCGAGCACGGCACCCCCGTGCTCGTGCTCGACGAGGACGAGGTCCGCGGCCGGGCCCGCGCGTTCCATGACGCCTTCGCCACAGCGACGGCACGTCACGGCACGAGCGCACGCGTCTACTACGCCGGCAAAGCATTCCTGTCCACCGCCGTCGCCCGCTGGGTCACCGAAGAGGGTCTGAACGTCGACGTCTGCACCCGGGGGGAACTCGAGGTCGCGCTCGCCGCGGGCGTCGAACCTGCCCGCATCGGCTTCCACGGCAACAACAAGCTCCCCGGTGAGATCGAGCGCGCCGTCGCCGTCGGTGTCGGCACGATCATCATCGACAGTGCGATCGAGATCGAGCGCATCGCCGAGATCGCCGCGCGCCTCGGCGTCGCGCAGCGCGTGCTCGTGCGCGTCAACAGCGGCGTGCACGCTGAGACGCACGACTTCCTCGCCACAGCCCACGAGGACCAGAAGTTCGGCATCCCGCTGACGGATGCCGAGGTCGCGGTCGCCCGCATCCGCGAACTGCCGGGGCTGGAGTTCGCCGGCCTGCACTGCCACATCGGTTCGCAGATCTTCGGCGTCGCCGGCTTCCGCGAATCCGCCGCTCGCGTGCTCGAACTCCACGAGAAGCTGCTGGCCGGCGGCGAGATCCCGGTGCTGAACCTCGGCGGCGGCTTCGGCATCGCCTACACCAGCGCCGATGACCCCACCCCGATCGAGCAGCTCGCAGCCGAGATCGTCGACGCCGTGGCATCCCGATGCGCCGAGCGCGGCATCCCGCTGCCGATCCTCGCGTTCGAACCGGGGCGTGCGATCGTCGGCACGGCGGGGGTGACGCTGTACGGGGTCGGGACGACCAAGCCCGTTCGCCTGGATTCCGGCGACACCCGGCTGTACGTCAGCGTCGACGGCGGCATGAGCGATAACCCACGCACCGCACTGTACGGCGCGCAGTACTCGGCCCGCATCGCCTCGCGCACGAGCACCGCCGAGCCTGCGCTGGTCCGCGTCGTCGGACTGCACTGCGAGTCCGGCGACATCGTCGTGGACCACGAATATCTCCCCGGTGATGTCGAGCCGGGCGATCTGCTGGCGGTTCCGGCCACCGGCGCCTACTGCGCGCCGCTCGCCAGCAACTACAACCACGTCCCCCGTCCCGCGGTCATCGCGGTCTCCGGTGGCACCTCGCGCGTGATCGTCCGCGGCGAGACCATCGAAGACCTGTTGGCCAGGGACGCCGGGATCACCGAGGACGAAGGAGCACGATGACCCAGCCCCGATCGAGCGATGATTACCGGCGACTGAGAGTGGCGCTTCTGGGCGCTGGAGCCGTAGGCTCCCAGGTCGCCAATCTGATGCTGCGCCATGCCGATGAACTGGCCGATCGTGCCGGTGCGGCGCTCGAGCTCGCAGGCATCGCGGTGCGTGACGTGGACGCTCAGCGCGACGTCGACCTTCCCCGGGAGCTGTTCACGACGGATGTCGAGAGCCTCATCGTCGGCAGCGACATCGTCATCGAGCTCATGGGCGGCATCGAACCGGCCAAGGCCAACCTGCTGCTCGCTCTGAACTCGGGCGCCGACGTCGTCACGGCCAACAAGGCGCTGCTGGCGACGCACGGCACCGAGCTCTTCGAAACGGCCGACCAGGTCGGGGCGTCGGTGTACTACGAGGCTGCCGCCGCCGGAGCGATCCCGATCATCCGTCCGCTGCGCGACTCGCTCGCCGGTGACCGCGTGGTCCGGATCATGGGCATCGTCAACGGAACGACGAACTACATCCTCGACCGGATGGACTCCGAGGGCGCGGCCTTCTCCGACGTCCTGGCCGACGCCCAGCGACTGGGGTACGCCGAGTCGGATCCCACGGCCGACGTCGAAGGCTTCGATGCCGCGCAGAAGGCGGCGATCCTGGCATCCCTCGCCTTCCACTCGACCGTTCCACTGGATGCGGTCCACCGCGAGGGAATCAGCGACATCACCTCGTCGATGATCGACGAGGCCCGCTCAGCCGGTTTCGTCATCAAGCTGCTCGCCGTCTGCGAGCGCCTGGCCAAGGACGGGGCCGAATCGATCTCGGTGCGCGTGTACCCGGCGCTCGTGTCGCGCACGCACCCTCTTGCCTCCGTGCACGGTGCGAACAACGCCGTCTTCGTCGAGGCCGAGGCCGCCGGATCCCTGATGTTCTACGGTGCGGGCGCCGGTGGCGTCCAAACAGCGTCGGCTGTACTCGGCGATGTCGTCTCGGCAGCTCGGCGGCACATGGCCGGCGGACTGGGGGTGGGGGAGTCCACTCGGGCGAACCTTCCGACCGTGCCGATCGGTCACGTCATCACCCGCTATCAGATCACCCTCGAGGTCAACGACCAGCCGGGCGTCCTCGCCACTGTCGCCAACCTCCTCTCCGACGGCGGCGTATCGGTTGCCACCGTCGTGCAGACCGTGGAGGAATGGCCGGCCACAGAGGCTGTCGAGGCGCACTCGACCGCCCGACTCATCATCGGAACCCACCGCGCATCGGAGCAGGATCTCAGCGACACAGTCGAACGGCTTGCCGCCACCGACGTCGTCGACCGGGTCGTCTCGGTGCTGCGTGTGGAAGGCGAGTGATGACCGCACAGCACGAGGGACGCACCGTCGAGGTGCAGGTGCCCGCAACGAGCGCCAACCTCGGACCCGGCTTCGACACGCTGGGACTGGCGCTCAGCGTCTACGACGAGCTGACCGTCACCGCCCTGGACGACGACCGCCTGGAGATCGAGGTCACCGGATCCGGCGCGTCGGAGATCCCGCGCGACGAATCCAATCTCGTCGTCCGGGCGATCGAGCACGTGTACAGCGATGTCGGCCGCGAGATGCCCGGACTCCGCATCGACGCCCACAACGGTGTTCCGCACGGCCGTGGACTGGGATCATCGGGGGCTGCGGTCACGGCGGGCGTGCTGGCCGCCAAGGGGCTGCTCGCCGGCGACGTCGATTTCTCGGACGATGATCTGCTGCGTCTGGCGACCGAGCTCGAGGGCCACCCAGACAACGTCGCGCCTGCGTTGTTCGGCGGACTGACGATCGCATGGACCGGTGAGAACGGACCGCAGCACAAGAAGCTGCTCGTGCACCGCGGCGTCGCGCCGCTGGTGCTCGTGCCCGAGCGCACGATGTCGACGACGGTCGCCCGGGCGCTCCAGCCGCCGCAGGTCTCCCGCGAGGATGCCGTGTTCAACGTCTCGCGCACAGCGCTGCTGATCGCCGCGCTCATGCAGAGCCCCGAACTGCTGCTCGATGCGACCGCTGACCGCCTGCACCAGGACTACCGCGCGGAGGCCATGCCCGAGACGCACACGCTCGTGCAGACGCTGCGCGCGGCGGGGATCGCCGCGGTCGTCTCCGGCGCCGGACCCAGTGTGCTCGTGCTCGCCGACGGACCCGGCGGACGCCAGGAGGCGAAGACTCTCGCCGACTCCGCGACAGACACCCCGTGGGAAGGCCTCATGCTGGCCGTCGACGTGCGTGGTGGTACAGTTAGGGAACGAGCGGAGGGCTCCACGTAATTTCGTGAATCTGGCCCCCATCGCAATTCTGCGAGATCCGCACGCAACCCCCAGAACTGATTTCCCGGTACTGGCTGGCGGGCGCCGAGCGTCTGTCCGTGCGGTCGCACACAGCACCCGTTGTGCGCGAGACACGCTCATTTCCCACGACATATAAGGGAGTACTCGTGGAGAATTTCTCCGAGACCCAGAACGACCAGGCGGCACCTGCCGCTGAGACGCCCACCGCCGACGCACCTGCTGCCGACGCATCCACCGCCGAAGCCCCTGCGGCTGAAACCGCAGCGGCGACGGCCCCGCGCAAGCGCGCACCGCGTCGCGCGTCCACCGCCACCGCGGCGGCCAAGACGACCGACGCTGCGGAGCCGGCCGCTGATGCCGCGCCGGCTGCCGACACCCAGGCAGCGCCGGCCGAAGAGGCCGCGCCGAAGGCCAAGGCTCCGCGCCGCAGCCGGGCGAAGAAAGCCGATGCCGATGCCGCACCGGCTGAGGCGGCGTCCACCGAGACCCCGACCGACGCTGCGACGCCGGCTGCCGAGAGCGCGTCCGCTGATGCGTCGGAGGCCCCTGCCGAGGCGGCACCGAAGACCACCGGTCGCGGTCGGCGCCCGAAGAAGACCGAAGCGACTGAGCCGGCAGCCGATGCCGCCGAGGCGCCCGCGACGAGCGACGCGAAGGCGGCTGCTGCCGACGAGTCCGGCGCGTC
>JBQDFB010000054.1:9805-13836 GCA_052085045.1 Microbacteriaceae bacterium | reverse complement strand
ACTCGGCCAACCCGTCGCCGCTGTCGATCCCGTGGGGCATCGACGAGTACTTCTCCATCCTCGAGGAACCGCTGACCGCGCAGTGACCGGCGAGTGACCTCGACAGCAACGACCCTGAAGCCGGGCGCCGCGAACCTGCGGCGCCCGGCGCTCGTGCGCACCACGTGGCTGCTCATCGGGGCCGGCGTCATCATCGTCCTCAGCATCCTGTCGGTGTCGTTCGGCGTGCGTGCCGTCTCGCTCGACGACATCCTCGCTGCGCTGAGCGGCCAGGACGACACCGTCGGACAGGCCGCGATCATCAAGCGCATCCCGCGCACCGTGCTCGCGCTCCTCGTGGGGGCGGCTCTCGCCCTCTCGGGCGCGACCATGCAGGCCGTCACCCGCAACCCGATCGCCGAGCCCGGCATCCTCGGCATCTCGAACGGGGCGTCGCTCGCCGTCGTCATCGGCCTCGCTTTCTTCGGAGCCGGCGGGGCGCTCACTCAGATGTTCGTCGCGGTCATCGGAGCCGCCGTCGCCGCCGTCTTCGTTTACACCGTCGGTTCCCTCGGGCGCGGAGGGGCGACACCGCTCAAACTCGCGCTCGCGGGAGCTGCGACCTCGGCGGCGCTCGCATCGCTGATCAGCGCCGTGCTGCTGCCCCGGGCCGACCTGCTGGAAGCCTTCCAGGCCTGGCAGGTCGGCGGCGTGGGAGGCGCGGAATGGCCGCGCATCGCGATCACCGCCCCGGCATTGGCGCTCGGCGCGCTGATCTGCTTCGCCTGCGCACGCGGCATGAACTCCCTCGCCCTCGGCGACGATCTGGCCTCCGGACTCGGCGAGAACGTCTTCCGCACACGACTGATCTCCGCCGCCGGCGCCGTGATCCTCGCCGGAGCTGCGACCGCGATCGCCGGCCCCATCGGATTCGTCGGCCTCGTGATCCCCCATATCTGCCGGATGCTGATCGGCACCGACCACCGCTGGCTGCTGCCCTTCTCCGCTGTCGCCGGAGCCGCGCTGCTGCTCGCCGCAGACGTCGTCGGGCGGGTCATCGCGCCCTCCGGGGAGGAGATCCAGGTCGGCATCATCACCGCGATCATCGGTGCGCCGTTCTTCATCTGGATCGTGCGGCGCCAGAAGGTGCGTGAACTGTGACCGCCGTCATGAAGACCGCGCCCGCCGCATCCGCCTCGGCGCCGGACACCGTCGCAGCGATCGTCGCCGGGCGGCGTTCCCGCCATCGCCGCCACATGACCGCGAGCATCGTCCTCGGCATCCTGCTGGCGGCGCTCGCCGCGGTCGCCCTCATGGTCGGCAACACGTTCTACACGCCCGACGAGGTCATCCGCGTGATCCTCGGCGAGACGGTTCCTGGTGCCTCCTTCACCGTCGGCGAGCTGCGGCTTCCGCGGACCGTCCTCGCGATCCTCGCTGGACTCTCCTTCGGGATCGCGGGCGTCTCGTTCCAGACGCTGCTGCGCAACCCGCTCGCATCCCCCGACATCATCGGTATCACCGCGGGGGCGAGCGCGGCGGCCGTCGTCGGCATCGTCGTCCTCGGGGTGAGCGGGCCGTCCGTATCGGGCCTCGCCGTCGCCGGTGCGCTGATCACGGCGATCGCGATCTACCTGCTCTCGAACAAGGGCGGATTCTCCGGCATCCGACTGATCCTGATCGGCATCGGCCTGGCCGCCATGCTGCAGAGCGTCGTCTCGTATGTGCTCTCACGCGCCGCCCAGTGGGACATCCAGACGGCGATGCGCTGGATCACCGGAAGCCTGAACAACGCCTCGTGGGACGACGTCGCGCCGCTCGCGATCGCCGGCCTGATCATCGTTCCTTTCCTGCTCGCGCAGGCCAGGGCGCTGGGGATGCTGCGACTCGGCGACGACTCGGCCTCCGGCCTCGGCGTGCACGTCACTCTCACCCGCCTGCTGTTCATCGTCGGCGCCGTCACCCTGCTCGCCTTCGCCACCGCCGCCACCGGACCGATCGCGTTCGTCGCGTTCATGGCCGGTCCCATCGCCGGCCGGATCACCGGCCCCGGCGCGAACCTGCTGCTGCCGTCGGCGTTCGTCGGCGCGGTGCTCGTGCTCGCTGGCGACCTGATCGGCCAGTTCGCGTTCGGAGCGCGGTACCCGGTGGGCGTCATCACGGGCGTGCTCGGGGCTCCGTACCTGATCTACCTCCTCATCCGCACCAACCGCTCGGGAGGATCGCTGTGACCGAAGCGCACACCCTGACCGCTGACGCCGTCACCCTCGGCTACGGCGACCGCACCGTCATCGACGGGCTCGACCTGACCATCGCCCCCGGCAGGATCACCGCGATCGTCGGTGCGAACGGATGCGGCAAGTCGACGCTGCTGCGTTCGCTCGCGCGGCTGCTGTCGCCGGCATCCGGGCAGGTCGTCCTCGACGGAAAGTCGGTCCATTCCCGGCCCACCAAAGAAGTCGCCCGCGTGCTCGGCCTGCTGCCGCAGTCGCCGATCGCCCCCGAGGGGATCGCCGTCGCCGACCTGGTCGGGCGGGGGCGGCATCCGCACCAGAAGGTGCTCGCCCGCTGGACCGCCCACGACTACGAGGTCGTCGCCGACGCTCTCGAGGCGACCGGCATCGCCGACCTCGCCGATCGCAGCGTCGACGAGCTCTCCGGCGGCCAGCGCCAGCGCGTCTGGATCGCGATGGCACTCGCGCAGGAGACCGACATCCTGCTGCTCGATGAGCCGACGACCTTCCTCGACGTCGCCCACCAGGTCGAGGTGCTCGACCTGCTCACCGACCTCAGTCACGCCCGCGGCACCACGATCGTCATGGTGCTGCACGACCTCAACCTCGCCGCCCGCTACAGTGACGAGCTCGTCGCGATGCGGCACGGCAGGGTGCACGCCGCCGGCGTTCCGGGCGAGGTCCTCACCCACTCGCTGGTCGAAGACGTCTTCGGCATGGCGAATCAGATCACCACGGATCCGGTCTCCGGAAAGCCGATGGTCACCCCGATCGGGAGGCATCATGTCCGCTGAAACCACCACCCGCACGCGTCCGCCCTACGTCCTCGCTCGCGCCGAGGTGCGCGCCGTCGAACGGGTCTCACCGAGCTTCGTGCGCGTCACCTTCGGGGGCGGTGAGCTCGACGACTTCGGCACGCCGGGCGACGTGTTCGATGCGCGGATCAAGCTCGTGTTCCCACCGGCATCCGGCATCCTGCCCGACATCGACCGCGACACCGACGACTGGTGGGCGGCATACCTCGCCGTTCCCGAAGAGGAGCGCGGATCGATGCGCACGTACTCGGTGCGCTCGTTGAACGTGACCGATGCCGGCACCGAGGTGGTCGTCGACTTCGTGCTGCACCTCGCTCCCGGCCTCACCGGCCCCGCGTCGCTGTGGGCGAGCAACGCCGCCATCGGAGACGAGCTGTGGGTCGTCGGGCCGCGCCGCGGGCGCGAGGGCCGCAGCGGGATCGAGTACGCGCCCGGCGCCGCGTCATCGGTCATGCTCGTCGGCGACGAGACCGCGGCACCCGCGATCGCGCGCATCCTCGAAGACGCCCCGCGCGACCTGCGCGGGATCGCATTCCTCGAGGTGCCCTCAGCGGACGACATCCTTCCCATCGACGCTCCCGGCGGCGTCGAGGTGCACTGGCTGCCCCGCGGGGATGCTGCGCACGGACTGCGCGTGATCCCGACCGCGCTCGACTATCTCGGCGACACCGGGCACACCGAGATCGTCGTGCAGGATGCCGAGGGCGAAGAGATGGTGTGGGAGACGCCGCTGTACTCGGGCAGCGGCGAGTCGCTGGATGCGCCGGTCGCCGATGTCGACCGATACTTCTGGATCGCCGGCGAGAGCGGCGTCGTGACGACACTGCGCCGGCACCTCGTCAAGGAGCTCGGCATCGACCGGGCGCAAGTGGCCTTCATGGGCTACTGGCGCCGCGGCGTCGCCATGCGCGGCTGAGCTCGCCGCGTTCGGGTCACGCCGCGTGGTCGCGCCGCGTGGTCGCGCCGCGTTCAGGTCGCACTTTCTGCCGCTTCGCGCCGCTGA
>JBQDFB010000054.1:0-9705 GCA_052085045.1 Microbacteriaceae bacterium | reverse complement strand
CGCCGCGTGGTCGCGCCGCGTTCAGGTCGCACTTTCTGCCGCTTCGCGCCGCTGATAACGGCAGGGGTTGCGACCTGAACGTGTCGGTGGGGCGTGGTTCGATGGAGTCATGGATCAGGAGCAGCGGATGCGACAGGAGACTCGGGCGATCTGGGCCACCGCGATCTGCTTCCTCCTCGGCGCGGGCATCGGCACCGCCGTGCTGTGGGGCAGCCCGCGTCCGGTCGCCGGCGACGGATCTGTCGGCATCCCCGCTGCGATTATTGCGGGGGTGATCGCCGCGGCATCCTTCGTTGTCAGCACTCGGCTGCATCGCCGGGGCGACCATGCGTCGATGCCGCGCTGGCAGGTCGTCATCTCGTCACTCTCCGCCGTCGCGCTGACGATCGCATTCGCCGGGGTCACCGCGCTCGGGGTGCTGCTGGCCGGAGAAGTGCTCGGCGTCGGTCTGCAGGGGCTCGAACTGCCAGCGGTCGGCGGGGGGATCATCACCGGCGTCGCCAGTGCTATCGGCGGTCGTCTCGCGTTCGAGTCCGGCATCGGCCTGCGTACGACAGATCTCGCGAACCTGATGTTCGGTTACCTCATCATCGGCACGCTCTTCGCGATGCTCACCGCCGCCGATCCACGCTGGTGGGAGCACAACTTCTCGCAGCTCGGCATCGGCGTGGGCGCCTGGGCGTTCAACGGAACGCTCGTCGTGGCCGGCATCCTCGCTGCGACCGTCGGCTCGTACATCGGTCGTGACCTGCACCGCATCCGCGGCGACGAGGAGCTCGGTCGGATCGCCTGGGTCGTGGCGCTCTGGGCGGCCACCGGCCTCGCCCTCGCCGGCGTCGGGCTGTTCCCGCTCGAGCGCATCCTCGTGCTGCACAACATCGCCTCCGTCTCCACGCTCGTGCTCTTCGTCGCCGCCGCGGTGGTGACGACGATGGCCATCCCCGGGCCGCCGACCACGCTCGTGCAGACGACTGTGGGAACAGCGCTGCTGCTGGTGGTCGCCTTCGTGCTCGCCGATGGCTTCGACCTCTACTCGCTCACGGTCCTCGAGGTGATCGTGATCGGTCTGGGGCTCCTCTGGCTCACCACGCTCGTGCGCATTCTCGCGGTGCTCACACCGGCCGAAACCCGCCCGTCCGTGCGCCGGTCGCTGCTGCACCGGTAGCGGGATGCGGATCGGGGCTGGTCACCGGCATCCGCGCCTGTCATTATCAGGGGAAACGATCAGCAACGATCAGCAACGAAAGGACGACGATGTCCGATCAGATATTCATCTTCATCGCGCTGGGGCTGTACTTCGCGGCGATGATCTTCATCGGGTTCCTCGCATTCCGTCGCACGACGGACCACGAGGACTACATGCTCGGCGGGCGCAACCTGCCGCCGTGGGTCGCGGCCCTGAGCGCCGGAGCATCCGACATGTCGGGCTGGCTCGTCATGGGGCTTCCCGGCGCGATCTATCTCTCCGGTCTCATCGAAGCGTGGATCGCCGTCGGCCTGACCATCGGCGCGTATCTGAACTGGTTGCTCGTCGCGCCGCGTCTGCGCGCCTACACGCAGGTCTCGCGCAACTCGATCACCGTTCCGAGCTTCTTCGAGAACCGACTGCGCGACTCGTCGCGGCTGCTGCGGATCCTCGCCGGCGTCGTGATCCTGGTGTTCTTCACGCTGTACATCTCCAGCGGCATGGTCGCCGGCGGCTTCTTCTTCGAGAGCTCGTTCAACTCGGACTACCTGCTGGGCATGCTGCTGGTCGCCGGAGTCACGCTGCTGTACACGCTGTTCGGCGGGTTCCTCGGCGCCTCGTTCACCGACGTCGTGCAGGGGGTGATGATGCTCATCGCCCTGATCGTCGTCCCGATCTCTGCGGTGATCGCGATCGGGGGCTTCGGCGAGATGGGGGCGGCCATCGACGACCTCGCTCCGAACCACCTGTCGCTCCTCGGCGGCACGGCACTGACCGGCGGAGTCGTGCTGACGATCATCTCGGGTCTCGCCTGGGGCCTCGGCTACTTCGGACAGCCGCACATCATCGTGCGGTTCATGGCGCTGCGCAACCCGGGCCAGGCGAAGGCCGCCCGCCGCATCGGCATGACGTGGATGATCATCTCGCTGATCGGTGCGGTGTTCTCGGGTCTCGTCGGCATCGCGTACATGGCGCACCAGGGGATCGACCTGACCAACTCCGAGACCGTGGTGCTCGTGATGTCGCAGACGCTGCTGCACCCCTTCGTCGCAGGTCTCGTGCTCGCGGCGGTGCTCGCGGCGATCATGAGCACGATCTCCAGTCAGCTGATCGTCGCATCGTCCGCTCTCGTCGAAGACCTGTTCAAGGTGGTCAAGAAGGATCCGTCGCCGAAGCTGCTGGTGCTGCTCGGACGGCTGACCGTCCTCTTCGTCGGCATCATCGCCGCGGTGCTCGCGATCGTCCCGAACGACACCATCCTCGGACTGGTCTCGTTCGCCTGGGCAGGGTTCGGTGCCGCCTTCGGTCCGCTGATCCTGCTGAGCCTGTTCTGGCGCAAGCTGACGAACTGGGGCGCACTGGCCGGAATGTTCGTCGGTGCCGCCAGCGTCTTCATATACAAGGCGATCTGGCCGGAGCTGTACGAACTGCTGCCCGGTTTCGTCAGCGCGATGCTGGTCGCGGTCGTCGTGAGCCTGCTCACGCACCGCGACGGATCCGAGCGGCAGAGCGAGATCCTGCAGGAGTTCACGGACACCGGAACCCTGCTGACCGTCAACGGCGTTGGCCGTGGGGCGCGCACGGATCGTATGACGCCGTAGGCGCCGCATCGGGCGGATGCTGAAGATAAGGCATCTGCCCGATGCCCCGGGGGTGCCTTAGAGCGGAGTGTGGACTCAGATCACCAGAGGAGTTCACACCATGTACGAGCACCCGTCCTACACCTACAGCGCTTTCGTCGTCGAGCAGGAGCGGATCGATCGCGCCAACGAACTGCGGCGCATCATCGCCGAGAACCCCGAGCGGGTCGTGCGCCGCGAGCGGCCGCTGGCGCGCCGAGTGCGCGGCTGGTTCGGAATCGGACGATCGGATGCCCCGGCACCCGCCGTCGCATCTGAGAACCCACACGCTGCCGCCGACGTCATCGCGCGCCCGGCGCACGCGCGGTGAGCTCTCTCACCGCAATCTCCGGCCCGAATGTCCGTGGTCGGTGGCACCATGAAGTGGTGACCGTTCCGACCATCAGCACAGAGATGGTGGGTCGCGACGCCGACCTCGCCGGGTTGCGGCGCGCCTTCGACCGGGCAGCCGGCGGGCAGCCGTCGGCCGTGCTCGTCGAGGGCGAGGCCGGCATCGGCAAGTCCCGCCTGCTGCGCGAGTTCGAGGGCGAGATCGCGGGCGCAGCCGATATCCACGTCGGCCGCTGTTTCGACCTCGGTTCTGCGCGCTCCGCATACGGCCCGCTCACCGCCATTCTGCGCTCGATGGTCGAGCGGATGGGCCTCGCCGAGGCGAAGGCAGCGGTCGGCGTCGGCGCCGAGGCGCTGCGCATGCTCGTGCCCGATCTCGGCGAGGGTGTGCCAGAGCGTGAACGCACCAGCCCAGACGCGCTGCGCGATGCCGTCGCGGCCCTCATCGAGGCGGCCGCCGACACCGCGCCGCAGGTGCTCGTCGTCGAAGACCTGCACTGGGTCGACGACTCCACGCTCGTCATGCTCACCTATCTGCTGCGCACCCTGCAAGAGGGGCGCGTGCTGCTGCTGATCACCTGCCGCAGCGACGACGTCCGCCGCGGTGACGCGGTGAGCCGTTTCATCGCCGAGACCACGCGTGCGCGCATCCTCGAGCGCCTCACTCTCGAGCGTCTCGATCGCGATGCCACGCGCCGGCTCATCGAACAGTTGTATGACGGCGCGGTCGGCGAGACGTCGCTGGATCGCCTGATGGACCGTGCCGAGGGTGTGCCGTTCTTCATCGAAGAGGTGTCGTGCTGCGCGGCGGGGCCGCTGCCCGATTCGCTGCGCGACATGCTGCTGGTCCGGTTCGATCAGCTCGACGACGACGCCCGCCACATCGTCCGCGTGGTGTCGGGCACCGACGGCCCGCTGCCGCACACGATGCTCACCCGGCTCGCCGGCCTGCCCGACGACCGACTCGACGCGGCGATCCGCGCGGCATCGCACCTCGGCATCCTGTCCGTGAACGACGACGAATACACGTTCCGGCACAACCTGCTCCGCGAGGCCGTGCACGACGACCTGCTGCCCGGTGAGCGCGCGCGACTGCATCGGGCCTACGCCGAGACGCTCGAGGCGAAGGCGACAGCGCTCGATTCCTGCGACCGGTCGTCTCTCGCGCACCACTGGCATCTCGCTCAGGTGCCCGACCGTGCGCTCGTCGCGTCGGTCGCGGCGATGCAAGAGGCCAAGTCCCGGTTCGCGTTCGCGTCGGCGGCACGGTTCGGCGAACTGGCGCTCGAGCTGTGGGAGCAGGTGCCGGAGGCCGAGACGGTCGCCGGGCTGTCGCACGTGCGTCTGATGCGGCACATCGGCTCGATTCTGCGCAATGCGGGCGAGGCGGAGCGGGCTCTCGCGGTCGCCGAACGCGCCCTGGCCGAAGTCGACGAGAGCACTGACCCCGCCGATCACGCCCGCCTGCTGCGTGACCGAGGGTTCTTCCTCTCGAACCTCGGGCTGCCGGGGGCGATGGAGCCGTTCCTCGAGGCGCTCGAGGTGGTTGATCGTGCCGTGGACGATGACCAGCTGCACGCGACGCTCCTCAACGGCCTGGCCAGCAAGTACATGCTCGCATCAATGCTGCCCGAGGCGATCATCACGGCGACGCAGGCACTCGATATCGCGTCCCGTATCGACGATCCGCGTGAGATCTCGGTCGCCCACAACCTTCGCGGCACGTGCCGTACGTATCTGGGGCAGCTCGACGAGGCCGCCGCCGACTTCCGTGAGGCTGCGCGGTTCGCCCCGCGCAGCAGCGGCGGCCCCGAGCTGCGCTACCACGTCAACTACTCCGACATGCTCGCGCTGCTCGGCAGACACCGCGAGGCCGCCCGCGTGGCTGAGGCCGGGATCGAGCGCGCGAGAGAACTGGGCGTCGAGCGTGCCTCCGGCAGGCCCATGGTGCAGAACCTGGTCGAACCACTGCTCACACTGGGATGCATCGATGAGGCGACGTCCCTCCTGTCTGCCGTGCCGATCGGGCGGCCGCAGGTGCTCAACGACCAGTACGTGGTCCTGACCCGCCTCCGTGTGCTCGCCTGGCAGGGCAGGGTCGAAGATTCCGATCGCATGCGCGAGGAATGGATGCCGGCGCTGCGCCGCGCCGGTGAGCTCGAGCGGCAGGCCTGGTACCGGATCGTCGAGAACGAGATCGCCCTCGACATCGCCCGTGGGCGCTGGGCGGATGCGCTGAGCACCGTCGTCGCGATGACGCACGACGAGGGTTTCGTGATGCTGCACGCATATCGTGTGCTGCTCGAATCCGGCTGGGTCGTCGCCGAGGTGCGCGCGGCGGGTGGAGCCGTCGACGCGGCCGTCGCGGCGATCCGCGGACTTTGGGGCGAGATCCCCGTGACCGTGCGCGATGACGACTGGGCCGCGATGCTCGATGCACTGCTCGATCCCTCGATCCCCGCGCTGCGCGTGGCCGTGACACTGGCGAATGGCGACGATGTGCCCGCCGTCATGCGGGGCGTCACCCGGCTCGAACTCGCGCGCCAGTTGGTCGCTGACGGACAGCGCTCCGAGGCGCAGACGGTGCTGGCCGATGCCGCGGCCACCGCCGCGACGATCGGGCATGTTCCGCTGCAGGACAGCATCGCAGCATTCGGACGGGCGAGCGGGCTGATGTCTCAGGCCGGCGCGCCGGACGGCCTCGAACTCACCGCACGGGAGCGGCAAGTGGTCGATCTGGTCGCCGAGGGCCTCAGCAACAAGCAGATCGGCGAGCGGCTGTTCATCAGCGCGAAGACGGCGAGCGTGCACGTGTCTGCGATCCTGCGCAAGCTCGGCGTCGCCACCCGTACTGAGGCTGCGATGGTGGTCGCACGGCGGTGACCGAAGTTCCGTCCGCTCATGACGAACGCACAGCCCACACTGATCACGAACGCGTAACGTCGAGACTATGACGACCATCGAGGTCACCGAAGACACCATCCGCCAGACCCGCGAGCTCCGCGACGAGTTCCAGCGCTTCCTGCGGGAGTACGAGTTCGGGATGCGGGAGATCGAGACGAAGATCTCGATCCTGCGCGACGAGTTCACGCACGACCACTCCTACAATCCGATCGAGCATGTCAAGAGCAGGCTGAAGACGCCCGACAGCATCGTCGAGAAGATCGCCCGCCGTGGCATCGACGATCCCGATTTTGAGCGTATCCGTGAAGAGATCACCGACATCGCCGGTGTCCGGGTGACCTGCAGCTTCGTCGCCGACGTGTACCAACTGTTCGACCTGCTCACCAAGCAGGACGACATCACCGTGCGCATCGTGAAGGACTACATCACGAACCCGAAGCCGAACGGCTACAAGAGCCTGCACGCCATCATCGATGTGCCCGTCTTCCTGTCGACAGGGCCGCTGCTGGTGCCGGTCGAGGTGCAGTTCCGCACGATCGCGATGGATTTCTGGGCGAGCCTGGAGCACAAGATCTACTACAAGTTCTCGAACCAGGTGCCGTCGCACCTCGTGGAGAGCCTGACGGATGCCGCCGCGGCCGCGAGCGAACTCGACGCCCGCATGGAACGCCTGCACCGCGAGGCTCACGGCGTGCCACGGCGCGAGCTGCCTCCGCCGCCTCCCCGTGTCGTGCAGGTCTGACGCCGGCATCACATCCGATTGCCTCTCGTCTCCGAACAACGTGAGAAAGCACCTTCATCGGTAACGGGAGACGACTGTGGCCAGACGTGGCAAGGCAAGGCGATTCATCCTGTGGGCCGCGCTCGCGGGCGTGATCTCCGGCGCGGTCTTCCTCGCGACAGCTGAGCTGTTCGCGCTGATCTTCGCGCGTTCGGCGAGTCCGGTCCTCGCCGTAGGCGGGTTCGTGATCGACGTCGTGCCGCAGCCGTTCAAGGAATTCGCGATCGCGACGTTCGGCGAGTACGACAAGATCGCTCTGCTGGCGGGTCTCGGACTGGCCGTGTTCATCGCGTCGGCGATCGCGGGAATCCTGCAGTTCGTACGCGCTCCCCTCGGGGTCATCGCCCTGCTCATCGCAGGCGCGCTGTCGACAGCGGCGGTCGTCACCCGCGCCGACGTGACACCGCTGGGCTTCGTCCCTCCGGTGCTCGGCGCGCTCGCCGGCTCCCTCATCATCGTGCTGCTGTGCCGTCGCCTGCGAGGGTGGCGTGCGTCCGCAGAGGCGGGCGAGCACACCGATATCGAGGAAGCGCGCACAGGGGTCGACCGTCGCCGGTTCTTCCTGCTCGCCGGGTTCGCCGGGGCATCCGCCCTCATCGTCGGCATCGCTTCACGCACCGTGAGCGCCGCCGTCACCTCGGTCGAGTCCATCCGCAGTGCCCTCAAGCTCCCGTCTGCGCGTACGAAGGTCACGGTGCCCGACGGCGCGGAGCTCGACATCCCGGGTCTTAGCGAGCTGTTCACGCCGAACAAGGATTTCTATCGTGTCGATACGGCGCTCACGGTGCCGACGATCGATCCTGAGACCTGGCGCCTGGTGATCGACGGGATGGTCGATCGGCGGGTCGAGCTGAGCTTCCAGGACATCCTCGACATGGGGCTGGACGAGTACGCGATCACCCTGACCTGCGTCTCGAACGAGGTCGGCGGCGAGCTCGTGGGCAACGCGATGTGGCTGGGTGTGCCGCTGCGGGACGTGCTCGCCCAGGCCGGGCCGCAATCGGGCGCCGACATGGTGCTCTCGACCAGCGTCGACGGATACACCGCGAGTACGCCGCTGTCTGCGCTGACCGACGACGGGCTCGATGCGATCCTCGCGGTCGCCATGAACGGCGAGCCGCTGCCGCTCGAGCACGGGTTCCCCGTGCGGATGGTCGTGCCGGGACTCTACGGCTACGTGTCGGCGACCAAATGGCTCACCGAGCTCAAGGTCACGACCTTCGCCGATGACGAGGCCTATTGGACACCGCGCGGTTACAGCGCTGAAGCGCCGATCAAGTTCTCGTCGAGAGTGGACACACCCAAGATCGGCGAGGCGATCGACGCCGGCCGCGTTCCGATCGCGGGGGTCGCGTGGGCGCAGACCGTCGGGATCGACCGGGTCGAGGTGCAGATCGACGACGGGGACTGGGTTCCGGCGACCTTGTCGAACCCGATCAACGAGGACACCTGGGTGCAGTGGTTCATGGACTGGGATGCCACCCCCGGAACGCATTACGTCGCCGTCCGCGCGGTCAACAAGAACGGCGACCTCCAGGTCGAGGAGCGCGCGCCGATCGCGCCGAACGGCTCATCCGGGTGGCAGCGCTCGCTCATCCGCGTCAACTGACGCGGTCGACCGGTCCGATCGCGGGGATCAGCCCAAGAACTCGCGCACAGCAGCGGTCATCGAGGCCACGCCGATCTCGATTCCGGGGTGGATCACCGGGGCGAACAGGGCGGAGTGCGTCGTCGGGATCACATCGGACACCGTGCCGTCTGCGAGAGCTGCGGCGTAGGCATCTGCGTCGATGACGCCCCAGAACCAGAACACCAGCGGCGCACCAGCGTCTCGTGCGAACCAGGAGACAT
Organism: Microbacteriaceae bacterium; assembly: GCA_052085045.1. Classification (GTDB taxonomy): domain Bacteria; phylum Actinomycetota; class Actinomycetes; order Actinomycetales; family Microbacteriaceae; genus Microbacterium. Next base: position 1,013 of record JBQDFB010000054.1, on the reverse strand, counting down.
CCTCGCTGCCGGTGAAGAACCCGGGGTCCATCACGGTGCCTGCGCCGAGCGCGCGGTCGATGGCCGCGGAGACGCGTGCCGTGGCATCCGGATCGTTGATCGTCGGCGGCAGGCGGTGCTCGGTGCGGAACTCGGGTTCGCGTTCCGCACCGGATGCCGCAGCCTCTGCTCGCACGATCCGCTCGACGCCCGCGAGTATCCGCTCGCGCGCCGCGTCATCGGGATAGCGCAGGCTGAGCTCGAGCGTCGCCTCCGACGAGATGATGTTGTTCTTCGTGCCGGCGTGGATCGACCCGACCGTGACGACGCCGACTCCGCGCGGGTCGACCTCGCGCGAGGCGATCGTCTGCAGGCGCATCACCGTCGCCGCCGCCATCACGACCGGATCGATCGTGGTGTGCGGGCGGGACCCGTGACCGCCGCGGCCGTGCAGGGTGACCGTGATCCCATCGGCTGCCGCCATCTGCGGGCCAGGGCGCATGCCCACGACGCCGGCGGGCAGGGGAGTGACGTGCTGGCCGAGGACGACATCCGGTTTCGGGCAGCGGTCGAGGATGCCGGCATCCAGCATCGCCCGCGACCCCGCGCCGTACTCCTCGGCCGGCTGGATCAGCACGACGAGCGTTCCCGCCCACTCATCCCGAGCGGCGACCAGGCGCTCGACGGCGCCGATCATCGCCGTGACGTGCATGTCATGGCCGCAGGCATGCATGATCGGCACGGTGTGGCCGGCCGGATCGATGCCGGTCGCGGTGCTCGCGTACGGCAGGCCGGTGGCCTCTTCGACGGGCAGCGCGTCCATGTCGGCGCGCGCCCAGACGACCGGTCCGTCTCCGTTGCGCAGCACCCCGACGACGCCGGTGATGCCGACGCCCTCCTCGATCTCGAGCCCGAGATCGCGCAGGTGGGATGCTGCGATCCCGGCGGTGCGCGTCTCCTGGAAGGACAGCTCGGGATGCCGGTGCAGATCGGTGTACAGCGCTTCGAGGTCGATGCTCATGGCCCGAGCCTAT
>JBQDFB010000053.1:1997-13901 GCA_052085045.1 Microbacteriaceae bacterium | reverse complement strand
TCCTCCACCAATCCCTATTCCGAAGCCGGTGTCGACACCGCTGCCGGTGACCTCGCCGTCGAGCTGATGAAGTCGTCCGTGCGCTCGACGCACGGCCCCGAAGTGCTCGGCGGTTTCGGCGGTTTCGCCGGACTGTTCGACGCCTCGTCGCTGCTCGGCTACACCAAGCCGCTGCTGGCGACCAGCACTGACGGCGTCGGCACGAAGGTCGCGATCGCGCAGGCCATCGACAAGCACGACACGATCGGCCAGGACCTCGTGGGCATGGTCGTCGACGACATCGTCGTGGTCGGAGCGAAGCCGCTGTTCATGACCGACTACATCGCCTGCGGCCAGGTCGTTCCCGAGCGCATCGCCGACATCGTCCGCGGCATCGCCGACGCCTGCGCCGCCACCGGTACGGCCCTCGTCGGCGGCGAGACGGCCGAGCACCCTGGTCTGCTCGGACCGCGCGATTACGACGTCGCGGGCGCCGCCACCGGCGTCGTCGAGGCGGATGCTGTGCTGGGCTCTCACCGCGTCCAGGACGGCGATGTCGTGCTGGCCCTGGCATCGAGCGGCCTGCACTCCAACGGGTTCTCGCTCGTGCGCCACATCGTCACGAATGCCGGCATCGGCTATGACGACGCCGCCGCAGAGTTGGGCACCACCTGGGGCGAGGCGCTCCTCGAGCCGACTCGTCTGTACACGCAGCCGCTGCTGCGCCTGATCGACGCGCTCGCCGACGACAGCATCCACTCGCTCAGCCACGTCACCGGCGGCGGCATCGCCGCCAACCTCGCCCGCGTGCTGCCCGTCGGCAGCTGGGCAGAGGTCGACCGCTCGACCTGGTCGCCGAGCGGGGTCTTCCGCGTGCTCGGCGACATCGCCGGCACCCCGCTCGAAGACACCGAGGGCACCTGGAACCTCGGTATCGGCTTCCTCGCCGTGATCGACCAGACCCAGAAGGATGCCGCGATCGCCGCCCTGGCGGCAGAGGGCATCGATGCCTGGCAGGTCGCGACGGTCTCGACCGGCGCGCGCCCCGCCGGCGATTTCGAAGAGGGCGCCAAGGGCGTCGACGGCGGTGCCGTGCGCCTGGTCGGCGCGTATGCGAACGGAGCGAAGTAACACCCCATGTGCGGAATCGTCGGAGTGGTCGCAGGCGGCCCGGTCAACCAGGACATCTACGACGCCCTCCTGCTTCTGCAGCACCGCGGACAGGATGCCACGGGCATGGCGACTGCGGAATCCAATGGCGTCATGCACATGGCCAAGGCAGAGGGCCAGGTGCGCGAGGCATTCCGCACCCGCGACATGCGGTCCCTCCTCGGCAACGTCGGTCTGGGGCACGTCCGCTACGCCACCAAGGGCACGGCATCCAGCGAAGAGGAGATGCAGCCGTTCTACGTGAACGCGCCATACGGCATCGTCCTCATCCACAACGGCAACCTCACGAACACGCGCGAGCTCACAGCCGAAATGGCCAAGCGCGACCGGCGTCACCTGAACTCGTCCAGCGACACCGAACTGCTGCTGAACGTGCTCGCCGGCGAACTGCAGGCGACGACCTCCGATGTCGACCTCGACCCCGAGCGCATCTTCGAGGCGGTCACCCGCACACATGAGCGCATCGAGGGCGCGTATGCGACCATCGCCGTGATCGCGGGGTACGGCCTGCTGGCGTTCCGTGATCCTCATGGCATCCGTCCCCTGATTCTGGGCCGGCGCGACGGTGCCGAGCGCGACGAATGGGTCGTCGCCAGCGAGTCGCTCGTCCTCGAGAACGGTGATTACGAGGTCGTCCGCGAGGTCGCACCCGGCGAGGCGGTGTTCATCACCGAGAAGGGCGAGCTGTTCACGCAGCAGTGTGCCGAGAACACGACGCTCACGCCCTGCGCCTTCGAGTACGTCTACCTCGCCCGCCCGGACTCGACCATGAACGGCATCGCCGTCTACGAGTCGCGACTGCGGATGGGGGAGCGCCTGGCCGACACGATCGCCAAGCACGTGCCGCGCGACAAGATCGACGTGGTCATGCCGATTCCCGACTCCGCCCGACCCTCGGCGATGGAGGTCGCCCGCAAGCTCGGCATCGAGTACCGCGAGGGCTTCTACAAGAACCGCTACGTCGGCCGCACCTTCATCATGCCGGGGCAGGCCGTGCGCAAGAAGAGTGTGCGCCAGAAGCTCAACGCGATGTCGACCGAGTTCCGCGGCAAGAACGTGCTGCTGATCGACGATTCGATCGTGCGCGGCACGACGAGCAAGCAGATCATCCAGATGGCGCGGGATGCCGGTGCCCTCTCGGTCACGTTCGCATCCGCTGCTCCGCCCGTGCGGTACCCGCACGTGTACGGCATCAACATGCCCTCCAAGCACGAGCTCATCGCGCACGACCGCACGATCCCCGAGATCGCCCAGGAGCTCGGCGCCGACTACCTCGTCTACCAGGAGGTCGAAGATCTCAAGGCGTCCATCGTCGACGGTTCCGACATCACCGATCTCGACATGAGCTGCTTCGACGGGCGCTACGTCACCGGCACCGTCACCGAGGAATACCTTGACTGGGTGGAGAGCTCGCAGACTTCGTGACAGCCTCGCAGCCCCTCTGGCGGGGACGTGTGCTCGCCGTCCTCGGAATCCTGCTGTGCGCATTCTCGCTGCGCTCGGCGGTCGCATCGCTGTCCCCGCTGCTCGACTACGTCGCCGCAGACTTCGCGGTGCCGACGGCTATCGTCGGGCTCATCGGGACGGCCCCTCCGGTGTGCTTCGCGATCTTCGGACTGGCGACGCCGCTGTTCGAGCGACGGTTCGGCATCGAACGCGTCACGGCGGTCGCGCTCGTCATCATCGCGGCGGGGCTCGTGCTGCGCGGCGTCTCCTTCGGCGCCGTCCCGCTGCTGCTCACGTCGGCGCTGATCTTCGCGGGCGTGGGGATGGGGAACATCCTGGTCCCGCCGCTGGTGAAGAAGTACTTCCCCGACCGCATCGGCATGATGCTCACGCTGTACACGACGGCGATGGCGCTGTCGACGTTCCTGCCTCCGCTGGTCGCGGTGCCGATCGCGGATGCCGCGGGGTGGCGCCTGTCGCTCGGGCTCTGGGGCGTGTTCGCGCTCGCCGGAGCGCTGCCGTGGATCCTGATGCTCGTGACCGGCCGCACCGCGGCGCAGCCGGTTCCCGTCTCCCGGCCCGCCGAGCCCGCATACCCGGACGCCGCGGACAGCACCGACCCCGCCGAGCTGTCCACCGGACCGATCGCTACGGCACCGGCGAGTTCGCGCGTGTTCGCTCGGCTGCTGCGGCTGCCCCTCGCGTGGGCGATCGCCGTCGTCTTCGGCACGTCGTCGACGATGGCCTATGTCTCGTTCGCGTGGCTCCCCGCGATCGTCACCGACGCCGCCGGGGTCTCACCCGCTGTGGCAGGGCTGCTGCTCTCGCTGTTCGCGGTCATGGGGCTGCCGGCGTCGCTGCTCGTGCCGGTGCTGGTGGTGCGCTTCCAGGCGACCCGCGCGCTGTTCGCGGTCGCCGTGTCCTGCGGCCTCATCGGAGTCGCCGGGCTGCTGTTCTGGTCCGACGCCGTCTCGATCTGGCTGTGGACCGGACTCTTCGGGCTCGTCGGCATCCTGTTCCCGCTCGCGCTCGTGCTCATCAGCATCCGCGCCCGCACGCCTGAGAGCGCGGTGGCGCTGAGCAGCTTCGTACAGAGCACCGGTTACATCTTCGCGGCGGTGTTCCCGCTGCTGATGGGGGTGCTGCACGAGACCACCGGCGGCTGGACGGTTCCGCTCGTCGTGATCGCAGGCGTCCTCGTCGTCGCGATCCCGTTCGGCCTGGTCGCCGGTCGACGGCGCACGATCGAAGACGAGTGGGAGCGTCGACACGGGCGCTGGTGACAGCTGACCGTCACCTGCGCTTTCGCGCAGGTTCGACGAGGAGAAGTCAGGCCGTTTCGAACTCGTCCTCGTCTTCGTCTGCGTAGTCGTCGGCCCACTTGTCGACGTACGCGTCTTCCTGGTCCGACGGGTGAGCAAGCTCCCGCTCGAGAGCGGAGTAGTTCACAGACGGACTGTACGCCTTGAGTTCGCGGGCGATTTTTGTGTGTTTCGCCTTCTGACGGCCACGGCCCATGCGCGAGACCCCCTAACGAGTTCAGCTGCCGAGCGATCGAGCGCCCGGGGCATTTCACGACACCGGCGTGCGGCCGGTAAGAGTAGCATTCAGAATAGCACGAGGGCCAGGTCCTCTGGCCTTCGCCGGCAGGTGAAGGGAACGAAATCCATGACTGACCAGGCCTCCTCCCCGTCCGACGAATCGGCCCAGAACGCCGCACTCCAGAAGGCCGTGATCGTGGGCATGCAGCCCGAACAGTCTTCTCATGTGCTGGAGGAGGCCGCCCGCTACGCGAAGCTGCTGAGCGCTCCGCTGATCGTCGTCCACGTCGATGTGACGCGCTTCGTGACCTACGAAGATCCCGATGGCTACGTGCACTCCGCCCCGATCGATCTGAACGTCGAGGCGGGGGCGGCCGAGTTCGACGAGGTGCAGGCTGCCGCAGCACCCATCCTCGACGGAAGCGGGCTCGAATGGACTGCCCGGCAGTTGGTCGGAGACCCGGCCCTGGCGATCAAGCAGCTCGCGAACAAGGTCGACGCTCAGCTCATCGTCGTCGGCACCCGCAAGCGCGGCATCGGCGAGTCCATCCGCGAGTTCTTCACCGGCTCGGTGGCCGCCCGCCTCGCCCACCGTCAGCACCGTTCGGTGCTGGTGGTGCCGCTGGAAGAGGCCGTCCCCGACGACCAGTCCGAGATCTGGACCGAGTAGTCAGCGCGCTTTCGATTCGCTGCGCTCGCTCAACGACCCTCGGAGTCTCCGCCGTCAGTCGTCCGTCGAACTCAGAGCGCGAGTCACCGCGGTCGCCGCGGCATCCAGCGCGTTCTCGAGATCGGTGACGACGGCCTCGTCGAGCACGCCGCCGCGGGCGACGTGGGTCCGCAGTTCCGTCCGCACCCGGCCGCGGAAAGCGTTGACGGCGGCATCCGCCCGGTGCAGCTGCTCGCGGCTGATGGCCCGTTCGTCGGGCATCGGTCGCGCGGTCGAGGGGCGAGCCTTGGCGGCCGTGCGCTCATCGTTCGCTGCGGCGGCGAGGTCGGCGCGCAGGCTCTTCATGGCGCCCTGAACGCTCTGGCGCACCTCGTTCGCGATGAGCCGTACCGAATCGGCGAGGCCGGACTCGATGCCGGCGAGGTCGCCCTCGCGGCCGGCGAGCTCGGCGCGCCCGGCATCGGTGATCGCGTAGATCGTGGTGCGGCCGTCGACGGTCTTGGTGACCAGACCCTCCTCTTCGAGCTTCGCGAGTCGCGGGTAGATCGTGCCGGCGCTGGGGGTGTACGTCCCGCCGGTGCGATCGGTGAGCGCCTGGATGATGCCGTAGCCGTGCTGCGGCGTCTCGGCGAGCAGTGACAGCAGGTACAGACGCAGGTCGCCGTGCGAGAAGACGGCGGGGGTCATGAGTCCCACTCCTCATCGTCGGCGACGGTTGTCAGCGGGCGGCGCAGCACCGTGGTGTCGCCGGAGACCGAATTGGTGCGTACGTCGACGAATGAGCCCGCGAGCTCGCCGGTCGAGCCGGTGTAGTTGGTCGGCCCGGAGTTGCCGCGATCGATGCCGTCGATCATGACGCCGCCGCTCATCGAGCGGACCACGTAGTTCGCCGGCAGGGTCTCCTCCAGGCGGATCGTGCTGTTGCCCGAAACCGTGTTCAGGTTGATCGTGTTCAGGGCGCCGGTGGCGTCCACCCAGATGCTGCCCGAGACCGTGTCGACGGTGGCCTTGCGCACCGAACCGGTGAGCGCGACGTCGCCCGAGACGCTGTTGGCGTTCGCAGATCCTGTGAGGGCGCGCACCTGCACGTCGCCGGAGACGGAGTTCAGCGTCAGGTCACCGGTGTGGGTGTCGACGATCACGTCTCCAGAGACGGTGTTGAGTCTGGCGTCGTTCGTGAGGCCCGAGATGAGGGCGCCAGCGCTGACGACGCCGAGGTTGAGAGCGATGCTGCGGGGGACCGCGACGCTGACTTCGGCGCGCGGGCCGCCCGAGCCGAAGTTGCGGAACACCTCGAGGAAGTTGTCCCACCCGAGCTGCGGGTGGTCGATCTCGATCTGCGTTCCGTCGGATTCGACACGCAGGTCCTTCACGGTCACGCCGCTCACTTCGATGCGGATGCCGGGTTCGTCGCGGGCGATGACGTCGACCTGTCCGCCGACGAGGCCGACCTTGAGCCGGGTCGCGTGGGCGATGTCGATGACGCGTTCCTCGCCGGGGGCGATGAGCCACTTCTCGGTCATGAAGTTCTCCTTCTCGATGAGTCGCGATATATCGCGTTGAGAAGACGATAACACGATATATCGCGAGTTGCGCGAGAAAGTTCTCGATGAGTCGCTTGACCTTGACGTAACGTCAACTTCTACCGTGGAGATATCGAGAACGGAAGAGGGATGCTGTGAGCACACACGACTGGTCGATCCAAGAGATCGCACGGTTGGCGGGAACCACGAGCAGAACGCTGCGTCACTACGACGACATCGGGCTGCTCGCCCCGTCGCGCATCGCGCACAACGGCTACCGGCATTACGACCAGGCGGCCCTCGTGCGACTGCAGCGGATCCTTCTGCTGCGGGAGCTCGGGCTCGGGCTGCCGCAGATCGGTGAGGTGCTCTCCCGCGAGGGAGTGCCCGAAGCATCCGCTCTCGAGACGCATCTCGCGTACCTGCGTGAGGAGCAGAACAGGCTGACGCGGCAGATCGCGTCGGTCGAGACAACCATCAACGCATTGAAAGCAGGTGAATCTCTCATGGCAGAGAACATGTTCGACGGGTTCGACCACACCCAGTACCAGGATGAGGTCGAACAGCGCTGGGGCAAGAAGGCGTACGCCGACGGCGACCGCTGGTGGCGGAGCCTCTCCGCCTCGGAGAAGGCCGAGTGGCAGCAGCACGTCGCCGATCTCTCCAGCGACTGGGCGGCCGCCGCCGAAAGCGGCGTCGCTCCGGAATCCGACGAGGCTCAGGCTCTCGCGAAGCGCCAGGTGGACTGGCTGACCGGAGTGCCCGGCACGCCGGCATCCACCCCCGGCGGCGACACGAAGGCCTACGTGATCGGTCTCGGCGAGATGTACGTCGCCGACCCGCGCTTCGGCGCCAACTACGCCACGGCCGATGGCAGCACCCGCGGCGCGGAGTTCGTCCGCGACGCGCTGCGCATCTACGCCGAGGCGAACCTCTGATAGCGGGTGAAACCGCCCCCACCGATGGGCGGAGTTCTCGCCGATGGGCGGAGGGATGATCAGCATCTCTCCGCCCATCGCTGTTTTCCCCGCCCGAACGGATGCCGCGGCTAGAGTTGCCGCGTGACATTCCGCCGCCTGCTTCTCGTCATGTTGGGCGGGATGCTGGGTACCGCAGCTCGGCTCGGCGTCGGGATGCTCGTGCCCCACGTGGGCGGCTTCCCACTCGCGACGCTCATCGTCAACGTCGTCGGTGCTCTGCTCATCGGGGTGCTCGCGGCACGGCTTCCGAGTTCGTCTGAGGTGCGGGTGTTCCTCGGCACCGGCATCCTGGGCGGGTTCACCACCTACAGCGCGTTCGCGGTCGGGTCGGTCGAGCTGTGGGCGGATGCTCCGCTGATCGCTGCGATCTGCGCTGCGCTGACCCTGGGGCTCGGCATCGCTGCTGCCGTGCTCGGCATGAACCTGGGCAGGAGGCGCCGCACATGACGCCGCTCCTCTTTCTGCTCGCATCCGTCGCCGGCGGCATCGGCGCCGGCCTGCGCTACCTCGTCGACGTCGGGATCATGACTCTGACGCGGGGTCGTTTCCCGTGGGGGATCGTCGTCGTGAACATCACCGGCTCGTTCGCGCTCGGGGTGCTGACGGCATCCATCCCCGATGCGGTGACCATCGTCGGCGCGGGGCTCCTCGGCGGGTACACGACCTTCAGCACGGCGATGCTCGACGCTCTCGCGCTGTGGTGGGATGGCGAGCGACCGGCTTCGATCGGGCATGTGGTCGGGACCTTTGCAGCATCCGTCCTCGCCGCGATCGGCGGGCTCGGCGTCGGCATGACGTTCTGACGACGAGACGCGTTCAGTCACCGTTCAGGAAACGATCTGTACAAATGTACATGTACAGATGTCCAGGAGGATCATGTCGGATTCCCCGCGGCGCCGCCGCGATCCGGAGGCCCGTCGCAACGCGATCGTGCGTGCGGCCGCCGAGTTGATCACCGAGGTCGGCGTCAACGCGATCACGCACCGGATGGTCGCGGCGCGCGCCGAGGTGCCGCTCGGGGCGACGACACAGTACTTCGACACGCTCGACGACCTGCGGGAGGCCGCCCTGCAGCTTCTCGTCGCACATGTCGATGTCCAACTGCAGCGGATGCGCGACACTCTCGCCGCGGAGGGCGCGACACCGACAGTGATCGCCGCCTTCCTGGCCGAGGCTCTGAGCGATGCGCCGGCGGCGCAGGCCGACCGAGCCGTCGTCACCGCCGCGGTGCACGACCCGAAGATCCGGGAACTCGCCCGCACGCTGTCGCGCGATCTCGTCGCCGTGCTCGAGCCGGTGCACGGCGCGGAACGGGCAACGGCAGCGGCCGTCTTCATTGACGGCGTACTCTGGCACTCGCAGATCAATGACGTTCCGCTGCCTCGCCACATCATCGAAACAGCACTCGCCGGCATCCTCGGCGACGACAGCCGCACCACCTGATCCGAGAGAGAACAACCGTGTCGAACCTCGCCGTCCTGAGTCTGCGCAACCGTGCGTTGATCGCCCTCATCACGATCGTTGCCGCCATCTTCGGCGGGCTCGCGCTGACGAACCTCAAGCAGGAGCTCATCCCGTCGCTCGAGCTCCCTTCTCTCGTGGTGATGACGAACTACCCCGGTGCCTCGCCCGAGGTCGTCGAGAACGACGTCTCCACGCCGATCGAGACCGCGATCCAGGGGGTTCCGGGGCTCGAGTCGACCAGCGCGACGAGCACGACGAACGCCTCGATCATCCAGGCGACGTTCGCCTACGGTGAGAACCTCGCCACCGCCGAGCAGAAGATGCAGCAGTCGATCAACCGGATCTCTTCCGAGCTGCCCGACGACGTCGAGCCGCAGGTGCTGTCGGTGTCGATCGACGACTTCCCCGTCATCCAGGTCGCCGTCACCGGATTCGACGATGCCGAGACCGCGCAGACGGATCTTGAGAACGTCGCCGTGCCGGACTTGGAGGACGTCGACGGCGTCAACGCTGCCGAGATCGTCGGCGGGCTCGGCCAGCAGATCACCATCACGCCCGACCAGGCGGATCTCGCCGCAGCCGGAGCCAGCGACCAGTCGATCCGTGACGCGCTGGAACAGAACGGCACGCTGTTCCCGGGCGGGGAGATCACCGAGAACGACGAGACGCTCACGGTCCAGACCGGGGCGAAGATCACCTCCGTCGACGAGATCGCCGCCCTGCCATTGGTCGGAACGGATGCGACGATCGCCGACGTCGCGACCGTGGAGCTGGCATCCGAACCGGTCTCGTCGATCTCGCGCGTCAACGGTGAGGACGCCCTGTCGATCTCGATCACGAAACTCCCCGCCGCCAACACCGTCGAGGTGTCGAACGGCGTGATCGCGGCGATCGACGAGCTCAGGGAGAGCTTCCCCGACGCGGAGTTCACGATCGTGTTCGACCAGGCTCCGTTCATCGAGCAGTCGATCGAGACCCTCGCCACCGAGGGTCTGCTCGGTCTCGTGTTCGCGGTGCTCGTCATCCTCGTCTTCCTGCTGTCGATCCGTTCGACTCTGGTCACGGCGATCTCGATCCCCACCAGTGTGCTCATCACGTTCATCGGGCTGCAGGCGTTCGGCTACTCGCTGAACGTGCTCACGCTCGGCGCGCTGACCATCGCGATCGGACGCGTGGTCGACGACTCGATCGTCGTGATCGAGAACATCAAGAGGCACTATGTCGGCGGCGCCGACAAGGGTGATGCGATCCGCCTCGCGGTGCGCGAGGTGGCCGCGGCGATCACAGCATCCACGATCACAACGGTTGCGGTGTTCCTGCCGATCGTCTTCGTCGGAGACATGGTCGGCGAGCTGTTCCGGCCGTTCGCGATGACGGTGACGATCGCGATGGTCGCCTCGCTCCTGGTGTCGCTGACGATCGTGCCCGTGCTCGCGTACTGGTTCCTCAAGCCCGGCAAGGAGCTGAAGAACGCCGACGGCGAGGTCATCGACCCCGAGCACCCGGATGCTCCGCCCACGCCGCTGCAGCGCGGATACCGCCCGATTCTGAACTGGACGCTCAAGCACTCGGGCCTCACCGTGATCCTCGCCGTGGTCGTCCTCGGCGGCACGCTCGCGGCGGCACCGCTGATGAAGATCAACTTCCTCAGCGACACCGGCCAGAACACGATGACCGTCACACAGGACCTCGGCCCGACCGCGAGCCTGGAGGCCAAGGATGCCGCGGCCGCCGTCGTCGAAGATGCCATCGAGGGCATCGATGGCATCGAGAACGTGCAGGTGTCGATCGGATCCAGCGGGTCATCCCTGATGGATGCGTTCTCCGGCGGAGCGGGCGTGACGTACTCGATCATGACCTCGGCCGACGTCGACCAGGAGCAGTTGCGCGCCGATGTGCTGGACGCCACCGACGACCTCGAAGATGTCGGAGAGATCAGCGTGAACGCCGCCGCCGGCTTCGGTTCGACGGACATCGAAGTGAACATCACGGCGCCGGACGGCGAGGCGCTCACCGAAGCGACCACGGCCGTGAGCGACGAGCTCGACGGGCGGGACGGCATCGGTCAGATCACCGACAACCTGGCAGCATCCCTGCCCTACATCGCCGTGGTCGTCGACCGTGAGGCCGCCGCGGAGCGCGGTCTCTCGGAGGTCGCCGTCGGCACGCTCGTCTCGAGCACGATGCGTCCGCAGCAGATCGGATCGGTCGAACTCGATGACACCGCGCTGACGGTGAACCTCGCAGCATCCGAACCGCCGGCCACCGTCGACGAGCTGCGCGCGCTGGAGATCCCGACCGCTGCCGGAATCATCGAACTGCAGGATGTCGCGACCGTCGAGCAGGCCGAGGGGCCGACCTCGGTCACGACCGAGCAGGGCCGGCGCACGGCGACCATCACGGTGCCGCCGTCGTCGGACAACCTCGCCACGGCGACCGCATCGGTGACCGCGGCCCTGGAGGCCGTTGACCTGCCGGATGGCGCTTCGGCCGAGGTCGGCGGCGTCGCCTCGCAGCAGACTGATTCGTTCACGCAGCTCGGGCTCGCGATGCTCGCGGCGATCCTGATCGTCTACGTCGTCATGGTCGCGACTTTCAAGTCGCTGCGGCAGCCGCTGCTGCTGCTGGTGTCGGTGCCGTTCGCGGCGACCGGCGCGATCCTGCTGCAGATCGCGACGGGCGTGCCGCTGGGTGTTGCATCGCTGATCGGTGTGCTGATGCTCATCGGCATCGTGGTCACGAACGCGATCGTGCTCGTCGACCTGGTGAACCAGTATCGCGCGAAGGGACTGTCGACTGCCGAAGCCGTGATGGCCGGTGGTGAGAAGCGTCTGCGACCGATCCTCATGACAGCGCTCGCGACGATCTTCGCCCTCACACCGATGGCGCTGGGGATCACCGGTCACGGCGGGTTCATCTCGCAGCCGCTCGCGATCGTCGTGATCGGCGGGCTCATCTCGTCGACCGTGCTGACGCTGGTGGTGCTGCCGACGCTCTACAACCTCGTCGAAGGGGCGCGCGAGCGTCGTCGGGCACGCAAGGCCGGGCCGGATGCTGGGAATGCCGGGGACGCTGGGGGCACGGACACGCCGCCGCGCACACCGGACGGCGATTCCGGTCCTGCCGAGGCG
>JBQDFB010000053.1:0-1897 GCA_052085045.1 Microbacteriaceae bacterium | reverse complement strand
GGGGCGTTGAGCGAGCGCAGCGAGACGAAACGGGTTGAGCGAGCCGCAGGCGAGTCGAAACCTCGAAACCTCGAAACCCTCGAGACCAGACCAGACCAGCTCAGCCGAACTCGATCCCCCACGACAGCGTCCACGTCTCGTCGGTCGCGAGGCGGCGGAGGCCGATGCGGCTGTTGAACGCGTCGGCGGGGGCGGTCATCGGCTCGATCGCGACCGCGAGCTGCTGGCCGGGATAGTTCGTCGTCGTGTAGACCTGCACGAAGTCGAATCCCTCGCCCTGCCACAGCGTGACGTGTCGGCCGTCCGGGGCGGTGAGCGTGTGCCGCACGCGGCCGTCCGCGTCGCGGGCGAGCCGGGTGAACCCCGTGTCGAGGGTGATGCCGCCCAGGCGCACCCCGCTGCGCAACTCTTCGGGGGCTGCGACGGCTTCGGTCGGCAGCATCCGCTCGTCTGTCTCGAACTGGGCGGCGGCAGGAATCCGCAGCACGAGATTCCGGGGGTCCACATCTCCGATGGTGACGAAGGGGTGCGTTCCGAGGGCGACGGGGGCCGCGGCATCCGACCAGTTCGTCAGCGTGTGCGTGACCTCGATGCCAGTGTCGGTCAGCGCGTACGTCACCGCGGTTGCAATCTCGTACGGGTAACCGGTCTGCGGATGGATCGTCGCGCGGAGAGTGGCGGCGGCATCCGTCTGTTCGATCTCGTACGCGGTGAACCGCAGCAGTCCGTGGCTGGCATTGCGCAGCTTCGGCTCGGTGATCGCGAGCTGGCGGACGTCTTCGTCGTCGCGCCAGGCGCCGTCGCGGATCCGATTCGGCCACGGCGCGAGCACGACGCCGGAGCATGACGGCGTCGGTACGTCCTCCGGGTAGCGGGCGACGAGATCGACCCCGCCGACGGTGAGGCCGCGGAGGGATGCACCGACCTGGGCGATCTGCGCCGTGACGCCGCCGCGCGTCAGATGGGTCTGGATGCCGGTGGGGGAGGGTGAGGTCACAATGCCATGTTACGAGGCCCATCGTGGGTCGCTCCCAGGTGTCTCGGGTAGAATTGTCACGTCGGCTTCGGGCACCCGCGATGTGCGGGATGAGCGTGAGTGTGAGCCCAGGGCCGATGGTTCATAAACCATCACATGAATGGCCCCGGCCGACGGATGCTCGGGTATGACTGCCGCGCGCTGATCTCTGTGCGCGCGAGCGGCGCTGTTCTCGTGTCAGAGACAGTCAGGAAACACCATGCCCAAGAATGGCAAGCCCAAGGGCGGTCGCCCGTCCCGCAATTTCGAGCCGCGCTACGCGAAGAAGACGTCGTTCCACGACCGTCACGCCGGTGGTCGGCCTGGCGCCGGTCGCCCGGAGGGCGGTCGCAACGAGCGATCGGATGCTGGGGAGCGCGGTTTCTCGTCGGACCGCTCCCGCACGTCGGACCGCTCTCGCACGTCGGACCGCGGCTACGATCGTCGCCCGGGCAGCAAGAGCCCGAACCACCGCGGCTATCGCCCTGCCGAAGAGGGAACCGGTGCGCCCAAGCGCCGCTGGACCGACCAGGAGCGTGCCGGTCGTGACGAGGCTCGCGGTATACGCGGTCGCGCCGAGTCCGGCCGCCGGGAAGCTCCGCACCGCCGCGACGAGCGCGGCGGGGATCGGCCGCGGTTCCAGGGAGATCGTCCTCGGTTCAATCGTGATGAGCGTCCGAGCCGCGACGACCGTGGGGGCGAGCGTGGGCGGTACAGCCGTGACGAGCGACCGCGGCGTGATGAGCGTCCTCGCTTTGATCGTGATGAGCGTCCGCGTCGCGACGATCGCCCGCGTCGGGATGATCGTGGGAGTGATCGCCCTCGTAGGGACGATCGTGGGAGTGATCGCCCGCGTCGGGATGACCGCCCCTCGTACGGTGA
>JBQDFB010000052.1:8190-14056 GCA_052085045.1 Microbacteriaceae bacterium | reverse complement strand
CGATCGTCTTCCACATCGCGACCAGGACGCTTTCCATCATCTCGATGACGTCTTCCTGGTCGACGAAGCTCATCTCGATGTCGAGCTGCGTGAACTCCGGCTGACGGTCGGCGCGGAAGTCCTCATCACGGTAGCTGCGCGCCATCTGGTAGTACTTCTCGATGCCGCCGACCATGAGCAGCTGCTTGAACAGCTGCGGGCTCTGCGGCAGCGCGTACCAGCTGCCCGGGTGCAGTCGCGCGGGCACGACGAAGTCGCGGGCGCCCTCGGGCGTGGAACGCGTGAGCGTCGGCGTCTCGACCTCGACGAACTCGCGTTCGTCGAGGACGTCGCGGACCGCCTTGTAGACCTTCGAGCGCAGGCGCAGAGCGGATGCTGCCGACGGGCGCCGCAGGTCGAGATAGCGGTGCTTGAACCGGACGTCCTCACCGATCGTCTCGCTGTCGCCGAGACCGGTGGAGACCTGGAACGGCAGCGGAGCGGATTCGTTCAGCACCTCGACGTCGGTCGCGATGACCTCGATGTCGCCGGAGGGCAGGTTCGGGTTCGCGTTGCCCTCGGGGCGTCGGGAGACCTCGCCGGTGACCTTCAGCACGAACTCGCTGCGCAGCGGGTGCGCCACTTCTTCGTCGCGGATGACGACCTGGGCGATGCCCGAAGCATCCCGCAGATCGATGAAGGCGACTCCGCCGTGATCACGACGACGATCGACCCAACCCGTGAGGGTGACAGTCTGACCGATGTGCTCGGCTCGCAGAGAGCCGGTCGTGTGAGTGCGAAGCATTCCGCCATTCTACGGGGGCGCGGCAGGCCGCTTGCGGCTCTGAGCGACGCGTCGATAGACTCTCGCGCAGTCGGCCATCTACCGCGGCTGACGACGGAGGGGTGGACCTTGGATTCGAATCTGATCAGCGAGCAGATCTTCTCGACGAGCTCGATCGTGCTGACCATCATCTACTACGTGATCTACGCGATCACGATGTGGAAGGTCTTCGTGAAGGCCGGGTACCCCGGCATCCTGGCACTGATCCCCATCGTCAACTGGGTGTTCCTCGTGAAGATCGCCGGCATGTCCGGCTGGTTCGCGCTGCTGTATCTGATCCCGATCGTGAACGTCATCTTTGCGATCGTGGTGGCGATCAAGGAGGGCAAGAACTTCGGCAAGGGCGGGGTGTTCTCGTTCTTCCTGCTGTGGTTCCTGCCCTTCATCGGCCACCTCATCATCGGCTTCGGATCGGCGCAGTACAAGAAAGTGTGAGCGCGCACGCGTACGGCGGGCTTCCCTAGACTGAGGGCATGCCCGCCGAACGTCTGCACCTGGTTCGCCACGGGGAAGTCCATAATCCTCAGCGCGTCCTCTATGGCCGACTGCCGCACTACCGGCTGAGCGAAGACGGACGGCGGATGGCGCGAGCCGCCGCCGAGCACATCGAAGAGCAGGGTCGCCCGGTCGCATCGCTGCACTGCTCACCGCTGCAGCGCACGCAGGAGTCCGCGGAGCCGTTCACCGAGCTCTTCGGACTGGAGCCCGTTCTCGACGAGCGGGTGATCGAGCCGGCGAACGTGTTCGAGGGCACGCGGATGAGTCGGTCGCTGCGCGACCCCCGCAACTGGTGGCACCTGCGGAACCCTTCGGTGCCGACCTGGGGTGAGCCGTACCTGTCGATCGCCGACCGTATGGAGGCGGCGATGAACAGCGTGTGGAACGAGGCGAACGGCGGCGATGCCGTGATCGTCTCGCATCAGGCGCCGATCTGGATCACGCACCTGCACGTCGCCGGCATCCGTCTGCGGCACGACCCGCGCACCCGGCGCTGCGCCCTGTCGAGCATCACCTCGTTCGAGCGGGTCGGCGACGTCTGGCGCGAGGTCGGCTATGTCGAGCCCGCCGCGGCCGGCGTGGACCTCGGCGCCGTCTGACTTCGCGCACAACTCCTCACGTCCGTCAGCGGCGCGGCGGCCGCACCGCGAGTTTCCGCGACACGACCGCGCCGTGGCACAGGCGCTTGAGGAGTTGTGAACGGCTCAGGATGCCGCGTGCGCCGCGAGCCCCTGCACCACCCAGACGGCCGCCATCTGACCGGCGGCCGCGGCCTGGATCACCGAGGCCATCGCGCCGGGCAGCGATGCACGGTGTGCCAGGTCACCGGCGGCGAGGACACCCGGCATCGAGGTCTGACCGAAGTCGTCGGTCTCGATCGCCCCGGATGCCGTCATCTGCAGCCCGAGGTCGTCTGCGAACGGCGCCCGCTGCCGCATCGTTCCCGCGGCCACGAACAGTCCAGCCAGGTCGACCTTCTCGTCGCCCGCGGTGACGCGCACTCCCTCGCCTTCGGGATCGACCGCCTCGACGAACTCGGGGTGGATGCGCACTCCCGCGGCATCGAGCGCCGCACGATCCTCGTCTGTGGGCTGCTCGCCGAGGGGGAACGCGGTGATGCTCCCGACGATCGGCGCGAGCAACGAGGCCAGGTGAGCGGTGCGCGCCGACGCACCGAGGACCCCGATGTCGAGCCCGGCGTACTCGTGGCCGTCGCAGAACGGACAAGAGAATGCCCTCCGCCCCCACAGCTCGTCGAGCCCAGGGACAGCCGGCAGGTCATCGGCGATGCCCGTCGCGAGAATCACCCGGCGCGCGCGCTCGGTCGAGCCGCTGCCGAGCTGCACGGTGAAGTCGTCGACGGTGCCGTCGATCCGCTCAGCCGCGACATCTCGCACCTCGACGGTGGCGTACTCGCCGAGCTGATCACGCGCGGTCGCCCGGAACGCCGACGGTGCGGTGCCGTCGGAGGCGATGACGTTGTGCATGTGCTCGACCGGCCCGTTGCGGTACTGGC
The DNA here is from genome assembly GCA_052085045.1 of Microbacteriaceae bacterium. Lineage (GTDB taxonomy): Bacteria > Actinomycetota > Actinomycetes > Actinomycetales > Microbacteriaceae > Microbacterium. The sequence continues at coordinate 11,219 of JBQDFB010000052.1, read as the reverse complement.
CGGAATCAAGCACGAGCGCAGAGCGGTGCATCCGGCCCAGGGTGAGCGCTGCCTGCAGCCCCGCGGGGCCGGCGCCGATCACGATCGCGTCGTACATGGTGGTCCTCCTGAAGTTGATTTCTCAATCAGTGTGTGACTTCATGTCAACATGAAGTCAAGTGACCCGCATCCCTGGTCCGTCGGCGAGGTCGCCGAACGGTTCGATCTGCCGACGAACGTGCTGCGGCACTGGGAATCCGTCGGACTCCTGAAGCCGGCGCGCGACACCGCCGACCGGCGCCGATACGGCGAAGACGAGATCGTGCGCATTGCCGTGATCCAACGCAGCAAGGCCGCCGGCATGAACCTCGAGCAGATCGGTGTGCTGCTCGATGACAGCAGCCGGGGTCGGCACGAGGTGCTGTATGCGCACCTCGCCGACCTCGACAGGCGGATGCTGGAGATGCAGCGCTCGAAGGAGATGACCGAGCACGCGGTGCGCTGCAGCGCTCACGACATCACGACGTGCCCGCAGTTCCGGGCCGGCGTCGCGGATGTGCTCGCGCGGTTCTGAGCGCCCGCGAGGGGGTGGAACCTTCCAGATCACCCATAGAATCCCCGGTTTAGACTGGGAACGTGCCACTCGCCTCGACGATTCGAACGATTCGCAGCGGCCGCTCCTCCCGAACTCGACGCTCTCGTCGTGCAATCGGAGCCGCGCTCGCCGCGCTCGTCGCCGTCTCTCTGAGCGCCTGCGCCCCGGATCCCGTCGCGCAGCAGTACCTCGAGGGCGACGGCAAAGGCTACATCTCGGCCGATGGCGCGTTCGTCGAGATCCCCGAGGCCGAACGCGGCGAACCGATCGAGTTCGGCGGCGTCACCGAGGACGGTGAGCAGTTCAGCAGCGCGGACATCGCCGGCGATGTCACGGTCGTCAACTTCTGGTACGCCGCCTGCGCCCCGTGCCGGGTCGAGGCGAAGGACCTCGAGACGGTCTGGCAGGAGAACCAAGATGAGGCCGTCTCGTTCATCGGCGTCAACATCTACGACCAGGCGGACACCGCCCGGGCTTTCGCCGAGACGTACGGGGTGACATACCCGAGCCTGCTCGACGTCGACAGCGGTGAGGCGAAGCTGGCGTTCGCGCAGGATGCTCCGCTGCAGGGCACCCCGTCGACCCTCGTGCTCGACAAGCAGGGCCGCGTCGCCGCGCGCATCGTCGGGCCGCTCGATGGTCCCTCCATCCTGTCCACGCTCGTCAAGGACGCGCTCGCGGAGAGCGCGTGAACACCCAGGAGCTGATCGGTTCCGGCGCCCTCTGGCTCGCGATCCCGGTCGCGATGCTCGCCGGACTCGTGTCGTTCCTCTCACCGTGCGTGCTCCCGCTCGTCCCCGGCTACCTCGGATTCCTCGGCGGAGCGGTCGCCCCGCGATCCTCGAGCACGGCGGATGCCGAAACTCCCGCACGCGGGCGCCTCGTGCTGGGCGTGCTGCTGTTCATCCTCGGATTCGCCGTCGTTTTCGTCGCCTACACCGCCCTCAGCGGCACGGCGGGGATCTTCTTCCTGCAGTGGGGCGACATCATCACCCGCATCCTGGGTGTCGTCATCATCCTGATGGGGCTCATCTTCCTCGGGCTGTTCGGCTTCGCGCAGCGCGAGCTGCGTTTTCAGGTCGATTCCACCGCCGGCATGATCGGCGCGCCGCTGCTCGGCGTCGCACTCGGCATCGGCTGGGCACCGTGCATGGGGCCGACGCTCGCGGCGATCGTCGCGCTGTCGATCAACGTCGGAGACCCCGTTCGCGCCGGCTTCCTCGGCCTGGCGTACAGCCTCGGCCTCGGCATCCCGTTCCTGCTCGCCGCCCTCGGGTTCGGCTGGGCCACCCGGGCGATCGGCTTCCTGCGCCGCCACATCCGTGTCGTGAACATCATCGGCGGCATCCTCCTCATCCTGCTCGGCATCCTCATGGTCACGGGCCTGTGGACCGACATCATGTCGCGCCTCGGGGCGGTGATGGGCAGTGTCATCCTCCCGCTCTGATTCCCGCGCTGATTCCCGCACCGACCAGAAGGATGCCGTGACGTCTTCCGACCCGCTCCGTCCCTCAGACCACGTCGACGGCGACGACAGTGTGATCAACCAGCCGCGTCTCGGAATCGTCGGCTGGCTGCGCTGGGGGTGGCGTCAGCTCACCTCGATGCGCACGGCGATCATCCTGCTGCTCGTGCTCGCCATCGCAGCGATCCCCGGCTCGATCTTCCCGCAGCGGATGGCCGACCCCAACGGCGTGACCCAGTGGCAGACCGACAACCCCGAGCTGTTCCCCGTGCTCGACGCGATGAACATGTTCGACGTGTACCTGTCGCCGTGGTTCTCCGCGATCTACCTGCTGCTGTTCATCTCACTCGTGGGCTGCGTCATCCCGCGCGTCAAGCATCACCTGAAGGCGCTGCGCGCCCGCCCGCCGCGGACGCCGGCGCGGCTGGCGCGGCTGGAGGATCACCGCGAGGCCGCTCGTCCGCTCCCGGAGACGGCGCAGGATGCCGAGACCGAAGCATCCCGTTCGATCGACGTCGCCCAGAAGCAGCTGAAGGCTCTCGGATATCGCGTCGAGCGGTACGACACCGCCTCGAAGTCCGGTCGCACGTACTCGGTCTCTGCGGAGCGCGGCTATTGGCGCGAGACCGGCAACCTCATCTTTCACATCGCGCTCGTCGGGGTGCTGATCGCGGTCGGCGTCGGCGGCAGCTTCGCGTACACCGGTCAGCGCGTGGTCGTCGAGGGGCAGACCTTCGTCAATACGCTGCTGGACTACGAGTCGATGAACCGCGGACGCTTCGTCAGCGACGACGCTCTCAGCCCGTACTCGATGACGCTCGACTCGTTCGATGTGACCTACCAGGAGTACGGCTCGGCGGCCTCTGGCCAGGCGGGCGATTTCTCTGCCAACGTCTCGGTGCGTGAGAACGGCGAGACGCGTGAGGATGCCGTGCGCGTCAACCATCCGCTCGACATCGCCGGTGACAAGGTCTACCTGCTCGGCAACGG
>JBQDFB010000052.1:0-8090 GCA_052085045.1 Microbacteriaceae bacterium | reverse complement strand
GCGTCAACCATCCGCTCGACATCGCCGGTGACAAGGTCTACCTGCTCGGCAACGGGTACGCACCGACCATCACGGTGCGAAACGCCGACGGCGACGTCGTCTACGGCAACTCCGTGCCCTTCCTGCCGCAGGACAACGCGCTCACCTCGCTCGGAGTCATCAAGGTCACCGATGGGATGCCGGAGCAGCTCGGCATCGCCGCCTTCTTCTACCCGAGTGCTGTCACCCTCGAATCCGGTGCCTTCGCGTCGGCGCACGGCGACCTGCTGGCGCCTCTCCTCACCCTCCGCGTGTACGAGGGCGACCTCGGCATCGACGACGGCACGCCGCGATCGGTGTACGTGCTCGACACCGAGGAGCTCACCCCGATCGTCGGCGACGACAGCGGCGTCGAATCGATCGAACTGCAGCCGGGTGAGACAGCCGAACTGCCGGACGGACGCGGCACGATCACCTTCGAAGACGAGTCTCCGGCCAACGCCACGGACTACACCGAGTCGGTCAAGCGGTTCGTCTCGCTGCAGATCCACCACGACGCCTCGGCGATCTGGGTGCTCGTGTTCGCCCTGCTGGCGCTCGGCGGACTCATGCTCGCCCTGTTCATCCCGCGCCGTCGCATGTGGGTGAAGGCCACGGCCGCCGAAGGAGCTGCAGGCGAGAGCGAGGTGCGACTGGAGTACGCCGGTCTCGCCCGCGGCGAGGACCCGAGCCTCGGCGCCGCCGTCGACGATCTCGCGACAGGCCACGCCCGGCTGCTCGATTCCTCCTCACCCGCGAAACGCGGTGCCCCATCACCCGAGACACCCCCTTCACCCGAGACACCCCGAAAGTAGACTGGCACCATGCCCGATCTCGATTCCCTCTCGATCCTGTTCATCTGGACGGCGATCGCGATCTACGCGGCCGCCTTCGTCGCGTACGCGTTCGATCTGGCCCGCCGTTCCGAGGTCAGTGCGGATGCGCGCCTGGTGCGCGAGGGCGTGCTGGTCGGTGCCGGTGCACCGGTCGTATCGGGGGCGTCATCTGACGCGGATGCTGCGGTAACGGCATCCGATCCGTCAGCATCCGATCCATCAGCAGGCATTCCGTCGCGGCCGCGCTATGTGATGGCGCGGATCGGCACGGCGCTGACCGTGCTCGGGTTCCTGTTCCAGCTCGCCGCGACCGTGACGCGCGGCATCGCGGCCGAACGCGTGCCGTGGGCGAACCTCTACGAGTTCGCGATGACCGGCACGCTGCTCGTCGTGCTCGTGTACCTGGCAGTGCTCACTCGCGTCGATCTGCGCTTCCTCGGCACCTTCATCACCGGCCTCGTCGTCGTGCTGATGGGGGCCGCGGCGATCAGCTTCTACGTGGGCGTGGTGCCGCTGATGGATCCGCTCAAGAGCGTGTGGCTCGTGATCCACGTCTTCGTCGCCTCGCTGGGCACCGCGTTCTTCGCACTCGCCTGCGCACTGTCGGTGCTGCAGCTGATGCAGTCGCGACGCGAGCGACGGCTGGCCGAGGCCGTGGAGAAGCCGGGGCCGCGGTTCCTCGGCACGCTTCCGGTCGCCGACCGCCTGGAGGGCACGGCATTCCGCTTCGCGATCATCGGCTTCATCTTCTGGACGTTCACGCTGATCGCCGGCGCCATCTGGGCACAGGACGCCTGGGGCCGCTACTGGGGCTTCGACGTCAAGGAGACCTGGACCTTCATCATCTGGGTGCTCTACGCCGGGTACATCCACGCGCGTGCGACGCGCGGCTGGCGCGGCAACCCGTCCGCGTGGCTGTCGATCGTCGGCTTCACCGCCGTGATCTTCAACTTCACGATCGTCAACGTCTTCTTCAAGGGGCTGCACGCCTACAGCGGCCTGAGCTGACGTGCGCGTCTCGCTCGCCGCGTCGCGCTCCGCGCTCGCGGCACAGCGAAAGGAGAAAGATGCATGCCTCCCGGCCTGGGAACATGCATCTTTCTCCTTTCACGAGGCGAAGGACGGGCGGATGCCGGGGGTTAGGCGAGCACCGCCTTCGCGGAGGTGGTTCGGCGCAGGGCGATCGCGATCGTCGTGACGACCAGCGACAGGACACCCCAGACCACCAACCCGGCCGCGGCACTGCCGTTCGCGGAGATCAGCCCGGTGAATGCCGGCGCGGTGGGGAGCGCCGCTCCGAGGGCGGCGAGCCACCCCGGCACGGTCGAGATCAGCCCTGTCGCGACAGCGACGACACCGACCAGCGCACTGATCCAGCGTCCGATTCCGCCGAACAGGGCGACCAGCGCCTGGTTCACCGCAGCGAACGCGACTCCGGCCAGCACCGCGGTTCCGGCGAACGCCCACCACGTTGCGACGTCGTACGACGCCACGATCTGCACGATCAGGGAGACGAGCACACCCTGACCCGCGCCGATCGCTGCGGCCGGCCAGAAGGCGCGGAGCGTGAGCCCCGCAGAAGAGCGCCGCGAGGTGAGGGTGCGGGTGGTGTGCGCGCGCATCACGAGGAACGACGCGAGTCCGCCGAACCACAGCACCACCGCGGTGAGCAGCGGGATCGCCGTCGGCCCGAAGATCGTGTTCGACTGCCCGTTGGATGACACCGGGTCGGCGATCACCGATGCGAGCGAGGTGGACTCCTGGTCGCTGAACGAGGGGAGCTGATCGGTCGCCTGGTGCAGACCGTCCGCGAGTTCGGCGTTCCCGGTCGCCAGGTCATCCAGGCCCGTTGCGAGCTCGTCGGCGCCGTCGGCGAGGGCCGTGGCACCATCGCTCAACTGCGTGGCGCCTGTGCTCAGCTGGGTCGCGCCGTCGGCGAGCTGCGTGGCTCCGCCGGTGATGCCGGCAGCTCCATCACGCAGCCCTGCGGCGCCCGTGCTCAGGTCGCGCGCACCGGCAGCGGACTGATCCACGCCGGCCGCGAGCTGATCGAGGCCACCGCCGAACGTGTTGGCGGCGTTGCCCGCTTCGCGCAGCTGCGCAGCAACCGTGCCTGGAGCCTGCGCGGCGACCTGCTCGATCCCGCCCGCAGACTGCCCGGCCCCGGCGGCGAGGTTGTCGAGCTCGTCGCAGAACTCCGGAGACGACGACACCAGACGGCACTGCTCCGCCAGCGCGCCCGCGCCCGCGGCGAGATCCTGCGCACCGGAGACGACTTCGCCCGGAACGATGCCGTTCGCCTCCACAGCATCCGCACCGCTGAGGAGTCCTTGGCCGAGCTGGGTCGCACCAGCGCCCGCTTCGCGCGTCTTCCCCGCGATCGTGTCGAGGCCGCCCGCGAGTGACGTCGCTCCGTCGGCGAGCTGGGAGGCTCCGCCGGTGAGCTGTCCGGCGCCGTCCGAGATCTCGGTCGCTCCGGTAGCCAGACCCGCAGCTCCGGTTCCGAGCTCGGTGACACCATCGGCGAGCTGCGTCGCCCCGTCCGGCAGCTCGGCCGCGCCATCTGCGGCAGACCGTGCGCCGGTCGCGAGCTCGTCCGCACCCCTAGCGGCCTCGCCGATCTGGTCGCCGATCGTCGTGAAGCCGACGAGGATGTTCTCCGTGGTCGCCTCGCTGAGCGTGGTGCCCATGGTGTCGGCTGCGACGGACGAGATCTGCGCGGTGATCAGGTCGTCCGCGACGAGACCGTCGTCCGGAGTCGTCACCTCGATCGTGGCCTGTTCGGGGTTGCCGTCGCCGTCCGAGATCGTCTGTCCGGCCGAGGTCGCCGCGGTCGAGAACTCCGACGGGATCGTCACGACGGCCTGGTAGCTGCCGTCGGAGAGACCCGCCGCGGCATCCTCGTCGTTGGAGATGACCCAGGTGAGGTTCGAGTCCATGTCATCAGACCCCTCGACCAGCCCGGCCGCGAGCTGGCGCCCGAGGGGGGTGTACTGGTCGTCGATCGTGACCGGCTCGTCTTCGTTCACGATCGCGGCGGTCATCGTGTCGAGCCGCTCGGTGGGGTTCTGGAGGGCTGCGACGAGGATGCCGCCGATGATCGCCGGCAGCAGCAGCACGCCGATGATCGTCAGCAGGGTGATGGGCTTGCGGGACCGTGCCCGCTCGATGGAGAGGTTCATGCGTTCACCTCGAAGTCGTCAAGGGTGGAATCTTCGGCGGTCGACGCCTGATCGACGTCGATGATGTCGGCGGCGGGCCAGGCGGCCTCCGCCAGGATGGTGCGGGCGATGCCCTGATCGGATGCTGTCGCGAACACCGCGAGCGGACGGGATGCCGCAGCGCGCTGCAGCATGGCTGTCGCCTGATCCCGTTGTCCGCCGGTGAAGCGATCGATGCCGTCGATCACGACGAGGGCTGACGTGCCGCGCAGCGCCTCGCGCAGGTCGAGGAGCGCAGCATCCGTGTCGTCGACCAGTACGCTGCCGACGTGACGGCGCACCCAGGCGGCGCGCCCCGGCAGCAGGTGCCCGCCGACGCGGAGTTTCCCAGCATCCGGGACCAGGCGTCCGGCGATCGCCAGCGCGACGGCGCGGCGCACCCGGCGCTCGCTCCCGGTGGCGATGAGCGCGTCTCCGGGGGAGAGGCGCAGCGACAGGCTCTCGACGATCGGAGCATCTGCGCTGAGCACGAGCCCGTCGGCGGCGACGATCGAGTCGTCACCGGGCCAGGCGGCGAGGTGCCGCTCGCGTTCGACGGCCTCGCCCTCGATGTCGACGCTGGGCAGGATCCGCTCCAGCCAGGCCGGGAGCTGCCAGGCGCGCTCGCCGAGGATCGCCATCAGCGCGGGGATCAGCGTCATCCGGATGAGGAACGCGTCGATGGCGATTCCGGCGGCGAGGCCGAGCGCGATCGGTTTGAGCGACGAATCGCCCTCGGGCACGAACGCGACGAACACGGCGAACATGATGAGCCCCGCGGCCGTGACGACCTTCGCCGACCCGGTGAACCCGCTCCGCACGGCACGCAGAGCGGCGGCCCGGCGGTCGGCACGCGAGGGCGACTTCGAGTCGGGGTCGTGCACGAAGTCCTCACGCATACGCGAGACGAGGAACACCTGGTAGTCCATGGCGAGGCCGAACAGCACGCCCATCAGGATGATCGGCATGAAGCTGATGATCGGGCCGACCTTCGCCACGTGCAGCAGATCGGCGAACCAGCCCCACTCGAAGACGGCGCCGACGACGCCGAACGCGGCGACGATCGACAGCAGATATCCCAGGGCCGCAGTGATCGGCACCCAGAGCGAGCGGAACACGATCGTCAGCAGGATCAGCGACAGGCCGATCACGAAGATGCCGAACGGCAGCAGTGCATTGCCGAGCTGGTCGGAGATGTCGATCGCGACAGCTGTGAAGCCAGTGACCTTCACGTCGATGCCGAACTCGTCGAGCCATTCGTCGTGGTGCAGACGCAGTTCGCGGACGAGGTCGCTGGTGGCGGGGTCATCCGGCGCAGTTTCGGGGACGACCTGCACGATGCCGGTGTCGGCGGTCTCGTTCGGCGTGGCGAGGGCCACTTCCTTGACGCCGTCGATCTCGGCCACGGCATCCCCGAGGTCTTCCATCAGCACCAGCGGATCGGTGGAGGTGACGATCGTTCCGGTGAGGACGAGGGGGCCGTTGAATCCGGGGCCGAACTCCTCGGCGGTGAGGTCGTAGCTCTGCCGGGCTTCGGAATCCTGTGCGAGCACGCCGGCGTTGGGGAGCGCGAGGTTGAGGCTGAGCGCGGGGATGGCCACGACGCCGAGCCCGACGACCACCGCGAGAGAGGTGATGACCGGATGCTTCGTCACCCCGCCGACCCAGCGATCGCTGAAGCCGCGCTTGGGCTTCTTGCCCTTGCGCACCTTCTTCGGGCGCCCGGCGACGCGACCCTTGAGGAATCCGAGCAGCGCCGGAGTCAGGGTGACGGCGATCGCGACGGCGACGGCGACGGCGACGGATGCCGCGATGCCCATGGTCGTCAGGAACGGGATGCCGGCGAACCCGAGCCCGATCAGGGCGATGAGCACCGTGATACCGGCGAAGACGACGGCCGAGCCCGCAGTTCCGACGGCGCGCGCGGCCGACTCCTCGGGGTCGACGCCGTCGCGCACTTGATCCTGGTGTCTGGCCATGATGAACAGCGCGTAGTCGATGCCGACGGCGAGGCCGAGCATGAGAGCCAGCAGCGGCGTCGTCGATGACACAGAGGCGAATGCCGTGGCGGCGAAGATGCCGGCCATCGAGATGCCGACGCCGAGCACGGCGGTCAGCAGCGGCAGACCGGCGACCACGAACGACCGGAAGGTCACGATCAGCACGATCAGCGCGATCACGAGGCCGACCGCCTCGGTGAGGGTCACACCGGGGATCGAGATCGCGAACAGGTCACCGCCGAGTTTCAGCTCGCTGCCCTCGGGCAGCTCGTCGCGCAGGTCGTCGACCATGGCGGTGAGCGAGTCCTTCGTCTCGTCGGAGATCTCGGTCGCCTCGCCGTCGAACTGCAGCTGCACGATGGCGGCGGTGGCGTCCTCATTGACCATGCCCTCGACCATCTCGTCGTAGGGGGATGTCGTCGCGAGCACATCGTCGATGCCGCCGAGCTCGTCCACGGCATCCTCGATCGGCTCGCGATACGCGTCGTCGGTCACCTGCTCGCCGTCGGCGGCGACCACGATGAACTGCGCGTTCGTGCCGCTCACTTCCGGGAACGAGCGCGAGAGCTGCTCGAGACCCTCCTGCGACTCGGTTCCGGGGATGCTGAAGGAGTTGTCCGTGCCCTGCTGGAGGACGGCCGCGCCACCGCCGGCCGCGGCGAGGATGATCAGCCAGGCGACGAGTACCCGCCACGGGTGGCGGAACGACCAGCGTCCGAGGGACGACAGGAGTGTGGACACAGATTCCTCCGAGAGGGCCGGATGAGAGATTGGATACAGACATGTATCCGATACATATGTGTATCGTACGGTGAGTTGATGGTGCGAAACTGTGCACTAGATGTGAAGGTGAGAGGTATGTCCATCCCCATGTCCAGGCGTCGCGAGAACACGCGCGCGCGATTGATGGATGCCGCCGCCCAGGTCTTCGCCGAGGTCGGGCTGGAGGGGGCGAGCGTCGAGGCGATCTGCGAGCGCGCCGGTTTCACCCGCGGCGCCTTCTACTCGAACTTCGAATCGAAGGATGAGCTGTTCCTCGACCTGGCTTCAGCGATCGCCGAGCAGCGGCTGGCGTCGGTGCGCGGGCGCATCGACGAGTTCGTGGGCTCGGGTGAACTCGCGGACGATGTCGACCCCGTCGAGCTCGTGCAGAAGATCATGGACTCCGGATTCGACGATCGCCTCGGCATCCTCATGATGAGCGAGATCCGCATCCATGCGCTGCGGGATGAGGCGTTCGGTGCGGCCTATCGCGCGCAGGAGCAGGCGATGGTCGCGAGCATCGAGGGCATCGTCGGGGGGATCGTGGAATCGGGGCTGTTCTCGTTGCGGATCGATGTGCCGGCTGCGGCGCAGATGCTCATGGTGCAGTGGGAGGGTGCGATGAACCGCGGTGTGCTCTCCGGCGCCGAGGGCGAGGACCTGCATCGCTTCGGCACCGAGGCGCTATCGGCCCTGGTGCAGCTCCTGATCTCTCCCAGTCCCGACTAACCCACGAGGGGGTCAGGAGGGGAGTAGGGCGTGGCAGCGGCGCAGCCGGGTGAGCCACCAGTCGCGACGGTCGGCGGATGCTGCGAGCCGGTCCAGTCGCGCGGCATCCGGGGTGATGCGGGTGACGGGGATCGCACCGTCGACCGGGGTCAGCTCGGCGACGTCTTCTGCGAACAGCGCTCCGGTGCCCAGGCCGCAGTCGTAGTCGAGTTTGGGGAGGGCGGCTGCGAGCGCTGCGCCCTGGCTGAGGCCGACGGCCGTGTCGAGCGCGCTGGAGACGACGGCCGGAAGCCCCGTTTCTGCCACGATGTCGAGCGCACGGCGAATGCCGCCGAGGGGCTGTGCCTTGATCACCACGAGATCCGCGGCACCGGCCCGGGCGACCGCCAGCGGATCTTCGGCCTTGCGGACGCTTTCATCTGCCGCGATCGGGATGCCCATGTACTTCACACGCGTGCGCAGCTCGGCGAGCTCGTCGACCGTGGCGCACGGCTGCTCGGCGTACTCGAGGTCGAACTCGGCCAGGGCGTGCAGGGCGCGTTCGG